>CALFXE010000262.1 GCA_937927845.1 uncultured Paludibacter sp.
CCGAATGGCTCCAACAGAAAAAAACACAAAAGAAATACCTGCTTCAGCAAATCGCCGCCTTGCAAATTTATATCGGATATGTGCAAAAGGGTTATCAAATAGCGAAAGAAGGACTTACCACAATCGGTGGTTTTACCAGAGGTGAATTCAACCTTCATAGTGATTACTTCAACTCGCTTAAAATGGTTAACCCTGCAATCAGGAAGTATGGAAAGGTCGCAGGCATTATAACCCTGCAGGTAAAAATTGTAGAGAACTATAATAGTACTTCTCGGAAGCTTGAGAGTACTAATGCTTTTTCAAACGATGAATTAAACTATATCCGTAGCACATTTAGCAATCTGCTTGATGACTGTGAAAAAACGTTGGACGAACTTATAACTGTAACCACAGATGGAAAATTGGAAATGAAAGATGATGAACGCATAGCAAGGATAGACAAACTATACCTGGATATGCAGGACAAATTCAACTTCTGCAATTCATTCAGTAATGATGCGAAATTGTTGGCTGTGTCCCGAATAAAAGAGCAAACAGAGGTTAAAATAAGCCGTGCCTTGCAGGGCATTAAAAATAAATAGTTATGAAAAAGTTAGTGATGATATTCAGTGTCGTTTTTTGCAGCTTATTACCCGCGCATAAAGCATCGGCGCAAGCCGATGAAATACAGCAATTGCTACTTAATGTAGAAAAGCTGGCGCAATTCAAACAAATCCTGAGCGACATGAAGAAAGGCTACCAGATGTTGGAAGGTGGCTATAATACCATCAAAAATATTTCCGAAGGAAATTTCAATCTGCATAAAGTTTTCCTTGATGGTTTAATGGAAGTAAGTCCAACAGTACGCAAATACCGTCGGGTGGCGGATATTGTCAATTATCAAGTCGTATTGGTCAAGGAATACAAGAATGCTTATGACCGGTTCAAACGCGATAACAATTTCAAAGCAGACGAGCTGTCCTATTTAGGTCATGTGTATGACAACCTCTTTAAAGAGAGCTTGCGTAACCTGGATGAACTTCTTACGGTAATCACGGCAGGCAAAACCCGCATGAGTGATTATGAACGGCTACAGACGATTGACAGAATTTATGCCGACATGCAGGATAAATTAATGTTTCTAAGGCACTTTAATAACAACACAACGATACTGGCAGTGCAACGAGCAAAAGAAAGAAACGATGCACAAACCATTCAGAAAATTTATGGAATAAACAATTAAATAAAACAATATGGCAACGTGTAGAAAGGCCGTCTGTATGGCGGTAGTGGGATTGATATTGCCTTTTTTGACCTATGCACAAGGTATGGCAAACGATATGAAGGGAATGCATAGTGTACTCGACCAGTTGTATGATGAAATGATGCCACTATGCAGTCAGTTAATCGGTGTAGGCCAGGGACTGGCAGGATTTGCAGCAATGTGGTATATAGCCGCAAGAGTATGGAGACATCTGGCCAATGCCGAGCCAATAGACTTTTATCCGCTCTTTCGTCCATTCGTGATTGGTTTTTGCGTGCTGATATTCCCTTCCATATTAGGATTGATCAATGGTGTTATGAAACCAACGGTAACGGCTACCGCCGCAATGGTAGAAGGTTCTGATAAAGCTATTGCAGTTTTGCTGCAAAGGAAAGAAGAAGCCATTAAACAATCTAACGTCTGGCAGATGTATGTCGGAGAGAGTGGTAGCGGTGATAGGGATCGTTGGTATAAATACACGCATGATAATGCCGATCCATCGGATGAAGGCTTTTTCGAGAGCATTGGTAATGATATCAAGTTTGCCATGTCCAAAGCCTCGTACAACTTTCGCAACTCCGTAAAGGAATGGATGAGCGAAGTGCTTCAGGTATTATTTGAAGCCGCTGCATTATGTATTGACACGTTACGAACGTTTCAATTAATTGTACTTGCCATACTTGGGCCGTTGGTTTTTGGCATTGCCGTCTTTGATGGTTTTCAGCACACACTTACTGTTTGGTTGGCCCGCTATATCAATATCTTTTTATGGCTTCCCGTTGCCAACATTTTCGGCAGCATTATCGGCAAAATACAGGAGAAAATGCTGGCGTTGGATATATCCCAGATGCAGGACTATGGAGAGACTTTTTTTAGCAGGACTGATATAGCCTACCTGGTTTTTATGATCATCGGCATTGTAGGATATTTCACCGTTCCATCGGTAGCCAATTATATCGTTCATGCTGGCGGTGGCGGCGCATTCGGACATAAGGTTACGAGCATGTTTAGCAGTTCTTCCAGAAGTATGGTAAATACTGCAAGTACCGGTGCAGCTATGGCAATGGATGCAATGGGTAATGCTGCCAGCCGCATATCACAAGGGATGGCCAGCAACGGTTCTTCCAATCCTTATTTCAATGATAGCAATAGTACCGCATCGGGCTATATGAGCAACAAGCTAAAAGGTAATTCGTAATAATCTAATTGAGGAAATATGTTCAAAAAGATGAAAAATATTGATACAGCATTCCGGTATGTGAGGGGCTTTACCATGCTGGTAATCGTGGGATGCGTAGTTATTTGCTGTTTTACACTATACAAAAGTTACAGCCTGGTAGCGGAGATGCAGAGCAAGATCTACATTCTTGCCAATGGAAAAGCACTGGAAGCTTATGCTTCCGATCGAAAGGATAATATACCTGTTGAGGCAAAAGATCATGTGAAGGTTTTCCACAGGTTGTTTTTTACTCTTGACCCAGACGACAAAGCCATACAAGCAACTATCACCAAAGCCTTGTACCTGGCGGATGGAAGTGCTAAACGCGTATATGACGACTTAAAAGAGAACGGATATTATGCGGGACTTATTTCAGGTAATGTAAACCAGACGATTTCAGTTGATAGTGTAGCAATTGATATCAATGAGTATCCTTACCGGTTTCGTTGTTATGCTACCCAAAATATTGTTCGGCCTACCAGCATCACTACCCGCAGTTTAACTACCGAAGGTTCATTACGTAATGTATCACGCAGCGACAATAATCCACATGGATTTCTTATCGAGCGGTGGAATATTATTGAAAACAGGGATTTAAAAACTATCAGCAGGCGTCCATAAAAATTAAGACCATGAAACTATTTTCTATAAGAAAAGAAAGCAATCCGGAAAAGGTAAATCCCATATCAAACCGGATACATGCAGGTTACAAACACTTGCAGACAGGTTGGGCAAAATGGATGGTAAAGCGTACGCAGAAATTTTCACGTCGCACATGGATAATGCTGCTTATTCTTTTCGTGTTATCAACGAGTGCGTACAGCATTTATCTCGCTGTAAGCGCCATTACGGAAAAAGATGGGATTTTAATAACCGTTACGCCCATTAAAAAACCCAGGTACACAACTGAAACGGGAGAAACCGACAAAGAGGCTGCCGAAGTATCGGAAGCGCAATACAGACGCATCAAAAGATTCAGGGTGTACATGGATAGTTTGGCACGAAGTCCTTCAGGAAAAATCCTGTATGATAGCATAAACAGCCATCGTCCGGGTTTGATGGACAGCTTACAATTAATTGAACAGTTATATCAAAGAAAAATTAAAAAATAAACTTCATTTTTTTAACCGACTTAAAG
>CALFXE010000263.1 GCA_937927845.1 uncultured Paludibacter sp.
AATGGAAAAGTACCTGCTAGAGCTGGCAGCCTGCTCAGATTACGCTCGGCATCCGAAAGGGCTGAAACTAGAGGCAGTGTCCAGGTTATGTCAGGCGGTAATTGGTTAGGGATGAAAGCCCAATAACCTGTTGGGGTAAGAATAGTCCGACCTGCTTCTTGATCACGATAATCTTTAGGGTCCATTTAAAAAATCCTGTTTATACGAAAGTGTAAATATGGTATATCTATATTAACACTTTATGATATAAATGTAAATAAGACACAAGTGTATTTACATTTTATCTATTTCAGCGTAAAAATGGTTTTGAGCAAATTGCTCATCAGTTTGGAGGAAAACGTCAACCTTCCTCCACTTTTTTATGAAATTTAAAATTGCCCATCGGAATAATATTTTTACTTATTGGGTGAATCGAAACTACAAATTGGAGAATTGGATATCTTGTTAAAATCTTAAGGAGAAGGCAATTTACAGTTAGTGTGCTGGCCGTGATCCATAAAATTTAAATTCTCAGCCAAAAATCTCACCTCGAATACCGGTTAGTCTCGATTATTGGAACATGCCAATAAAAAGGGGTCTTTGGCCTGATTGATAATAATCTGATTTTTGAAAACACATCCACTAATTGAATCAATCTTACAATTGATGATGCTGGCTTATAATTAATCCTTTCTTTTCAAAATGGATTTTGCTATGGAACCGGAAAACCAACATCAATTCAAGACATTCCGATTGAAGTATGTTTTCTTACGACGAAATATCAGAACTGTAAGGTATGTAGTAAAAAAGCTCTCAGCAAAGTACACGTACCAAGATGTGGTGACCAAAACCAAAATGATACAATAAAGAAAGTTCCCAAAAATTCTTTGCCATTTGAACGTAACTGAAGGGATCAAATTTTGACGTAGAATTCAGATAGTAATAAAATTCTCAGTTCCACGGTACTACCAAGAAATCATTGAGCACTATTGTTGCTGATTAGGAGATGAATTCATGAGTAAAAAGTATAGGCCAATTATCAAAGAAGGAACACATCTTGCCTCATCAAAAAATACAGATGGAACATATCTTGGAGCACTGCTGGATAATGAAACGAACAAAGTCGTAGGGCAGGCTGAATGGGAAATGGTTGAAGAAGTCGATGACTGGAATTGGAACGACCCATATGAATACAGTGATAACCACGAAAAAGTAGAATTATCAAAAGAAACTCAAGAAATGATAGAAGTTTTAGGCATGGCTTTTGCTGTGCTTGGGATCCATATGATAGAGATTGGCGTAAAAAAGGCTACCCCGTACGTTAAGCAATTTGTTACAGATAAGGTCGTTCCAAGTGTAAATAAAACCATGAGCTGGATTGCTGAAAAAAGCGCAACCGGAATATACATGATTCGAAATGGAATCTCGGGTAAAACAAAAGCAGAGCAATTGTGAGCAAAAAGGACGAAGCTTAAATCTGATAATACTGAACTTTCTGCCACAAATAATTCGACTGTTGAGCGCCCCGAAAATATAGACAACACGTTTGAAGATACCAGAGAAAGCATGAGCAGAGAGGAAGCACAGCAACATCTTATTTATATTAGAGCCCTTGCAATACTTCTGGCAGATGAGATTAGAAAGCTTTCTAATGCTTGTATCAGAGAAGACAATGAGTCGCCTAAAAATATTCTGGAGCAACAAACTGCAATAGAGAAACTTACTACACAGGAAGTCATGAACAGTATCAAACTGTTGCTGGAGAAAAAAAACAGATCTCTGTTGGATGAAGCGACATCAATGGTTCTTTCGGAGTTTCTGGCCGGTAATTTGATCATAGATGGCACGCCTGTACCTATAGAAAAGTACAGAATTCCTATGACGTTCCCAAGAAAGGCAATTTCCGGCCAAAAGCAAAACGAAGGCATTCTTGAGTTGACATTCGAACCAGTGGAGACTTTTGGCGACATTGGAAAAACCAGCGCGCTTGAGCAAGGCCAAGATCAAATTGTGAAGGATTGAGGGGAGATGCCCTGCCACAACCATGTCCAGGCGGGGAAACATCTTCATGGTATGAATCCGCTTCCACTAATAAATGACCCACCTCGGTGCGCATGCTCAAGGCAGAGGCGTGGTGGGTACTGTTGATCAAAATTATAGCCGAGTTTTTCTTATCAATCAAATGGGACTGAAACAGTATTGAATAATTTGGAGGGATACGACCGTCAGCAAAAGTAAAGGTAGCCCGGGTATCTTATTCAATTTGATTGATTTTTCTTTAATCAAAGAACTTATCGCCAAACCAATCGTTACAAAAACATGCACGCCAAGAAAAGCAACAATTAAGATCAGTTCCGGATAAATCAGGATGAGTGTTATCGCCGCAGTTGCATCGGCTCCACCCCCCCATTTCAATTCCCATGCCACCCAAAAGCCGATGA
>CALFXE010000264.1 GCA_937927845.1 uncultured Paludibacter sp.
GTAAGCGTCTCCACGATGCCGCCTTGTATGGTTTAATAGATTGTAATCAGGCATCCGACCACTTATTATGCTTGAAATTCAATCCTATAGGATCGGGAAATGATTCATATATCTTTGGGCGAAAGTTCATATATCTTTGACAAACAGTTCATATATCTTTGATGAATGATTCATATATCTTTCAATTTTAGAAGTCATAGGAAACAACGCAAAATGTATATACATTTTAGAGAAAAAGTACCTGCAAATGAGAAGCGAAGTACCTGCAAATTTTCCCTTAAGTAAAAAATATTTTTCCCTTAAGGGAAGTTTTTTTTTCACTTAAGGGAAAATTTACGCAAAGGGGGTGTTGTGACTTTTACTGATTTAAGTATGACTTTTACTGATTTGAGCAGACATTATTAGATTCTTTAACCTGAGAAACTAGACATATCAGAAATCATTCTACTGAAAGTCTAGACACTTTCACAAAATCCATCCTAAAATAGTTTACACCCGATGGTTATACCAGGAACAGACTTGCTTTTGTGTAAGGGCGGCAGGAGTTCGATACTCCAATCAGATTTCAATAGGGAGTAACTTTTGATGCCGATAAAAATGTTCTGTTTAATTAACTAAAAATTTGGTTGTGAAATAAAGAAAACATATTATTTTCGCTGCGGTATCTTTTGATACTAAACGTAGATCAGTAAATCAATTAATTAAAGAAGTTATGAAGAAATTTTTAATTGCTATCGCAGTGTTGACTAGCGTAACAGCTTTGACCGTTAATGCTCAGGATGCTAAAAAGGCTCCGGCTAAAAGTGAAGTAAAAAAAGAGCAGTGTGATAAAAAGAAAGAATGTTGTAAAGAAAAAGCCGACAAGAAGAGTTGCTGTACAGCTACTGCCGACAAAAAACAATGCTGTAAGGAGGCTGCAAAGAAAGAGGCAAAATAATAAATTTATTGAGTTTAATATACAGAAAGGAGTCGCTACTTACAGGGACTCCTTTTTTGTTAATTACACAGATAAAGAAAATGGCCCTTTATCAATAAGATTATTTTTATTACTTTTGTATATTATTAATTCTGAACATAATTATGACGCGGATTCTAATTGTTGAAGATGATCTTACTTTTTCTTTAATGCTCTCTACATGGTTGGGTAAAAAAGGATTTGATGTCACTTCGGCAGCGAATGTGAAAGATGCGAAACAACATCTTTCCGACAAAGATTTTGAACTTATTATCTCCGATTTACGATTGCCGGATAGTGATGGGATCGATTTATTGCAATGGGTGAAAGTCCAGAATCCTCTGTTGCCCGTAATCATGATGACAAGTTATGCCGATATTCAAACGGCAGTCAAGGCAATGAAGTTGGGGGCTTCCGATTATATATCCAAACCGGTTCAGCCGGATTTATTGCTCGCAAAAATACATGAAAATTTAACCAGCCCTGTTGAAGCTGAAGAAAAACAGCCCGAAGAGACCGGTTCGTACATTGAAGGAAAAAGCCAGCTGGCCCGGCAGATGTATGAACATGTACGTTTGGTTGCTCCAACGAATATGTCTGTACTGATTAATGGTTCCAGTGGTACGGGTAAAGAACATATAGCTCGCAGGATTCATGACCTTAGTAAGCGTAGTGATGCTCCCTTTGTTGCCGTGGATTGCGGGGCGATTCCCAAAGATCTGGCTGCTTCGGAGTTTTTTGGCCACATAAAAGGATCCTTTACCGGAGCAATTGATAATAAGGTAGGGGCTTTTGAAGCGACGCATGGAGGGACACTCTTTCTGGACGAGATAGGAAACCTTAGCTACGAAGTACAGGTGCAATTGTTGCGTGCTTTGCAGGAACGCAAAATTAAACCGATTGGGAGTAACCAGGAGATAACAATCGATGTACGACTGCTGTCTGCTACCAACGAAAATCTAAGGTCGGCGATAGATAAAGGCGACTTTAGAGAAGATTTGTATCATCGTATAAACGAATTCTCCATCCGGATTCCGGATCTTCGTGAAAGAAAAGAAGATCTTATGTTGTTTGCCAACAATTTTTTGGATGTTGCAAATGCAGAGTTAAGTAAATCCATTCTTGGCTTCGATAATGAAACAATCAATTTGTTCCAAAGTTATGGTTGGCCGGGAAATCTGCGCCAGATGAAAAATGTAATCAGGTATGCTACACTGCTTGCAAAAGGAAAGTATATAACATTAAATGAATTGCCTGAAGAATTTAAACAAAACGGCCATAATCAGAATTTAACGCACGAACCCTTGCGCAACGAAGATCATGAAAAAGAGTTGATACTTTCAGCCCTGTCACAAACCTCAAATAATAAGTCCAAAGCAGCTCAAATACTAGGTATAGATAGAAAAACACTTTATAATAAAATAAAATACTATAATATTGAACTTTAAAGTGTGTGTAGATGTTA
>CALFXE010000265.1 GCA_937927845.1 uncultured Paludibacter sp.
AAATTATTTTCGGATTTTGAATTTGTTGACGTTTTTTGTAGCATTTCTGCTAACGGGAAACGCATTGGCGAAGTGGCGGATAAATTGGACGAAAAGTTCAATTTAGCAGTAACGTAGCCGATGTGTTACCACAGAAGCTAAATTATTAAAAAAAGCTGAATGTGGAACACATTCGGCGGAATAAAATGCAGAAAGTTGAAGTTTGCACTTAACCCGCCATTTTGCCAATGCGATGTTAGCAGTAGTTATTGCTTCACAATTTTATTGACTTGGCTTGTTTTTCCAAGATTGTCTGTAAGTATTATAAAATAGATATTTGATGGTTGATGAGAAAAATCAAATGAATTTGTATTTCTCTTTTCGGCAATGATTTGTCCCAAAGCATTTATGACTTTCACATTAGTATTTTCTGAAAAATGTACAATTCCGTTAGTAGGATTTGGGTAAACTATAAGTTTAGATTGTGTATACACTGGAAAATCTATGTTCAAAAAATCACAAGATTCGCTAAAAGTTGAAGAAGCATCTTTTGTGAAAGTTCCTCCTGTCCAGTTGGCATTACTGTAATCTTCATCATCAACCTGAATACATTCTAATTCAGAATTTCCTGTTGTATTGAGTGTTGTAAAATTATTGTTATTGCCATTAGCAATATTAAGTGACGTAAGTTGATTATTAAAACAAGCCAAATAAAATAAAGCTGAATTACCACTTACATCTATAGAAGTTATTTGATTATTTCCACAGGCAAGTTTTTGTAAAGCAATATTGTTACTTACATCTACAGAAGTTAGTTGATTATTATTGCAACTCAAGTAATTTAAAGAAAGGTTTTGACTAATATCTAAAGACGATATTTGATTAAAAGCTATTGATAAAGAAGTTAAAGCTGTATTTGTATCTACATTTAGATAAGATATTTGGTTATTCCTAAAATTAAGAAATTTTAAAGCTTTATTAGTGCTTACGTCCAATGAAATCAATTGATTATAACTGCAATTCAATTCTATCAAAGCTATGTTATTACTAACGTCTAAAGAGGTCAAATTATTAGATTGAGCGTTTAGTTTAGTCAAAACGGTATTATTACTCACATCTAAAAAAGATAAATCATTCTGACTACATTGTAATTCTGTCAAAGCCGTGTTATTGCTCACTTCTAAAGAAGTTAAATCGTTATAACCACAATCGAGCAAAGTCAGAGCTGTATTATTACTTACATTTAAAGAAGTTAAGTTATTACTTCTGGCTTTTAGTTCGGTCAAAGAGGTAAAAGCTTCGATACCAGTCAAATCAGAAATCCCCAAATTAGTTACATCAATCGTTCCTGTAAAAGCAGTCGCTTCAATTGTTTGTATTTCGGTATCTCCATTAGTGTTAATGCCTGTATTTCCTAACAAATATGTTTTAAAAATACTGTTTGGAATATTTACGACCTCTTCTTGTGCTTTTACAGCAAAGGTAATTAAGGTAACCAAAACACTTAAAAGAATTTTATTTTTCATAGTTTACGGTTTTATCATTTTACTTGAATTCAATTTCGAGTCTGCTTTATAATTACTGCTAACGGAAAAAGTATTGGCGAAGTGCGGGCTTAATTGGACGAAAAGTTCAATTTAGACTGAACGTAGCCGATGCTTTTTTCGGATTGTTAAATTAAGAAAAAAATCAATACGAAAAAGCAGCGACGGCTAAATTTCACAAATTTTTCAATTTAGACTTTTACCCCGCATTTTGCCAATACTATGTTATCTGTAGCCATTTTTTTAGTCGACAATACTTCTGAAATATCCTTCTGAATTAACTATTTCATTAGTTGGCGTAAATTTAATTTCCAATTCAATTTTTCCGTAAATACTGTCACCCTTTTTGTATTGTGTTTTATTTAGGGTTAGTTTCTGGTTCTTGATTATATATCTTTCTGGTTCTAAAAAATCAAAAGTTCTTTTATTGTCAGTGTAAGACTCTGAAGAAGCATAGAAGAAACTTTTGTACTTTACAACATTTATATTGACTCCTGCAAAACCATCCCCACTATTAAAAGTGAGCAAAGTTAAGTTCGAGTAATTTGGGTTCTTATTTGCGCTAAAATTGAACGTCACAGTATCACTTAATTTTTTGTAAATTTCAAAATCTGTTTTTACTTTAGTAGAGTCAAAAATTAAATAGGTATGGTCAAAAACTTTTTTGTCAAGAGTTTTAATTCCTGTTGATTTCCCAATGTTATCGTCAACATTTATTTTATTCCACTTAGAAAAAAAATATGCTATTCCAAGAATAAATACTGCTGAAATTATCAAAAAAAATATTCTTAAAACTTTTCTCATTCCAATTGTTGCGTGTGTTCAGATATGGTTACAGATAACGGAAAAAGTATTGCTGAAGTGCGGGCTTTTACAAGCTGAAAGTTCAATAATCACAACACTGAACAAAAACTTTTTTCTTTTGCTAAAATACGAAAAAGAGTGAAAGAAAAAAGTTTTTGTGGGTAAATATAACTGTGTTTTCAGCCCGGACTTTAACCCCGCATTTTAGCAATACAATGTTATATGCAGTGCTTTTTGTTCTGTATGTTTGGAAATATGCAGGAGTAGCGGAGGGAAATTTATTCTTTTTTGGCGGAGGGGAAAAAGGGGAAGGGAAAAGCTCTTTTGCAGTCTTGGGTTTTGCGGTGGGTGGAGCGGACTGCAAATGTGCTTTTTCCTTTGTGGTGGGATTTTTTATTGGTTTTATTTTCAATTATGGAAGAATATAACTTACAATCGGAAGAATGTAATTTACAAACACGAAAATAGAACTTTCAAACGCTTCAATGTAAATTACAATCACGAAAATATAATTTACAAGGGCAAGAATATTACTTCACATCGTGCCAATATATTTTACAATCGAAAGAATATAAAAAAATCCTAACAGAATATTACGTTATGATAGAAGAATATAAAAACAGGACGCTCTAATTGAAAAACATCTTGCTCCAATATTAAACTGGCGAAGTAAATTTGATGTCCGAGACATTTTTATACTCCGGTGAAGTGGCTCCGTATAGACTTTTCACGTATTTTTTGACATTTTGAGCGATAGAATATAAACCTGTTCCGTCTGCATATAAAAGATTGTCTCTTTCTATGAGTTTTGTGTTGAGTTCGGCTTCGGTTTGGTCAACGGATTGAGTGGAACTGACTAATGAATCTTTGTACGTGTTGAGATTTACCAATTTCAAATCGTCTTCATTTGGGTTGTAGGCGGAAATTGTTCCTAACAATTGCAATAAAATTCCGAAATTCTCGGCTTGTTGGGTGTAAGATTGTCGTGAAGTGGAAACGGTTGGCGCAGGATTCCCGTTTTCATCGGGTGGAGTGGTGGTTTTCTTTTGTCCGCCTTGGATTACGCGGTTTAAAGATTTGGCTTGGTCTAATGTGCCTTCTGTTATTCCTAAAATATCCAAATGATTGATAATTTTCGTGCAGGTGGGTTTCAATTTTTCAAAAGCGGATTGGCGTAAAGCAATAGCATTTTTATTTGCCAGTCTTTTGTCTTCTACTTGTGTCAGTTTTGTAGAAGCTGCTGCATAAAGTGTTTGCAGATTTACAACTTTGAGATTGTCAACAGGCGGATTGTAATCGGTAAATGTGATTACTTGTTCTGTGAGTTTTTGTAGGTTGGCTACATTTTTTGCGTGTCCTACTTCGGATTGTGATGCCATAACTTTGTGTTTTATAGGTTGGTACATCAAATATAATGAAATTCTGGATTTGTTTTTATTATTCTAAACGAATAATTTGTTCCATTTGGTAACGGTATTTCTGCTTAATCGGAAATGGTTTGCCAACTGACTATTATTGAGCTTGTTTTTTTTTTGATAATCTAGTATTCTGAGAATATCAGATTTGCTGTAAGAACGATGTCTTTGATCGAATTTTTCAGTTTCTTTGTTTATGCCAAATAGCTTATTATTCAGCTCTATGATGTCTACAGATGATAAGTTTGCTTTCTTCAGAAAATGTTTACATTCTTCTTTTTTCTCGGGAATTTTTTTGTTGAGAATATCCGTGTATATCTTTTTATAATCAGGCCTTATGTCTTTATTTGTGAAATCCATTTTTAATAGTTTTTCATTATTTTGTATTCGGGTGTGGCATTTTCGTAATAGAAAATCGTTTTATACTCAAATCCTAATATGTACTGAGAGATTGAAATATCAACCACTTCATCTTCTTCAAAAATGAATGCAATTTCATCCCAAAATATGAATCCTCTGTATTTTCTAAAAAACCAAATTTCATTGTCAGAATCTTTTAGTGACTCTCCCCATTGTTTATGAATTTCTTCTTTCGTTTGATGGAGGTGCTTATTTACTAATATTTTTAATTTTTGTATTTGCTGATCCATTTGTAGAGTGTAGTTTTGGGTATTTTATACTCTTCCATGATCTGATTTTTGGTCATTTCTCCTGATGAAATTTGTTCCAAAATAAAGTCTATCACTTCTTTGGTATAAATGTTTTTCCTGAATTGGAATAGTGTAGATTTTTGTTTTTTATGCTTTTCTTTTGCCGAAGGCGGAGCATACAAAATTAAATGCTGAGTATACAGGCGAAAGAAATCATAATCCAATATTTTACTCCATTTCAGAAGAATTTCAGTATCTATACTTGGAACTTCATACATTTCTAATATTTCTCCATCTGTACAATTGAAAAAATTACAGAGGCGGGACATTTCTGTCCCGCATTCTGCAACTCTTTTTTCAATCATTTGTCCTATATGGATTTCTTTGAAATTCATATACAATGAATTATTTTGATAAAAGTTGGTTGATTTGACTTTGTTGTGTTTTAACCAATTCTTTTAATTCATCAATTTGTTTTTGTTGCTCAATTGTGTACAGATATAATTCTTCAACTTTTTCTAAAGTTTGATTCTGTAAAGCTCCCATATCAATATCGTACGATTTTGTTTGGGTATTATATATTTCTTTGGCAGACATTACTCCTGGAAGATGATGATTTTTCTTTAGAAATTTTTCAACTTCAAATATGTTTGACGAAAAAGTATAATTTGAATTCAAATCGGAAGTACCTGTATAGTACTTTTGAAAAACATAATCTGGAATTGAAGTAGTTGTATTCATGAAAACACTTCCTTGTGCCCTAATATTTCCTTCAGCATAAATGCCTCCTAAAACTTTAAATAATTCATCATTTACAGGATCAATTTTTGCAAGATTATTTGCTCCATTAATTCCTCTAAGATTTCCAATAATGGTGTATCCATCTTTCCTTGTGGTAATAACTGATCTTGGTATTACTGTTGAAGTTGTTGTAGACTCACTATTTCCTACGGAAAACATTATAGGGTTATTTGCTAAACTTGTAGCAATATTGCTATTTGCACCTATAGCTACTACGTTTGACAAAGGTTGCCATCCCAACAAAGTTTGACCAATAACATCTGGGTCTGATTGTAAGTTGTGTCCTAATATTGTTTGATAAGTACCCTGTGCCCATAAGGAACTTCCTGCTGCAAGTGTTTGAAAAGCGGTAGGTTTAAGTCTTATTCCGTAGCCAAATACCATAGAGTTCTTACCATCTATCACTAAGGTTCGACCTAATGCTGTATTTTCAGAAGCAGTTGTTGTACTTTCATCATGCTTGATATTATTACCAATTATAGTATTATTATTTGCATTTATAATGTTTTGGGAACCTATAATGTAAGTACTTGTAGAAGACGTTGTATTACTGGCTCCAAATGCTACTGAATTATTGCCAGAAATGGTATTGCTTTTACCAATTGCATAAGACGAATTTCCTGAATTTGTGTTTTCTTGGCCAAAAGAATAAGAATTTCCTCCAGAGGTTTTATTCGCAAAACCTATCCCATAAGAGTCTTGTCCTGACGTCAGTGATTTTCCTATTGCATAGGCACGATATCCTCCTGTAACAGCGCCATCTCCAATAGCAAAAGAATTTCTGGCATCTTTAGCTGTTGTTCCATCAATATCATAACCTGTTTTTGAACCAATTCCAATAGCAAAGGAGTAGTCCGAAGTTGAGATTGTTTGAGTTCCTAAAGAAAAAGCTTGAGAACCCATTGCTTTTGCACTACGTCCAATTGCAAATGCTGCATTACCTCCTGTAATGGATTCATATCCAATCGCAAAAGAATTTGATGCATCTTTACTTGTAGTGCCATCCAAATCAAATCCAGCTTTGGATGAAAAACCAATAGCATAGGAGTTAGCTGATGTAGCAATAGAACCATTTCCAAATGAAAAAGATCTATATCCTGTCGATTTTGTTTGTCTACCAATAGAATAAGCAGATTCGCCACCAGTTATCGCATTTTCCCCAATTGCAAAAGAATTAATGGCTGATTTCGATGTAGTGCCATCCACATCATAACCTGTTTTTGTATTTAATCCAATAGCAAAAGAATTTGTAGAGTTTGTAGTGTTATTATATCCAATTGCGTTACTATTATCACTGTTAGCCGTGGAATTATATCCTATTCCAGTGGAATTTGTACCTATAGCTGAAGAGTTCTGTCCAAATGCAAAAGAGTTGGTGCCCACTACGACAGGCGTAGAGCTATTGGCCATTATTTTTGCATTTCCGCCACGAATTGAACCTTTAACATCTAAATCTGCTCCAGAGATAAATCCAGTTGATTTTTTAATAGCGACGGAGCCATTTTGGTAAATATTTTGAGTATTAGCAGTTGCTTGGGAGGCATCGGTTTGGTTGTACCATGGTTCTGTTCCCGCAGCATCGTAACCACTTCTCAGTTTTACCCACTGTCCATTAGAATTATCAAGATTACTATCAAAATAATAGTAACCAATTGATGTTACATTTGCAGTTTTACTAGACGTGTTTGCTGATGTTAAGGCTTGTGTAACATAAACAATAGCAGCATTCTGATCTGATGTATATTTACTGTCATTAGATTTTAATTGTTGTCCTGTTAATCTAGGTGCAATTAATCCGTCTATTTTTGTTGTACTTGTAGGAGAAGCTTTTATTTCTAAAGTAGCTTTTGGGGTATCAGTGTCTATACCGACTTGACTATATACAAAGGAGCTTAATACTAATGCTCCGAGAAGAATTACGTTTTTTTTCATTATATAATTTATTATTGTTTTCTGTATTTTATGGAAATAGAACGTCCCTTTCTTTTTCGTTTTGAAAAGAAGTTTCTATTTTATTAATTTTTTTGAAATAGATTATTGCTAAATCACAGGTGGGGGTCTTGTTTTTATATCTTTTCCTGAAATAAGATTATAAATTATCTTTTTATAAATCTGAGCTTCATGGAATAATCCTAATAGAATGAGGCATAACAATAAAAGATAACATGTTAAAATTGAAAATAATCTTTTTACCGGATTATTGGTAAAAGCAATAGGATTTTTTTCTTTTAATTGGAAATAAGATGTATTGTTTGCTTGCTCTTTATATGTAAATTCTGGAGGATGATTTTGTTGAATATTTTTTCTTTCAATATTCTGCTTTTCAATATGGGACTTATGAATATCAAATTCGGTTATTGCAAGAGTTTTATTTTTTTCAGAAGGAATAATAGTAATTTCGGAATTAACCAGCATTTGAGGATTGCTGATAATAGTTCCTTCTGTAATATAAATTTTTGTTTCATTTTTCTGGTATGTTACTCCAGAAACAATCGCTTCTGAAGTAACATGAAAATCTACAGAATCTTTTATAAAAATCTGAGCGGAAAGTTTTAATGAAAACAATACAGCAAATACAAAATAATACTTTTGGTATTTGCTGATATTTGTGTTTCTAAATAAACTTTTTGTCACCATTTTCACGTTTAGGAATCGGGAACAAAAGTATTTTTAAAGCGGATGGAAAAGAAACTTATGTCTGTTAGGATTTCAAATATTGATATTATTTAAAATGTAAATAACTTATTTATAGGTTTCTAAGAGTTTGTTGTGTTTTTTGCTTCTAAACCAGAAATGAACTCTGAAGGAGAAACCCCAAGTTCTTTTTTGAAGATTTGTGTAAATCTACTGTGGTTAGAGAATCCCGCAATATCTGAAAGATAACTGATTTTATAATTGAGATATTGGGGATTATTAATCAGCAATCGGACAATGTAATTTATCTTTAACTCATTGATATAGTCAGTAAAGGTTTTACCTCTGTATTTCTGTAAAACATAATTGATGTGCATTGCATTTGAGTCCATCAATGCAGCCATCTTCGCCATTGTAAAACTTTTCTCTGTAAAATCATTTCCTTTTTCAAACTGCTCAATCTTTTGTAAAAGATATTGTTCCGTTTCTGTTGAAATGCTAATGGTTTTCCTGATTTCAGTCGGTTTGTTATCTATGAAGGTTGAATTATTTTGTATAGATTGAGCGTTGGTTATATGTTTATTATTAAAGTCCGCCACAATCTGGTCAATCTTTTCTTTTAATCTTTGATTCTTTCTTTTATAAAAGTAAATTAATATTGAGCTTAATACTGCAATTATAAAAATCGAAATAAGAAGAGATGATATATAAGATTTGGAACGTTTTATCAGTTCTGTTTTATGATATTCATCTTTCCCCACAACTTTTCCGATTTCTCCCGCTTTCGTATTCTGACTATCAATATAAGTTTCAAAAATTAGTTTGCTGTTCGAAAAATTAATGTCTGTTTTTAATAATTCTTCGGTAATAAGAACAAATTTTTCTTTATCATTACGTCTTTTAGCTTCGTCTAAACCAAGCTTGAAATAATTTTTGGCTTCATTCTTATCATGCTTTTGATAAGCAAATAATGCTTTTGCCAAATAGTAGATTTCCAGTTCTTGAATTTTATGTGTATTTTCTTTGTTCTCTATTATTGGAGTTGCTTTGATTAAATAACTTTTTGCTTGCTCTATCTGATTTCCTTTTAAATAATCGTAAGCAATAGAACTATTTATAGACGCGGCAGTCAAAATATTTTTTTGATCATCTTTAATTAATTCTAAATTCTTTTTGTGATAAGTTATCGCATCGTCATATTTCCCTACATTTTCAAAATCGGTAGCGAATACGTTATATACCGAAAAAAGTAGCTTATCATCATTGTATTTTTTTGCTATATTTTGTGCTTCTTCCCAACATTCGTCGGATTTTTTATGAAATCCAATTTTTTTATAGGCATCTTTTAAAGTAATATTCATGCCGAATAAAAAGAGTACGTAGTTGCTCTTTTGTGCGTATTGCTTAGCTTTTTCCATCAATGGAATAGCTTCAGAATATTTAAGTAACTGGTACTTAGCATATCCCATATTGCCATAACTCCTAGCAAATTCTGCATCCGAATGTGAAAGTTTTAATAACTGTTTGCCCAATTCAAATTGTTTTTCGTATGTGAAATATTTTGTATCAAATTTTTCGTTAAGTTTTTGATTGAATTTTTTACTAAAGTTTGGTTCGGGATAATTTTGAGAGAAGAGTATAGATGGAAATATTGAAAAAATAATGAAGAAAAAATAATGAGAATGCTTAAATAATGACATTATTGAATTTTTTTTGCAAAAATAGAATAATTATGGCGTTATAGGATGGAAAAAATCAGCTCTTTTGCAAAATAAGTTGTTGGCTTAGCGTTGGCTTTTTGCAAATGTGCTGATGTGCGTTGGCAAAAAAGCGGCTGGAAAAAAGAAAAAATTTTAGGGAGGGGGAATGTTTAAGTTTTATGCAGTTTGTTTTTGATTCAGTTCTATTTTGAGAAATTTTGATTTTTGTAACCTCGCTGGTAGCATTGCATATAACACACAAATATACGAAAGTTTTCACAACTACAATGAAAAATGATATTTAGTATTTAGTTCATTGTGTATCAGTTAATAATAGTTTATTTTCTAATGCGTATTTTGTGTTGAACAGAAATAAAATGCTATATTTGTTTGGTAATAGTTAATCCGTTTTGCGCAATGGTTTTTTCTCATTATGATTTCTCTTTTGGCACACATCATGACAAAGATATTATTTTTGTCCGCTTTGCGTACGACAAAAATTTAATTCAAGAGCTCCGGAAAAAATTTCCCATTGCCCAGTGGAGCCGCACACATACTTGCTGGTATCTTCCTGACCGACCTGCCATTCGTGAAACATTGCAATTGCCTGCTAAGGAAATAGGAAAAAGAATAGCAGGGAAAATTCATCCAGTCAATCGGCTTGCTTTTCAGGAATTTATAGACCAGCTGATGCTGAAAGCATACTCTCCCAAAACAATTAAGAATTATGTGTGTGAATTTTCTCATCTTTTAATCGCATTGAAGCATCATCCGGTTAATGATTTACCAGAAGAACGGTTAAAAGATTATTTCCTGTACTGCGTGAAAAACGAAGGCATCAAAGAGCGCCAACTTAATTCCAGAATCAATGCCATTAAATTTTACTTTGAAAAAGTGCTCTACAGGGAAAAAATGTTTTTCGATATCCCAAGACCCAAAACACCGTCAACGCTTCCCAAGATATTAACCAAGGCAGAAATTAAGAAAATCTTTGCAAATACCTTTAACCCCAAACATCTTCTCATGCTGCAATTATCTTACGGGATGGGACTTCGCGTAAGCGAAATTGTGAACCTGAAAGTAGAACATATTAATTCGGAAGATATGCTGGTTCATATCAGCGGGGCAAAAGGTAAAAAAGACCGCTACACCCAACTACCGCAATCTGTTTTGCACTTGCTGCGAGAGTATTATAAAGCTTACCGCCCCAAAGAATGGCTTTTTGAAGGACAATATGGAGGTTCATATTCCGTAAGAAGCGTACAAACCGTTTTCAAGAACGCCATGAAAAAAGCGGGTATCAGTAAAACCATCGGCATCCACGGTTTGCGGCACAGTTATGCCACTCATTTGCTTAGCCAGGGCGCGGATATTCGTTTTATTAAGGATCTTTTGGGGCATCAGTCGATCAAAACAACCGAAATTTACACCCATATTACCGATGTCAACAAATATCAAGTGAAAAGCCCGTTGGATACTCTGTAGTCAAGCTTAATCAGTGTTTTTTAATGGTTTGTTTTGAGATGTCCACATTGATGATTTTCCTGAAACTCGCTGCATAACATCAAAAAATTTTACGGTGATGCAGATCAGTGATTCACCATTTCAGTTACATTTTTTTTCTCGGAAAAGTTAATGACTTTGGATATGTCATCAGCAGTAAACTTCCCCTTCATATCTACATAAATCATTTCGCCGCCAGAAATTACAGCAATCATTAGATTTCTTATTTCGTCCTGATTTTGCTTCGCATGAAAGTTAATCACTTCATTCTCTTTCTTTACACTCATCCATTCTTCAAAATTGTTGCGCTGCAGGAAGTTGTTGTAATCATTTTTCATGTTCTGTTTTGCTCCGGAAATCATCATCACCTTTAGCGAAGATATTTTTTTAATGATCGGGATCAGTGCTTCGCTTTCCGCATCTTCGCGCAATGCTTTTTTCACAAACGGCTTGGCAAGAAATGTAGGTACATTAATGCTCATCACTTCGGCACCAGAACGTTTGGAGACAAATTCCATGTTGGGCCGGTGAGAAACGATGCACGATTGCAAAGTAGCCGTTAGTGCAATCATGATGGCTGCGTATAGTATATTTCTCATAATGTATTAATTAATAGGTTTTGTAGAACCGCCACTGCTGTTGGATGCGGCAAATTTTTCGGGCTGACCAACGTACTTCACAGTGCCACCAGAGGAAGTGACTGATGACAAACTATTGCTCGTGTTTACACGAAGACTTCCGGCAGATGAAGCATTGGCTGAAACATTTTTCGCGATAAGATTTTGGGCATTGCAACTGGCAGCACTCGAAGTTTGGAAACTGGCAACATTGGTATTTCCTGTAATCACTGCTGATGAGCCGCTAGATCCGCCGAAGGTGAAATTCCGTGTCTGCACCTCCAATTTCATCGATGCACCAGATTCTACTATTGCAGAAATGTTATCGCCTTTAAGTTCTGCATTTAGCGAACTTCCGGAAGCGGCGTTCATCACAAAACCTTCTTCCGAAATCTGGTTCAAGGTGGCAAAAGAAGCGCCAGACTTGGTGGCAACATTGGTGAGATGTGGTGCTTCAATGTTCACAAAAAGTTTTCGGAACCTGAGGTTTTTCTGACCATTGTTTTTGATGTAAACCTTCAGGATTCCATTCTGCACTTCGGTGATCAGGTATTGAGCTTTGTCGTCATCCACATCCACCTTCACCAGCTGATTTTTTTGCTGGGTAAAGTTCACTTTGATGCCCGAAGAAACTTCAATACCCGTAAAGCTGCCCACGCTTCGTATGCTGCCACCTGTTGTGCTACCGCTGGAATCATTGGTGATTTTGTTGGATGATTTTTCGGTTTCGTTAATGAGGTTGTTCACATCATCCATCGACAGTTTGCCATCCAGCATCATCAGCACTGCATTGTCTTCAGAATTAATGCTGAGCAAAAGATTGTCTAAATTACCGTTGGTGACATCCGATGATAAAAATTTTATCTTGTTGTCTTTGCTGTTGACGGTCATCAGCTCCTCGTAATTCATGTTTTTAATGGAAGCAGAAATATCTTTCTTAAGACTTTCGTAGCGCTCCAGAGGTAACACATTTTCTGCGGCAAGTCCTTTGGGGAACGTCGGTTTTTCAACGATTAGAATCTTAAGACCATTGATTTTAGCCAGCAGCGGCTTAATTTGTGACAGTTCAGCATCGTCGATGTTCAGTTTATTCAGCATGCTGAACATGGGTTTTGATATCTTGATGGAGGTAACCCCATTTGCGTCCTGGTATTTGTCGAACAGCAGGTCCAATTTTTCTTTCTGCGCGTTCACACTATAGAACTGAGCATAGAAAAAGGCGAGTATGAAGAGTAATTTTTGCATGATGAAAAAGTATTTATTCATTAATAAAATTAGGGATGGCTTCCGTTTGAGCCACTGTTTTGGATACATTTTCCGATAGTATTCTGAACGAATATTTTGTCAGGTCGATGGCGTCCTGCTCGTTCTCAATGCGTTGTCCATTGATGATGACATAGTCGGATTTGTATTCTGGTGTTGCAGATTTTTTGGTTTCAGATTTTTTAGGTGTTTGTACATAAAACTGGCGTACTTGTTTTTTGAGGCGCCCTCTTTTCGGAAGAATTTTGTCCATCATTTCGTCGTCATTGCTCACCGATGAGGAATCGGTGATGAGACTGTCGCGAACAGTCTGCAAAGAGTCCGGCGTGTGCACCGCCACGATTTCATTTCCATTGCCAAATTCATCTTTATGCTTCAGAATTTGGTTTTTCACCAGTTGGTCTTGTTGCTCAACCTTGCTTTCACGAGACAAACCGAACAGCACTCCGATTGCAATAAGTACCGCCGCGCTTGCTGCCATCCAGAAGAATTTGGGCAAAGACGCGCTTTTGCTCTTGGTTAATGGAGCCGTGGTTGTTTCAGTTTTTTCGGTTGCTTTCAGAAATTCGTCGAAGTCCCAGTTCATCTTTTCAGATTTCAGGTCTTTCATTATTTCTTTGTATTGATCTTCGTTTTGATGCATGTTGTTGTGCTTTTAGGAATTTTCGATCATTTTGTTTTCAAAGTCGTTCAGCTGCTGTATTTGTTGCCGAATTTTAGTTCGGGCCCTCATGAGGTTTACGCGTACTGCGTTTTCTTCCATCTCCAGCATTTCGCCAATTTCTGAAACTTCATATTCTTCCACATCTTTTAGGTGAATTACTGCTTTTTGCTTTTCAGGCAATTGATTAATGAAGTTGATGATGTGTTCTTTAAGGTTATTGGGCTCACAATGGTAATGCTCACTACGATGAAGTTGGAAATCTGCAAAACCCATCTTCACTTCATGGTGCTTTAATCTATTGAGGCACTCGTTCTTAACCGCTTTTAGTGCATAAGATTTAAGGTTAGAAAAACCGGCAATTTCCTCTTTTTTCTGCCAGAATTTAATCATCAGATCCTGCACCACATCTTCAGCTTCGTCACTGCTCATCACGAATCGTTTCGCAAATCGGTACATTTCGTCCTTCAGACAAAATACCGTGTTTTTGAATATCTCGTGAGTCATAGTTTAGTTTGTATAGGTAAGACAGCGAAGATCGATATTTTATTACATCGGGAATAAAAAAAACTTCAAAAAGTTACTTTGAAGTTTTTCATTATTGTTAAAGTACTTCCTTCTAATACGGGAAAGCAAGTTGTAATGGAGTTTTTATTTCCCACTCAAATAATTGTATGTTTCTATTTGCGAGCGTACTTTGGTTTTGCCGTCTCCCACGTATTTATTGCTCAATTTTTTATCGAGTATTCTGGCTTTCACATTATCGCTGAGTTGGATGTGGAGGATGTCGAGCAATTCCTTTTTGAGGTTTTTCTGCGTGATTTTAACGGCAGCTTCTATGCGGTAATCGAGGTTTCTCGTCATCCAGTCGGCAGAGGAAATGTAGAGGTCTTCGCTGCCTTTGTTGTAAAAATACATCACCCGGGCATGCTCCAAATACTCATCTACAATGCTGATGGCTTGTATTTTTTGCTTGAATTCTTTTTGATTGACGGCACAATAAATTCCACGGACAATCATTTTGACAACCACGCCGGCTTCTGCTGCTTCATACAGTTTAATAATAAGGTTTCTGTCGCTGAGCGAGTTTACTTTAATGATCATTTCTGCTTTTCGACCTGCACGTGCTTCTTCAATTTCGCGATCAATATGTTGTACAATTTTTTCGCGCATAAAGATGGGGCAAACCATCAGTTTTTTGCAGGTTTTTAATACAGGAATAATGTCATTTTTAGGTTTTCGGAGGGTATTAAAAACTTTGTTGATGTCGGCCATAATCACACGATCAGACGTCATCAGTAAATGGTCTCCATAAATTTTGGCGGTTTTTTCGTTAAAATTACCTGTGCTTACAAAACCGTACTGAAGCGTTTTGCCGTTCACTCTTTTTTTGATGACGCAAAGTTTGGCGTGTACTTTCTTGTTGGGGATGCCCACCAGCACTTTTACGCCTTCTTGTTCCAGAATTTCTTTCCATTCCAGGTTACTTTCCTCGTCAAAGCGGGCGCGCAGTTCCAGCATGACGGTTACTTCTTTACCGTTTCTGGCGGCGTTGATCAGTGCATTTACAATTTTGGAGTTGCTTGCGAGGCGATAGGCGGTGATTTGAATGGTTTTTACATCAGGGTCCATCGCCGCTTCCCGCATCAAATCAATCACTGGATTGTAAGTATGGTAAGGAAAGGAGAGGAGTACATCGTGCTTCAGGATGACGTCGGTCACTCGTTTTCCTAAAAATTCAGGATGATCGAAGGAGGTTCTTTCAACCGGTTTTCGGTAAGCTTTAAAAACATCCGGAAAATCCATGAAGTGCCGGAAGTTGTGGATTTTTCCCCCTGGAATAATGCTGTCTTTTTTGCTGAGGTGCAGTTTTCTGATCAGAAATTCGAGCAGTGCTTTGTCCATTTCTTTATCAAAAACAAAACGAGTCGGTTTCCCTTTTCTTCGGTCTTTTATTCCTTTTTCAATTTTTTCGGCGAGGGTAGTTTTAATGTCGTTGTCGAGATCAAACTCAGCATCTTTAGTCACTTTAAAGCAGTTGGCCTCAAAATCATCATACCCAAAATAAGAAAAAATGTGAGGCAGGTTGAAGGTAATTACATCTTCCAGAAGCATCACGCTTTTTTCATTGGAATCTTCGGAAGGCAGCAACACAAATCGCCCTACAATTCGGGAAGGAATTTCAATAATGGCAAATTTACTTTCATACTGCCATTGTTTTTTACGCATGGCCACACCCAAATAAAGAGATTTGTCTCGAAGATAGGGCATGGCCACATTGTCGTGAAGCAGAATCGGGATCACGTTGCTCTCGACCACTTCATCAAAATAACGACGAACAAAAACCTTCTGCTCTTCAGTGAGCGACTTAGCCGTGCGGATGAAGATGTTTTGATCCGCCATTTCGAGCTGGATCTTTTTCCATGTTTTATCAAAATCCTGTTGTTGCTTGATGACAATTTCGTTGATGCTTTGCAGGATCTTGGTGGGTGGCTGATAAAAAGATTCGGTGATGAATTTATCCTTAAAGTCCATTGCACGCTTTAATCCGGCAACTCTCACCCGGAAAAATTCATCCAGATTGTTGGAGAAAATTCCCAGAAAACGGATTCTTAAATGCAGTGGCACATTTTCGTCCATCGCTTCCTGCATTACTCTTTCATTGAACGCAAGCCAGGTAATATCCCGCGCATTGAACTGGTTTGACATAGTAAGTTTTTTGTTTTCTCAAATTTATTGATTTTAGTGGGATTTCCGATTATGCTAATGAAAATTTAATATGAACTGTTGGTGCTTGTTTTCCTGATGCGTTCAAGGTAAATGGCATTAAAATACTTTAATTTTAATTCGGACATAAAAGTATTTTTTAATAAATTTGGGAAAAATTCGCCACATGTTTTCGCAGGAAGTTTTGATTCAAAATAAAGTACCCCGTTTTTTTCTGAAAAGGAAAGATCATCTTTTTCGGGAAGACGAGCGGGCAACTTGTCTCTATTATCTGCTGGCAGGGGAAGTGAAGATTTATAATACCGATTCGGAAGGAAAAGAATTCCTGATCGATAAAGTGGGCGAACATCAGTTTCTGGGTGAACCGCCTTTTTTGCTGTGCGAGAGGTATCCTGCCAATGCAATGATTGCCAGCGAAACCGCTGAAATCTACAGGTTTAATGATCAGCTTTTTCAGGAATTTATGATTAATAACCCCGAAATCCTCATCCGTTTTACCCGACAAATTGCCAGAAAGGCATACAACAAAACGATGAAAATGAAATCAATTGTTCATCAAAATCCCGCAGAACGCATTTTGAATTTCCTGAAAAATTACAAAATCAGCAAAGGTGTAGAGCCGCTTCAGAAAACGATGATTGATGTGACAAGAAAAGAAATGGCGCACTCCACCGGATTAGCGATAGAAACAGTAATTAGAACAGTGAAAAAAATGGAGCGTGAAAACAAAATTGAACTCATCAATCATAAAATATACTTCTGATGAATAAAGCATACTGGCTGAAATTTTCAGTCTTTAATTTTTGCATTGTTGCACTGATTGGCGTTTTAATGCGATATAAAATCGCCTATTCTCTTCCGTTTTTGGATCAAAAATTTTTGCAGCATGGCCATTCCCATTTTGCATTTTATGGCTGGATTACGAATACCATCTACGTTCTCGCCGCTATTTATCTTAACCGGATGAACCGGGATATCTCCCTGTTAAAGTACAAATGGGTTATTGCAGTCAACATGGTATCTTCCTTCGGGATGCTCTTCACCATGATTTATGGTGGTTACTTTTGGGCCTCCACTTCCTTCGCCACAACGGCGCTGCTCACCAGTTTCCTGTTTGCTTACTTTTTCTGGCGAGATTCGCGCACGTTCCAAGACGAGTCCAAACCATGGTTTCTAGGCGGGCTTTTCTTTATGATTATTTCGTCATTAGGCATTTTTAGCTTGGGTTACATGGCGGCAACCAAATCAATGACGCAGAATATTTTTTTAGCATCCGAGTATTATTATCTGCATTATCAATACAACGGGTTTTTCATTTTTTCATGCATTGGGTTTTTGCTTCATTCCATGAAAGAGGCAGGCGCACCTATCGGCAGAGAGCGAAATAAGTCGATATTTTGGCTCATGTTTGTGGGATGTCTCGTGGGCTACGGTCTTTCGGTATTGTGGATGAAGTTGCCTGATTGGGTGTTTGCACTTATTGTTTTGGCCACCGTGGCACAAACAACAGGGGCATGGCTGTTATTCGATTATGTAAGAAAAAACTGGACCCAGCTTGTGCTGAAGTGGTCGCCAATGCATCGTTTTGTACTGATGTTTTCGGGTTTTGCATTCGGGGTGAAGATTTTATTGCAGTTGGGTTCTAATATTCCGGCCCTCAATCAATTTGCTTTTGGTTTCCGAAACGTGGTGATTGCGTATTTGCATCTGGTCTTGTTGATGTGCATTGCGAGTTTTTTGCTGAATCAGATCCTGGCGACTCAGTTTTTTAGAATAACAAAACCATTGCTCACCGGATTCAAACTACTGCTAATTGGTATTTTCCTGAACGAAGTAGTGTTGGGTTTAATGGGTGTTTTGTCAATTCGCTACATAGCGGTTCCCTACGCCAATCAAGCGTTGCTGGCTATTTCATTGCTGATGCTTACGGCATTGGTGGTGATGTTTATTAATTTGCGGCTAAGGCGGGACTGATCGTTTTTACCAATTCTTCCAACATATTTTTATCTGGTGATCACATCGCAAGGAAAGAGGGGTTCTTCTTACCTATTATTTGAGGAGTCTTTACTGCAATAATGTGAATGGCTTTGAAAGAACTTACTTTCGGTTTGTTGTACTTAATGAAAAAGTAGAAAGAAACAGCTTCCAAAAAATAATCTGGAAGCTGTTTCGACATTAAATCTAATAAACTATGGTCATTGATGATGGTTTTTTACTGGGGCAGAATAACACCATCTACAACATGCACAATGCCGTTGGCAGCTGGCACAGAAGCGATGATGTGTATGGTACCATTCACGGTGGGTTTGCCATCCACCATTTTAATGGTGATTGATTTTCCGTCCACCATTCCCAAGTTTTGGCCGTCAGTCATTTGGTCAGTTTTAATGACACCTACATAAGTATGATGCCCCAAAATATCAGTCAGTTTTCCATTGTTGGCCGGCTTCAGCAAATCTTCAACAGTGCCGGCAGGTAACTTGGCGAATGCGTCATTGGTTGGCGCAAAAACAGTAAAAGGACCTGCGTTGCTGAGCGAGGTAGTTAATCCTGCTGCCTGAACTGCTTTCACCAATGTGGACAAATCCTTGTTGGCTACTGCGAGCTTCACAATGTCGGGGGCACTGTCTTCGTCCACAACAGCTTCCTGTCCGCCGTTTACAGTTTCGGTGGTAGCTTTCGGTGTAGCATCTGTTGTACTTTCATGTTTACTGCAAGAGGTAAATACTAAACCAGCCACAGTCATAATGAGCAATGATTTTTTCATACGTCTTAATTTTAAGTAAAATTACAACGAAAAATGGTAGTCAGTTATGATCGGAGTCATATAATAACAATTTGATAACGTGATAAATATCATTAAATATAACCTCAAAATAGACTTATCATCTCTGAAGAAAAATAGGAGCAATAAAGTTCGGGGTTAAAAGATGTATGCTGCTAAAGATCCCTTTTATTAAACTTAACCAAGGACAACAGAAAAGGAATTGCCGCCCAAACTACCATTACAGCAAGCGAGATGCCCATGCCACCTCCGGAACCAAAAACCTGTTTGAAGACAGCGCCCGACGCACCAAGCATTGCTGAAATATTAAGTTGTAATAAAACAAAGATTCGGGCCAAACCTATGGGGTTGAGACCCGCCAAAGTGGCCATCATTCCCTCGATTGGGTAATCGGCAAGCTGAAACATGAGGACTAGCAAAATACCATCATAAATAATGGCAAAAAAGATCCAGATAAAAATGGAGATACCGATGCCTTTGGCTTTATCTCGGCTCGCTATCGCTGAAAGCAAGGCGAAAGAGGTAAAAATAATCGACAGAAAAATACCGATAATGAGGAGTGAAAAACCCGTCTCAATTGATGAATACAACAATATCGGAATGCCGCAGCCAATAAGGAAGGAAAGCACAAGTGCGGTGGACAGCCCAAGAAAAATACTCAGCCACACGCTGGTTCTGGGAACCGGCTGGCTTAGCAATAACTCGATAAACTGACTGCTGTTGTAAACATAAATGGTGGAGAACATAATACTCACCAGCGGAACCACCAGCAATACCACATTCAGCAAACTGAGGGTTGCCTTGGTATAATTGCTTTCTAACCCTAATACCGACCATGAAATAATGAACAGTAAAATGGTGTAGAAGATGACGATTTTATTTTTTAATATATCGAAAAGAATGAAGCGTGCAATCTTGTTCATGGTCATAAATTTTCGGCAGCAGCCGTGAGGTATTATTTTTTCATTTGTTTTAGAATCTGCACAATAGATTCCGATATTTTTCCGGAATGGGTTTGGTGCAGCAACTCTTTTACCGATTGATGAACCAGGATTTTTCCTTCGTTCATGAAGATGATTTCACTCACGATATCGTCTAGCTCGCTCAACAGGTGCGAAGTGATGATGACCAGTTTTCCCTTGTTTTTCTCGCGGATGATCTTGCTTTTCAGGATTTCAGAAGCCAATGGATCAAGGCCGGCAGTGGGTTCATCTAAAATAATTATTTTCGGATCAAACATAAAAGCCAGTACAGCGCTCACTTTCTGAGTGGTACCGCCAGAAAGAGTTCCCATTTTTTTATCGTAGAGTTTGTCCAGCTCAAAGGCCTCCAGAAGCTCAGTGTCTAAATTACTTTCAGGGACGTTTCTTATGTCCTTAATCATTTTTAGCGTATGCTCAATGGTCATATTTTCAGGATAACGGCCAATTTGTGGCATGTAACCAATGGCTTCCCGGTATCGGTAATGATCCTTTACACTTTTGCCTTCTACGAGGATATCACCTTTTTCGATTACATTAAGTGCAAGGATGCATTTAATGAGTGTTGTTTTTCCGCAACCGTTGGGTCCGATTAGTGCGATCGACTGGCCGTTGTTGAATGAAACACTCACATCGTCCAGTGCGGTGAATTTGTTGAATTTTTTGGTCAGATTTTTTACCTCAATCATAATTTATCAGGAATCTTGAAGTTCTATATGTTTTTTATACCCTTCTTTGTTTGTAATTAAACGTTAACTTTTTTCATTAACGGGTAATCATCCACAAAACTTTCCGGGGTTAAACTGGGTATTATTTTTTCGGTTTTGTCAAGCAGGTCCATAATAAAAGTGCGGAAAAGTAGCATCACCGAAGGATTGTTTTCTACCAGATACGAATACAAGCTCAAGGGGTGAAACGGCACATCGCCCACACCGTTTTTATCAAGATCGTAGCCATCATATTTGTCCCAGTAATTTCCTTTAAAGCTGTTCATAACCATTGTTCCGTTTGTACTCACATCAAAAGTATTGTTGATGAAGTTATTACCGCTGATGCGGTTCTCCATGCAGTTGGCATTAATTTTCATGCCCCATCCGTTATTTTCGAAATCGTTTCGGTAAAAGTCTATTTTAGTAGCTCCGTCCAGAAAAATACCTACTGTATTGCTGTGGAAACGATTGTGCTTAATCTTGCTGAAGGAAATGTCTTTCAGCAGCAAACCATAGCTTCCGTCGCCCCAGTTGTTGATAAAGTTGTTTCCCACCATTCCCACATTATTGCTGTACATTACGGCCACACCTGCATTGTTATTATCGAAAGTGTTGGCTACATACACATTGTCGTTGGCAAACATAAAGTGCAGGCCGTACCGCAGATTGTTTTTGGAATAGTTATGATAAACATAAGTTTGAGTTACTTTTTCCAAGTAAATACCATCTTTATGGCCTTCTATATAATTGTTTTTGATCCATAATTCCTGGCTTACCCACGCGTGAATTCCGTCACCGATTCCCTCCTGAGATGTAGAACGAGACGACAAGAATTTGTTGTTTTGAATGAGGCAGCGAAACCCTCGCTGAATATAAACACCGAAGTAATTGTTCTCGAAAACATTATTTTCTATGGTGCTGTACTGGCTGTCGTAAAGTCGTATTGCACCGATGTTCTCGATTTCGTCTTCGCCGGAATTAATAATTTTGAAACCTTTTAAAAAAATATGGTTGGCGCGAAAAGAAAGTATTTCGTATTTCATTTCACCATCCAAAACCGGCCGATTAATCCCCAACAGCGTTAAGGGTTTGGTGATATTGATGTTACCTTCTTTATAAACGCCACTTTGCACCAAAATAGTGTCGCCACTTTTGGAAGCGGCGACAGCTTCTTTGATGGTTTTAAACTGCTCGTTTTTTCCCACTTTCAAGGTGTTTGCCCACAACATAAAAGGAAAAAGAAGAAGTGCTATTCTAAACATAAACTATTGGGTTACATTTGCGCCCTGTGATGCAGCGGCCTTTTGAGCGGCTGCCTTATTTTGGTACGACTGTGTATTTCCGCCCATCGGCGATTTAATGGTGCCTCCTTTGACGAGGGTGGCTTTTTTGAGTTCCAGAAATTTGCCCGATGGATAATCTACCACATACTTTGTGGCTTTTACTGCTTTTTCAGGGTTGGAACTTTCATACATCGACATGCAACTCAGATCATCAAACTTAAATACTTTGCCTTTTTCGGTAATGAGCTCTGCTGCATATTTCAGATCGGTAATGGTCATTTTACAGTTGTCGCACTGGTCTTTGCCCAGCGCAATGTCTTTTGGCCCGCTTTGGGTGCAGGAAAGAACTGCCGCAATTGATCCTGCAATGGCTAAAATTTTCATAACATTCATTTTTATAGGTCGTTCTTGTTTTACAATTTCTTTTATGGGTGCGCCATGTGGCTAAGCAGCTTTTGACTTTTTAAACTCCATGAATGCTAAGATAGCTAAAATTACCGCAGCCGCAAACATGATGATTCCGCCAGCATCTGGATAGGAATAGGCGCCAAAGTTTAAGAGTTGTTTGAAACCTATGAGAGGTGGCTGATAAGACATGCCGGGAACCACAATAGCAGCATTGGGATCAAGGTGATGTCCATAGTCATATTCCCAAAGGTAGAAATCGACCATAAAAGCGACGCCAAAAACCATAAAAGCAATGGTGGTAAGGTAAAGCCAGAATTTTTTGTTCAGGTAGGCGGCGGCTAAACAGAGCAGTCCGAAGAATCCAAGAGCATAGGGAAGAACTTTGAATTCCCAAAAGTCTTCTTCGTGAATGGTTTTCATACCGATATAGTGGTTCAGTCCATTGATGATTTGGTAATCTCCGGTGATTTTGCTTGGCCACAGGTACATCACCAAACCTTCTGGGTATTGCGGTGCCTGTAAGTAAATGGCCCACAAAGGAACAAATATGGCGACGAAAAGACTCAGCCCACAAACGGCGAGCAGTATTCGTGTCAGCTTACTTAATGAAGAATTTTTCATTGTGTTGGTATTTAATGACTTTTTGAAGATGGTTTGTGAAGGTTCTGTCTTTTTTTAGACATGCTGTCGTAACATCCAGAAATCGATCACCTTGCCATGGGCTCAAAAAAAGAAGGGCGGTGAAAACCGCCCTTATTGAATTTATTTTGTTTCACCTTGTTTTATGGGACTCTGCGCATTATCTTTCTT
>CALFXE010000266.1 GCA_937927845.1 uncultured Paludibacter sp.
TGTGCAAAGGAATTTTTCCGCTGCTGATCACGAAGTTCACCCGTCCGGTAAATGATATGCATGCTGAGCCGGCTCCGGTCTTCATCCAGTTTCTCAAACTCCAGGAACTCCAGCTGCACTTCAAAGGGTGTATTATCCATTTCAAATGTGCGGGTGATCTGCTGATTGGGAATGAACTCATGAAACACACCGTTGGCCTGAAACAACACATTGCCCTGTGCATCCACCGTCTGGAAGCGCCAGCTGCCGTGTCGCTTCGCCTCCATGCTGACCACCCGGGTGGTGCCGTATTCGTGCGACATCCACTGTTCAAACAGTTCAGGGTTCGTATGCGCCAGGAAGAGCAATTCCACCGGCAGGTCAAATTCGCGGGTGATTTTAATATCCTGTTTACCGCTTTCTGCTGTCAGTTTTGTTTTCAGTTCCATCCTTCCTTATTTTTTGGATTTATAGTTTTTCATCACCGCTTCCAGTTTATTGAAACGTTCCTCCCACATTTTGCGGAAGGGCTCGATAAAGTCGGCGATTTCTTTCATTTTTTGCGGGTTGAGGTGATAATGAATTTCCCGGCCGTTCTGCTGCTGTTTTAGCAGCTCGCATTCTGTCAGTATCTGGATATGTTTGGAAATGGTCTGGCGCGAGGAATCGAACTGTTCGGCGATGGCACCGGGTGTCATAGCCTGCAGGGCCAGCAGGTTAAGGATGGCGCGGCGGGTGGGGTCGGCAATGGCCTGAAATACATCTCTTCGGAGTTCCATTATGCAGCTATTTGACTGCAAATATATGTGCAGTTATTTGACTGCGCAAATTTTCTTTTATCATCCAAAATGCTTATATCTATAGGTTACTCATAACAATTAAACACGAAAGTTTTCCAAACTACGAAGAACTTACTTACTCCTTATCTTTTTTAAGGCCCGTTCTAGAATGAAAGTATCGCCGGGCATATTTTTGTCTACGACGTAATCGGCCCATCTACCATATGCTTTTTTAACTAATAAAATACCTTCTTGTGTCAAATCTGAAGCCTTTATACAAGTATCATCATTAATATTCCTAAAATCTTTTACAATCACTTTTGTGGTTAATCCATTGTCTTGAAAAAAACGAATGGCAGTTTCAAAATATCTCAATATGACATTATTATCAAAATCATAATTACGAACCTTTTTAGTGTGCCAGCTTACTTTATCGACTGTAAAATCGTTTTCCATTATTCCCTCCGACTTATTCTAGTTTCAATATTACTAACATCAATTAATTTTCTTGTATTCCTATCCCCGTATATAAGTTCCTCCAGCTTTCCTAATTCTAGCCTCTTTTTGTGACTGGAAGGTCTTATTTTCGTTTAAACTTGTTGTCTCAACTAGCCCTAATACTTTATTATCCTTTATCACAGCAAAATCAATAGGATGCCGGTAAAAACACCTTTTAGACCAACAGATCTTAAAACGAAGTTATGCTTAGCTACGAGCTAAGCATAACAATATTAAAAAAGTAAAAATACCAAACTAAGGAGAACAGGTTTTTTTTCGCCGATCTCAAGGAAGTCTATGCCGCCAAACTTAAAAGGCAGAACAGGGGCAAATACAAACTACAGACCCCTTCTTGTACATTAAGATTCAATTCTTCCACCCTGATTATAAAAAAAATCAAACTCATCTTCAATTAGCGCCGACGAAAACTTCCCTCCCGATTTTCGAATTCGCTGAAACAATTCAACTACCCGTTTATTTTTAAAATACTCGGCGCTATTAGTTGTATTAGTAATCCCAAAAATTAATTCATAGGTAGCCAAGTCGTCTTTTTCCATATAAAACTCAATAGCTCCACATATCGCTTCATTAATAGACGGGTCAAATAGAACTTTAACGCATTTAGCCACTGATTCGGCTCTATCTGGAAAATTAAATAGTAAGAAAAATAAAAAATGTTTAATTAAATCTAATTTTTCCGAATCAAGTCTATAATCAATCAGTTCTTTATTATAAAAAGTCTCAAAATAATCATTCCTTTCTTTTTCACTATACCTATCCATAGTAAAACGTTCGATTACATATCTCAAGTCTGATAAAGCATGCTCATGAATATTATAAACTTCAGATTGAGCCTTATTAAATAATGATTTTAACAACTTGTCCATTCTCATATTTTAAAGTTAATAGGATGCCGGTAAAAACACCTTATAGACCAACAGCCCTTAAAACGAAGTTATGCTTAGCTACAAGCTAAGCATAACAGGATTAAAAAGCAAAAAATACCAAACTAAGGAGAACAGGGGCTAAGACAGCCTTTCTCCGTGACCATAAAGCTAAAAAGGCGTACGCTACTGTAAAATAAAAGCACTATCACAGCGGCTTTTCCTTGCGCTATAATTACCGACATACATCACCTGTACAGATAATAGTTTTTGGCAAAAATTCTGGATTGTCTGGTATTAATGTGTAATAACAATCAAATTTTTTAGCCTTACTATTTTTCCTACTAATCATTAGAGTATTATCACTCAACAATGAGAAGAAAGGAATTTGAATACAAGTCTGCTAAAACAATTTAATACTGCTGCATGGTTTCGTATCTGATACCCGCCCTTATCCCTGCTTTTACACAAAGAACCAGCATTCCTCCGACAAAAAAACTCGTTTATCCATCACAAAAAATATTTTAGCAATAGGATGCCTGTAAAAACCACTTTTATACCAACAGACCTTAAAACGAAGTTATGCTTAGCTACGAGCTAAGCATAACAATCAAAAAAGGAAGTTTTGCCAGACTACGGAGAACAGTTTTTTGAGCCGTGTAGTTTTTAATTATCTCCTTTTAGAAGCTTTTTAGGTAAAAAGTCTAAGCATGTCTCATCTTTTAACACAAGCTCCCGTACCGTAATTTCCTTTTTTACTAAGGTACGTTTACCATTTTTGAGTTGAAGAATATTCGCTTTTTCTTTTTTCTCATTACCACGATAGAAACAAGAGCATTGTTTTTGCAACTTCCCATTGGTATAGAACTTTATCAAAAAAGTACTGTCGCTTAGCTTAAAAAAGCTTGTACGGATAGTGTCATTTAAAACGCCTATACTTTTCCCATTTTTATAAAAAGTAAAATAATTTACTAATGGAGGAACAGAATAATAAATCTGGCTCTTTGATAATAGTGGAGTTATCAAAAAAGCAATAGCTAAGAGTCTTATCCATAAAATAGTCTTTGCTTGGTAATTCATTTTTTAGTTTTTAAAGTATTATTGTCTGACGGCCCCAGGGTCAGCATAGGTTACATTTCCATTTCGTACACCTGATACTTGAACAGAAAAACTTCCATAAGTAGAGCTCGTTCTTATGGAGCCAGGATTAGACCTGCATCCCCGTTCTTCGTAGTTTGCTTACTCTAAAAAAACTGTTATGCTTCGTTTGCAACGAAGCATCTGTTCAAACTACCAGACACTTTATCAGATAAAAACTAAATCCTGGTTTCGAATCTGATATCCGCCCTTATCCCTGCTTTTACACAAAGAACCAGCATTCCTCCGACAAATAACTCGTTTATCCATCACAAAAAAATGCTTTTTTAGCGGTAAGATTCCTGCAAAAACACCTTTTAGACCAACAGCCCTTAAAACGAAGTTATGCTTAACTACAAGCCAAGCATAACAATAAAAACGGAAGTTTCATCAAACTACGGAGAACAGGGTGACTTACGACCAGTTCTTAATATACGTTAAAACTACTTTTCATTTTTTATCTCGCATTCCTCAGCAGCATCAAATGCCTTTAATACTGAATCATATAAGTTTATTCCTAATGGAGTAGCAATATGCTTATGCTCCTTCTCTTGAAAGATTGAAAGTATTTGATTTGACCTATTATCATCCATCATAAAGTATATCTGAAAAATATCGCCATTCCTAAACTTAATAAAACGAAAGTCACCCGACTGTTTAACTGATTCTACTTCCAATATTGTATTCAGTGATTTTTCTCGATATTTTAATTGACTGTACTCGGGGGGAATCATTTTTAGTAGAGGTTTATAAGAAAAACTAATCCCGTCAAAAAACAAAGCATCAGTCTTAGTGTCATTATACAACAGCAAATGCAGGTACCCGTACTTATCATATGCTGTATATATTTTCGTATATTCTTTTTGTTGTAACATTTTCTTTTTTATTGCATGCCTGGCTTAGCTCCCGGCCTTGTAATGTAATCGTATACAGTTTCTGTTGTTTTTTCACCGACAATTCCACCGATAATCCCTCCAAGTATTGTTGTTGCCCCATGTCCTACCCAGCCCCATGGGCCTGTTGCATCAAGTCCTGTTGCTGTATATGCGGCTGAAGCAGTTGCCCCACCAGCCCAGACTCCCGCCCAAAAACCAGCTTTTTTCACTATTGTCCGAGGCTCAAAGCCGCTGTTATAAATGTCGTAAATGTCCTTAGCAGCTGCTACGACAACCAACACTTTTCCACCCCACTTTAATCCATTCAATGCTTTCACTACCGTAGAAGACCCGCTAATTGTTTTAATTGTTCCCGCATTTGCTACAGCATCTGTAACTGCGTATGATTTAGTGCTTTCGATATAGTATGAGGATTGACCCATTTTATTTAACAATGCCCCAAGTTTACTATTCTGAATTCCTCTCATTTGCTGATGTAGCTTACTAAACGCTTCTTTACCCAAGGTCTTTTCAGCCGCATTAAATGCCTTTTTATCTGCATATCCAAGTTGTTTAATAGCTTCTAGTTCTAATGCTGTTGTTTGTGCAGTAGTAATAACAGTAGCATTCTTTACATTAACCCCTTCCACCCCTAAAGAGACACCTACACCAGTTCGCCCTGTACCAGCAGCATTCTCTGTAGTACTAAACCAATTGTAATTGGAATATTTACCATGAGTAGAAGCATTGAATCCCTTGGTGAAGACATCCTTCCCTACTTCTGTATTATGATAAAGCTTTGGTTGTGGATCACCTGCTTGGTCCCCCATAGGATCTGAGAGCAAAATAGGACTTCCGCTAAAACACATGTATGGGCTTTCATAAACTTTTTGTTTGGGATCTATGTTCCAGCGCCTAACTATTCTACTATCATACTCCCAATAGGGTGCAGTAGTTGTATTTGGCGCTATTTCCGGAGTTTTTTCTTGACCATTTATTGAGTATCGATAATCAATATCAGTTATTAAGGATCTTCCCGGCATAATCATCCCAAACGGATAATAGTCGTTAGCCGTCACCACATCCGCTTCGTACCAGGCTACTTCTCCATTGCCATCATCGGTCGCCAGTTTCTTATCATTGATGGTGGCCAGTATCCCGCCGGTGGCGGGACAAGCTATTGCCCAGGTGATTGCTTAATTCAAAGATC
>CALFXE010000267.1 GCA_937927845.1 uncultured Paludibacter sp.
AAGTGGGGATTCATCAGAGCAGTATCCACGGACATGTAAAGTTAAATCACTCACACTTCCTTGGGTATGGCAGAGATGATAAAGGCAACCTTATAATCATTGAGGAAGAAGCTAAAATCGTACGGATTATTTATGATTTGATTCTACAAGGCTATGGCTGCCGCAAGATCAAGAAATATCTTGAAGCGCATGGTATAAAAACTGCCATTGGCAAAGACCGGTGGAGTACATCAACCATTGACCGAATCTTATCCAATGAAAAATATATTGGTCGTAATATTACTCCCAAAACTCATACTCCTGATTTTCTCACAGGTAAGCAAGAAGAAAACCAAGGTCAGGTTCATACGACTATAATTGAAAATTCTCACCAAGCGATTATTAGTCAAGAAGTGTTTGATGCTGTACAGAACTTAAAAGGAAATATTAAGAACAAAGAGGTAAATATAAATGAAATCTGTTTCTGAAGTATAAATTCTGCTATTTTTCAATGAATTTCAGCATAATACTGTGAAATTTTCCATAATTTACATGAATTTGATTGCTTTATTCGCCGTAGCGATATATAATATATACAATATTTATTCCGAAAAGGATATTTTTAATGAAATACATGACATCGAAAGAAGCAGCGGAAAAATGGGTAATCACTCCACGCCGGGTACAGGTGCTTTGCGCACAGGGCAAGATACCGGGCACTGTTCGGTTTGGAGTTACTTGGGCCATACCAAAAGATGCGGTGAAGCCCATGGATGGAAGAATAAAACAATGTGATAGCAAATAATGCACGTACCATTTCTGTGTCGACACAGTTGGTGTATTTCCATTATTATTGATGGTTGTGAGGTTTACAAATGAAAACTTTGGACGGTATTTTTTTCACCAAAAAAGCAGAATATGCGCTATGCCATATATCTAATTTAACAGATACTATTAAGGCGCTTTTAAGAGAACAACTCTCCTTTATTTGTTATGGCAAATCTGCATGTGAATCGGGTTTGGACATTTATAATTATAAAAATACGTTGGTAGAATTTCTTGTTCGTTATGAGAATAAATCTCCCGATACGCAAAAAGGTATGATCGGTGAACTTCTTTCACATATTATAATTAATGAATATTTTGATGAATATAACATTGTCTCCCCTTTCTTTAACAAAGAAGAGCGTAGTATAAAAAAAGGATTTGATGTGGTTCTCTCCGCAAAATCTGATTATTCCATATGGATAACAGAAGTCAAATCTGGTGAATTACATGATGGAAAAGATTCGAATCAAACAACATATGATTTACTTGGAACAGCAAAGAGGGACCTGATTAAAAGGCTCAACGAGGAAGAAAATCGTTCTCTATGGCTTAATGCCATCAATGATGCTAAGCTGGCTTTTGAAAACTATAGGGATCTTAAAGATGCTGTAGTTAGTATTTTGGCTGGTTATGGAGCTAAGGAAGGCACCACAGAATCAGTACAAGGTGCTGATATTAATGTTTTTTTAGTAAGTGCTCTTTTTGCGCCGTTATCTACTCCTACTATAGACGCAAAAATACAAACCAAGTCTAATGAGCTTAAGAGCGAGAATAATTTTAAAAAAATTTTTATTTTGTCATTACAGAAAGGAACTTACAATAAAGTTTATCAGTTTTTAAAGGAGGAGAGCAAATAGTGAAGAAAAAAGACTTAACTCTCCAACGCCTGAAAAATACAAATTTTCCCCCAATATATGAAAAATTTCTTCTAAACTCAGGTGAGGATATTGATTATAAAACGATATTGTCTATAGCAGTTATTTTGATTAATAGTGAAGATAAATATGTCCAGAAATTAGGTTACAGCATAGTTGTCCTATACTGCAATGAAACTAATGATTATCACCCTTTGTATGAAATAGCAATTAATATGGGATTATATCCAATATCAAAGTTTATTTACAAATCTATTTCCAAAGAACTGTTTAATGAATCTTTGTTTTTAGAACTAAATGATTCCTTTATGAAGATTTATGAAAAAAATAATCTTTATCAAAGCTTTGAGCAGAAGAATCTCCTGGATTTCTTTAATAAAAATTTAGATAATAGCTTATCTATAGTGGCTCCAACATCGTATGGGAAAACAGATCTTATAATTTCCTTGTTAGAGCAGAGCAGTGATAAAAATATCTGTATCCTTACTCCTACAAAATCATTACTTGCTCAAACGAAACAAAGAATTGCTAGCGCCAAAATCAAAGGGATAACGAAAATAATTACCCATCCAGAGATGTATACTGGTAAAGAGAGTAATATAATTGCTGTATTGACACAAGAAAGGCTCTTACGCCTTCTGAGGAAGAGTTCTTCACTTACATTTGATTATGTAATAGTCGATGAAGCTCATAGTTTATTAAATAAAAGCGAGCGTGATGTTTTACTCGCTAGTGTAATTATTATGCTCGAAAAGCGCAATCCAAATGTTGTTTTGAAATTTCTTACACCCTTTTTGAACGAAGCCAAGAATTTAAATATAAAATTTAGTGAGTTAACCTATAGAGAGTTTTATGTACAGGAATTTATTAAAAGCGAAAAGTTCTACATATACGATTCAAAACAAGGTAGTGGGACACTACAATTGTATGATCAATTTATGAATAGTTTCTACAAAATCAACTCAGAACTATTAGTTGATGAGGTATCTTTTGTTGAAAATATGAAGAGCACAAAAAATATAATTTATTTGAATAAACCTGTTGACATTGAAGATTTTGCCACGAGATTATCTGCCATCCGAGACATGGTAGATTCGCCTAAAATTATTAAGGCTTGCAAAGATATCGCTGAATATGTTCATCCTCAATATAATTTGCTTCAATATCTAAGAAAAGGAATCATTTACCATCATGGCTCTGTCCCTGATTCAATCCGGCTGTATATTGAACAGCTGTATTCTGACATTGCTGAAATTGAGCATGTAATAACAAACTCTACATTATTAGAAGGAGTAAACTTGCCAGCAGAAAGGATGTTTATACTTGATAATAAAAAGGGTCGAGGATTACTTTCTCCATCAAACTTTAAAAATTTGATAGGACGAGTGTGTAGGTTTGGTGATATTTTCCACAGTAATAGTACCTTGGATAAGTTGTCTCCACATATATATCTTGTTAATAGCAAGTATTATTCTGCAAATGCAAATATATCAGATTTTTTATCTCGAACTGCAAAAGTAGACAAATATATTGCTGACGACCCCCAAAATGTATTACTAAAATCAACAGAAATAACAGAAGATAATATAGAAAATTATACTTCTGCACTTGAATTTATTGAAAATTATGAGAATGGGGTTGTTGAGAAAAATGATAATATTAGGTATGCAACAACTGAAATAGGTAAAGAATGTTTTCTTAATAATATTAATGAAATACCTGTTTTTGATGTTGAAAATACGTTACAAAATAAGGTAGATACACTTAGAGATAAGAGTTTTGTTATTGATGATGCAGGCATTCTTATGTCAGTAATTGATAAAGTGTTTTTTGCTTATATACCAACTGATAGCCAAAACTTTACTTATCAAAGTATACTCCGCTTACGGAATGAATCTGCACAGAAATTCTATACAATGTTTTTGAATTGGAGAATTAAAGGTGCTTCATATTCCGAAATGATTCAATCATTTCTTAAATATTGGGAAAGTTTAACAACCAATGAAAGCAGTGCTATGATATTTGTTGGCAGATGGGGGGACATAACACGTGGAGGTCATCAAGCACTTTGGACAGACATCAAAAGCAAAAATATTAG
>CALFXE010000268.1 GCA_937927845.1 uncultured Paludibacter sp.
AGAATGCCGCCCTGTCACGGCGGAGGTCGCGGGTTCGAGTCCCGTCCGGTCCGCAAAAAAAATTAAATAGTTTACCTGAGGGTGAACATTTTTTTTCTGATTTCATCCATACTTTGGATCGGTAGTTCAGTTGGTTAGAATGCCGCCCTGTCACGGCGGAGGTCGCGGGTTCGAGTCCCGTCCGGTCCGCAAAAAAAATTAAATAGTTTACCTGAGGGTGAACATTTTTTTTCTGATTTCATCCATACTTTGGATCGGTAGTTCAGTTGGTTAGAATGCCGCCCTGTCACGGCGGAGGTCGCGGGTTCGAGTCCCGTCCGGTCCGCAGAAATGAATAAAACCCGCTCTAGTAGCGGGTTTTGTCGTTTAAACCATTTTACGGTATTTTCTTATTGCATTCATTATAAGGCCTTTAGTGTTCGAATCCCGTTTGCTACTTCTTTACTTTTATAATGTCAGCTAGTCTTCTCATTACTATTAGCCATCCTAAAATAGTTAAGGAAGTCAATAGTGTTATTGAGCTTTTGATTTACTGACTCAGGAAGTTTTTCTATATCCTGTTTCGTATGGAATGTAAAAAGCCTTTTGATTCCTAAATCACTATTCCTAAAAGAAACATCATTATGAAAGCCCTTTATTGGTCTGAATACATGTTCATAACTATTTCCCTTTTTAAATGGAACTTTGTACAAACAAATCTTTTGATCACCTATGAGCTTATTAATTAATGCATCACTTATTTTGGCAATGGCTTGTTGATCAAGAAGACACCCTGCATATTCAATAGAATCTGCTTTCGTATACGCTTCGACACGTCCCTTGCCAAATAAAGAGTAATTGAAAAAAGTTCTGTTATTATTATTCTTAATACTTGTAGGTGTGAAGTTTACTTCTCCGTAAGTAAGGCAACCTCTAAGAGGAAACGTTGCTTGTAGACTCAGCCAATAGAACCTATAGCAGACATCTACTAATTCATTAAAGTCATTTTCGCCATCAGTATCGGTCCAAAATACAATACTATCGGACACGTGAAGACAGTTGACAGTTTGATAACTTAAATCCGGATAAACTCCTCCTGACTTTCCATTAACGTAGTTTTCCTTTGCAAGTGCAATTTGAGAATCTCGAAGAAGATGATCAAATAAGCGCTTGGTTTCTTGGGGATCATTATTGTATATGAATTCTTTGAACCTCATAACATCAAAAAAGGCTATAAAAGTGTTCATAGTATTTAAGTAAAATTGATTATTAATCAAGAGAATTGCTAAATATTTATCTCTTGTGGTTCACCTCCAAATAGGTGCTATCAAACTATATGATAAACATCTAGCTATTAATTCTCGTAATGAAGAGTTCAGAATTACTTGCTAAATCAATTATATGGGCTTTTAAAAGACCATTGGTAGCTTCTCTGAAATCGTCGTTAGAGTTTTGAAAGGATGCAAAGACAATTGTCTGTTCATTTTGAAAGTTCTCCAACTCTTTCAAGAATACTTTGAAATTTTGGTTTGCAGCTGATTGCTGTTGAGGTTCATCAAATACTAATAGTCGGAAATGGTTACCTGCATATTCGGTAGAAATCTTCATTAACGAAGTATAGTAGGCCCATTGGGCCCTTATGAAATCGCTTGCCGACGATTCAAAACGAATGTCGACTTGTCTTTTTATCCCATTATTTAAACTTAACTCGTATACAGGAAGATATTTTTCCGGAGAAATTTTTATCGTGTTCACTGGCTTAGAAGTGAAGCCAAACCTTTCCAACAATGATTTAAAGTAAGATTCAAAAGATTCTATTTTTGATAAGTCGTTTGACGAAAGATAGTCACCTCCTAATGCAGCGCCAGAGGATCTAACAGAATTGTACTCAGTTGAAATTTTATAAAGTTCTGACACTAATTGTTCAAACTCTTCACGAAGCCTATATATAAAGTTTTGCTCCTTTTCTAAGTTTAGTTTCCTTTCAATGATTTCCTCTGAAGGTAATCGGTCATCAGCGATAAGACTCTTTTTCAATGATCTAGCTATACTTCTATTTCTTTGAATTGATGTTTCTAAAGAAGAGATTTTAATGTCTTTTTCTCTAATTTGCTCCCGTAGATTTTGAATGAAAGCTTCAATCATTTTGCGTTGTGCCTGTAAGAAAGAAATATTTTCATCAATTCTCATAGGTTTTATATGGAGGTGCTCATTTAGGAGTGTGTCATTAATTGCTTGTCCACAAGTAGGGCAAATGCCTCTATCGATGCTCAAATTAGCTTCTAAGCCAATTTTTTGCAATTTTTCTGCATCCTTATTTTTTCGCAAATCTTCATCCACATTTTTTAACTGTGTTAGGTACTGTCTTAGCCTTTCTCTATCCTGACTTACTTGCGATCCTAGATTCTCATATAAGAGTTCGTAACGTTCAATATGTCCTTTAACAGTAGAGAGGTCATCCTCAATTTTGTCTAAATTTTGACTTAATGGAACATTTATTTGACTCATTACTTCCTGCAAATCTCTATTAATGCTATTGATTAGTTCAGAAAGTAGAAGTGATTTGTCTGCTCTTAAAAATCGGAGATAGGGCTTATTTTCTTTTGTTAATATTTCGGGAGACAACGGAATGCCAACAGCTTCAGCACCCCCGCGTTTAGATAAAATCTCAATTTTATTCAAAATAACAGACCATCTGTCTGAAATTTGTTTTAGATGGTTTTGTATTTCTTGTCTTTTAAGTGCTTTTGAAAATACATCAAGGTCAAGGATATATTCAAATACTTTTGAATTAGCATCTCTAATACCATAGTAAGGCAGGTTGGCAAAAAAATCAGACCAGCCAGCCTTTTGTTCTATAAAATGTGCTGCTGCAATTAGCGGCAAATATAGCTTTACTTTTCTTCCGTCTTGATTAACCACTTCGGGTAATACTGCACCTGAAAACTCTTCTAGGAATCTGTGAAAGCCGATATCTTCATTCGAAGCACTGCCTTTATCATGCAGATACATTCCCTGGCGTCGAAGCTCTTCATTTGCCGAAGTTATAAGCGGGCCAAAGAAGACTTCGATAGCTTGAGCTTTTATTTTTTCGTGGAGAGCAAATCTTCTAGTGGTTACCACATCTTTTCCATTACTAAATTGAAGGTAGATTTCAGACTGGATAACTCGATGTTCACTTTCCGTATTGGTGCCGTCGGAAACAATCTCTTTTACTACAGATTTGAAAACAGATTGCAAGGCCTTCTCATTTCTGCCTCCTAGTAGTTCTTCAAATCCCAATCCATATAAAATAGCTCCGAAAAATGAACTTTTCCCTGAGGTGTTATTTGCTCTTATTATATTCAACCCTTTACCGAGCATAATGGTCCTGCCAAACGCTCCATCGTTTGTATGAATGACTGCTCTGATTGCTTCGATTTGTAACATTAATTTGAAATTCTTTCAGTAAGAGTGGTTATAAAATCTTCCGTTACTTTTTGTTTCCCTATGTAGCTAAGGAAAATTTTTTCCCTAACCAGCAAAGATTTGTCTGCTCTAATAAGCTTATTTATGAGCTGCCCTTTGGATGTTAGAGTATATCTATTGTTATCTAATAGAATTATTCCTTCTGCGATTGCATAGTTCAAAGCCTTATTAAGAGCAGGCTCTACTCCCCATGACACAACTTTACTTAGATCCTCAGTCATAAAAACCATGCGAATAAAAGCCATATTTTTTTCTGATTTCATTGCCCAGATAAAAAAATGAAGCTTGTTTAGCGATGACTTATTACCTCTGCAAACATATTGAAGTATAAGTGTGATTAAGCCTATTTTATATAGTGGTCTATAGTCTGGGCTCAAAGGCACATTGCGTTGCCTAAAACCGCCTTTAATAATCTTGTTATCCATTTAAGCAGTTTCAAAATATAAAGGACACGAAATAATCCAAAATGATATGCAGTAATTTTTTAGTCGTACCAGCGTTGACTCATCTAAGTGTGGAAACGCAGCCTTAATCCTCTCGTTGATGTAACCTTTAATTTCATCTACAAATAAATTTGGTTCTACTTCCGTCAATAAACAACGTTCTTTGAGTTCATCCTCAACACTCGCACGCAATTCAATAAATCTTTGATGATTATCTGGCTGTGTACTCTGCCAAATCCTTAAAATTGATTCACCATTAAGATAATGCTTTATCGTTTCATTAGTGAGCGAGTTGGTTCCATGTTTCAGGTCGATTTTCCTTTGGAGAGATTTGACCCTTATCTCATTTTTTGTTAGTGCGTTATTGACTAAATCAATTTGGGTATCCCGCCATTCGATTTGCTTTTCAGCGCTGGTTTCTTCTGCGTCAGGTGAGATCGATAATTTTTTTCCCGTTTGGTTAAAGTATTCTCCTATTTCGAGGGCATAATCATCTCCTTCATGCACTAAAACCTGAAATGAATCATTATCGATAAATGGTAAGTTCCAAGATTTTACTAAATCTCTTTTGTCATTGCAATGGCTTAACAAGTCATGATGACCCATCGCTGGTGTAATAAGAACCCAACTCTTTAGTTTTGTCCCGCCTAATATATCAGAAAGTTCTTTTTGGTTTATCGATAGCTTATTTATATCTGTTGTGATTTTGTTTCTCTGTCTCTCATACAATTTTTTATTCTCTTCATTCATCTCTGGACAATAACATTGGAAGGTCTGTCCATCTTTTGTATAACCTTCTATTCCAAAATCGCCAGGTGACGCCATTACTCTCTGGTAACCTTCTTTCATGTACTTTCTCTTCAAAATCACTTGGAACATATTTTCCCAAGATGTGCCGTCAAAACTTCCATAATTAGTTGTGAACATCGGTAATATTTTGTCAATTATAAGATATAGTGCTTATTTATCTGCACTTATATCAAAGTGAATTAGCAAATATATAATTTAAAAAATTACAAGAGACGACTTTTTTATTACTCGTATATTTACCAGGTCCTGTTGATCGCTATTAATGATAGAAGGAAAACACCAAACATAACGAGGAAAAAGATTGGTTAGTTTGTTTCGGAATTCAACCGACAATGGCATGGATTTAATTCTTAAATCTCAATTCCTAAAGTGTTGAATTTCAAATAAGTCGTCCTTAAATTGGTTCGAACATTGACACATTTTCCCCGCTGAGGAAAAAATGTCCTGTCTTCCAGACGGGACATTTTTGTTCCAGGCACGTTCGTACCCGAATTGGAGAGTAGTGTAAAAGACAGGTACACTTTTATGGGTCAGATAATTGATCTGCGGTCTTTTTAGAAATGCCGGGGCGAAAAAAACCGGGGAATGTACATTCCCCGGTTTTTAGCTTTAAACCGATACTAATCCTTCATTTCCTTTTCTATCTTAAAGCGAAAGGAACCGTTGGTAATGTGAAGCACCTCTCCGCTATCAGAGTATTCTTTAGGTAGGTCTATTTCAAATTTCCCTTCTACCCAGCCTGCAGCTACTTTTGTAATTTCAAAATGCCCGGCATTATCAGCCTCGGAAGCATAGAATTCGTATTCATCTCCCACATTCTTGGTCACCGATAAATGCGCTGCGGGACAAGGGCCGCCCGGAGGGTTCACTATTGGTACATAAGGTATCTTGCCCACAACGGGAATGCTGTGCGGTGGTGTGTATATCATGATATCCAGCTTATAAGGCTCTTTTACCTCATAAGATATATAGAGCACATGCCTGTTGCCCGATTTTGAGTTTTCATCGCCCGGTTCGAACTTATTGTAATTGTTCACGGCGCCGTTCTTATAGGATATTGTTCTTCCGTTCAGGTCAAACTTTAAATATGCGCCGGTATTTTGTGCAGAGGCTGCTGTAACCAGGACTGCGGCAATGAGTGTAAATATGGCTTTCAGTAAATATTTCATTGTATTATTTTAAATGGTTGCCCGTTATGGGCAGGCGGCATTACTATGCCGCCTGCCGGTGATCTTTGTTTTACCTGGCCCGGTAGCTATTGCTTACTTTATTCCCAGGTCTTCAACGCTTATTACCTTATCTCCCTGCCAGCAAAGCTTGAAGCTGCGGGTAGTGACCCCTGCTTTTGCTTCCATGGTACAGCATGGACCATCTACGGCCACGACCTTTGCGTCCATCATATTGTAATTGACAAAAGTGAGGCTGTTTGACTCTTCCAGGCTGTTTTTCAGGCTGTCGGTAAAATAAGCGTCGGCTGCTTTTTGTGCGCTTCCTTCGGTCCCGTCAAGCATCAGCATGAAAGCATCCATTTTGCCCGGGTTGGCTACCGCTGTTTTTGTTTGCTTGTCTGTCGCTACATCTCCTGCTGGCTTGTCTGTGCTGCTGCAGGATGTGATAAAGATGACAGCCGATAATGCTGCCGTAAATACTTTTTTCATATTTTTTTAATAAAGGGTGATTGAAAATAAGTAGCCTGCTCCCTCATTCATATTTTGAAGGCTTCGGTATGCTGTAAAAAAGATCCTTTAGCGTCATTATGTACAGAGGTTGCAGCTACCAATATTAGTTTCGTTTGGAACTCCCGCCCGGTAAAGAAATTGCCGGGCCGTATTCCTCATATCCTGCCTTCTCGTTGCATCCTGCAGGCGGTTTCCGGCACCGGAGGGGTATAGGCAGTAAGCGGAAAAAATTATTTCATACTCCCGAATGCAGCAAGCTGCTTATCCAGGTCTCCCAGCTCGCTGTTAAACACAGGTTCCATTTTAAAGAAGCGGTTGCCTTTTTTAAAGTAGAATATATAATGTTTGATCGTAGTGCCGCTGGAGCCTTTCATTTTAAAGATAATGCCGAAGGCGCCATTGCTGAGCTGCTTTGTTTCTATCAGCTCTACAAAATCTTCGCTTCCGGTTACCGCTTCTTTCAGCATGCTGGTATCCGCAGGATAAACGGATGCGGTTATTTCTTTAACATCCACCCGGGCGCGGTTACCAATGTAGAAATCATAACTGGATAACTCCGTATCGGTCTCGGAAACTTTTAAGTCTGTAAATTCCGGTGCGCTTTTGAGCTTAGGCGCAGTGATCGTGATATCATACTTTTCAAGCCTGGTTTCCTCTAAAGGTTGGCTGCAGGCCTGGGCAAACAGGCTGACAATAATGGTGAGCTGTAAAATGATCTTCTTCATGTTCTGATCTTGTGGAGGTGAAAATATATTAATTGGTTTTTTTACTTCTGGTGAGCTTCATTCTATTGAAGACATATCATCTGTCTGATCCGGGTGGGCAAAAGCGTTCCGTTATTTTAAAAATTTCAGACAGTCCTTATTCACGTTTTTTCCTGAAGGGGTGGTATAGCCATTTAAGGTTATATCCCTGCTGACTACGGCATCCAGGTATTTACTGCCGTCATACATCTTGTCAAAAATGTAATAGTCATACCATACTTCTTTACCATTCTTACAGGCTATTGCGGCCATAAACGATTTTTTAATAATTACGCCGTATTCATTCCTGATGATGAAAACATCCTTAAAAGGCAGTATTGCCTTAATAGCATTGGGCGCATTTTCCTTAAAGAGGCTTTTAGCCGCATTGAGCGCTTCCTGTTCAAGCTTGGGGTCATCTAAGGCTTTTTGGGGAAAACAATCATTGTCATTCAATTTGATCTCTTTCGGGACGATCATATCAATTTCTCCTACGGCTATGGGCTTATAGTCAAAGTCCGAACCGTAGCTCCAGGTTTTTATCGGTACGAATTCAAACCTTAATTTGCGCTTGCCGGGCGTTAACAGCTCCTGCCGTGACAACAGCTCTTTATACAATGATTCTCCAAAATAATTCTTTGCAGTACCATCATTCAGATCCGCCCTGACGGACAGGAATGTTGTCATGCTTTCTTCACTGAAATCTTCAGCATAGCTTGTGCTCGTAATTTTATTCCCGTCGAGGTACATTAGAATGAGGTACTTGCTTTTAGTGCTGAACCAGCTAATATTCTGATTTACTTCTTTAGCTTTTTTACCGCTTTCCACTAACTGGATCAGCATACTATTGGCAACGGAGTTCGCGAAATAAGCCCTGATGCTCAATTTATCGCCAAGCGTATAGGATGTGATATATTTAGATTCCGGCAGATCACGGACCAATTCGTCGTTGGCAAACACCACCTGCCCGGTATACTTCTTCGATAATTCAGTGCTGAATTTTTCTTCTTCAAAGAGCTGCAGCTTGGCTTTTTCTTTTTCAATTTTCTGGGGATCCTGCGCCTGCGAAAAATTGCAGTAGCAGCCCAGTGCCAGCAGCAGCACAAAACGGATAGATTTCATATAATTGTAATTAGCTTTTAATTGTATAATAGATAAGCAGCCTGGTCTTACCACCTTTCATCCGAAAGGTGCTTCCCAAGGAACTGGTCCGGTAACTTTGGTCCAGCTTTTTTCTTTACAAAAAAGCGCATAATGCCGCCGATGGTCCCGGCGAGTCCTGCAATGATCATGCAATACACGCCAAAGCCCGCGGAAGCCCCTACGGTTAAGGCATCTCCGGTGGTAGCGTCATTATAATATTTTAAGCCGAGCATACAAACGAGCAGGGAAAAAATAATGGCAATGATGGCGCTCCATTTCTTATTCAGCAGTCCCATAATTGCGATTATAGCGCCTATTACAACAAAGAATAATCCGGGATTACCCCTGTACTCTCCCAGGAAACCATTTTCCGAAACGCCCAGTAAAGTGACCCATGGCAGCCAGGCAGAGATGATTGAAAGTACACCGGCCCCGATCATTGTTAATCTTGAATACATGTCAATTGAATTTTGATTTGAAATAAATTAAAGCTGCAAAATAGTCTGCCCGGCTATATTATTTCAGGCAAATGAACATTCGTCAATGCTTTTTGAAAATTCGTTGACCGTACGGGAATGTATGTAATGCTTACAGGGAGCTGAGGGCGTTGAGGAACTCTTCCTTTTTCCTGACGGACAGGGGAATGACCGTTTTATCCTTCATAATGATACTTCCTGAATCTGTTTTTACATAATGGTCAAAGTAGAGCATATTGATGAGGTGAGACTGGTGTGTACGGAAAAAGCCCAGGGGCAGCAACATGGTTTCGTACTCTTTCAGGGTAGTGGAAACAAGCAGCTTCTGGCCATTCAGCATATAAAAAGTGGTATAATTTTTTGTGGACTCGCAGCGGATAATATCCTGCACATTAATAGAATAAACCTTTTCCGCTGTTTTCAGAATGATCTTTTGCAGGTTCCTCGGGCGTTCAATATTTGAAAACAGCGTACTGAACTGCAGCTCCAGCATTTCTTTGCTTAATGTCTCCCGGGCTTTTTTAACGGCTTCAATAAGGTCGGCGGGATCTATGGGCTTCAACAGGAAATCTATGGCGCTGAAGCGGAAAGCCTTGATGGCAAACTCCTGGAAGGCCGTTATGAATATTACTTTAAAGTCAATGGGCTTTAATTGCTGCAGCAGGTCAAAGCCTGTACCGTCGCTCATTTCAACATCCAGGAAAACAAGGTCTGGCAGGTATTTCCTGATAGCAGCCACCCCGGATGCTACACTGTCCGCTTCAGCAATAATGGCAACATCGGGGCAATGCTGTTTTATGACCGCCATGTTCTTCTGGCGGATATTATGAATGTCATCTATAATGATTGCTCTGAGCATGTTCTTAAAGATTATAAATGTATGGAATTTCAAAGAAGGTCTTTACACCCTGTACGGTATTATTATCACCTGTGATGTTCAGCGTATAAATATGGATATCCTTTTTGGAAGTAATGCTCTCCAGCCGTTCTCTGGTAATTTGTGTGGATAAAGATCGTTGTCCCTCTTCTTTTTCCTTGGCTACAAGCCCGGTCCCGTTATCCGTGACCTCAAAGAACAACTGGTCATCCTGCATGTAAAAGCGGACATGGATGATGCCGCCCTGATTTTTATTTTTTAAACCGTGCCTGATGGCATTTTCAATAAAAGGCTGGGTGAGCATCGGCGGCAGCAGAACCGTTTCGGGATCTATTCCTTCTACTGTTACCTGGTGCGTAAAATTATTATTGTACAGCAGCTTTTGAATATTCAGGTAGTTATCCAGCATATTGAGCTCTTCATCCAGGCTGATATAGTTCTCCCTTGAGTTTTCCAGGATTTGTCTTGTGAGCTTGGAGAACTTTGTCAGGTAATTGATGGCTTCTTCGGCTTTATTGCTTTGGATCAGGCTCTGGATGTTATCGACCGAATTGAATATGAAATGGGGATTCATTTGCGTAAGCAGTAACCGTTGCTTTAGCTGCTCATTCCTGTTAGCTGTAATGATCGCTTTCTGCCTGAAATATTTGACCACGAAGATTATGACAGCTCCCAACAGCAGGGCGAGTGCGATAAAACCGTACAACAGCATATTTCTTTTGGCGATTTTCTTCTGATTAGCCAGTTCTGTAGCAGCCGTTTGCTTGTCAAATTCATATTGCAGTTGCTGTTTTTCAAATTTTGCATTTAATGCGGTAACGGCATTTATTTTCTCCTGGTTGATATAATCATCCCTGAATGCGGCCTCCTTTAAGGCATAGTTATAAGCATTGTAATAATCCTTGTTTTGCGCATATAATCTGGCAAGGCTGCCGGAAGTGCTGATGTTGCCTTCAAGATTGTGATATTTTTCAGTAATCGCTAATACTTCCTTATAATACTGTATGGCCTTGCCGGTATTGCCGGCCGCGGCCTCTTTGGTGGCGAGATAAGAATAGGCGGATGCCAGTGCCGTATGATCATCTGAACGGAGGGCTACTTCCACCGCTTTTTTATAATAGTAGGCGGCAGAGTCCTTTCTTGACAGAGAATCAGAAACCAAAGCCATATTAATATAAAATTCCGCTGACGGCGGAGCGCCTCCCGTGGCGCTGTCGTAAGCCATCCTTGTCAGCCATACATAACGATAGGCGCTGTCAAATTTGGAGAGTTCCATATAAGAGGCTGCAATATTATTATACGACCATCTTAATGTAGAATACTTTTTCTTTTTTTTGAATATCTCGGCCGCCTGGCTGCAATATTTAATGGCTTCTTCGGGATAGCCGATCCTGCTGTATGTCTGCCCCAGCCCTTGTAATGCGCCTCCCAACTGCAAGCTGTCATTTAATTCCTGCGCTACCTTTACCGCTTCGTGGTAAAGGGTAATTGCTTTCTGGGTATTGCCTGTACCGCCGTAATCTTTCGCAAGATTGCTCAGCACCGTTGACTCTTTGTGCCTGAAGCCATGTGCCCGGCCATAGGTCAACGCTGTTTCGTGCAGCCTGATAGCCTGTTCCCGTTCCCCGTCATTATAGGCTATGGACCCTAATGCAAGCGTATTCATAAAAATACCCCAGGGGTAATTGATCTGTTGTGACGCCTTCAATGTACGGGTTGCAAGGTCTTTGGCAAAAGCGGGGTTGATGGTAATACTGTCCGAGACAGTTTTAATATTGGCTTTGATCGCATTTGTATCGGGAGCTCCCTGGGCGGATGCCTTGCCAAAACAGCAGCTTAGCATAAAAAATAAGGCAATAGCCTTTCTCAATTGATATCGGAACATAAATAGACTTAGAGCGCAGTGGCAATAATTTGTTGAACTGCAAATATATCGAACTAAGCAGCCATATGAAAAATATTAATTGCCTTGAAAGCGGTCCGTTTTATTTATTAATCATAAAATAACAAGCCATAATATAATGATATTAAGGCGGGCATTAATATTTGATAGAAAAATATGAAAATTCGTTGGAGGATAATGAAAATCCGTTTTGGCTGCTGCAAATATTGAGCCTGCTTTAAGGCTTACCGGGATTTCAGGATTTTAACCAGGTCACCGTTTAAAAGGCCCGGATTTGGACACCTGCTCTTTGCGAAAGGGGACAAACGATGAAAAGTCATCAGTTTGTCCCCTTGTTGTCTTCTGTAAGCCTTTGCCGATCCTGAACCAAAATGGTTGTTCCTGTCTTTATTTATTATTCCAGGAAAGGATCCCGCCTTTAAGGTCATATATTGTCCTGAACCCTAAAGATTCCATTTTTTTCGCCGCATTGCTGCTGCGTTTGCCACTCTGGCAATAGATATACACAGGTTTGGTTTTGTCCAGTTGCTGAATTTTCGCATCAAAATCCGCGCTGTTCACATCAATATTCAAAGCATTATACAGGTGACCGCCGTTAAATTCAGCGGCTGTTCTCACATCGACTAACTGTATCTTCTCATTTAGCGCTGTCTGCAGCTCTGCTGCCGAAATCGGGTGGATGCCGGGATGCTGCGCGGTGCAGCTTAGCGCCAGCAAAGGCAGCAATAAGATTATCAATAGTTTTTTCATCTTGTTTTACCTGTTTTCATTGATTAATTTTTCCAAAAGCCCGGCAGGCGCTACGCCCGACTGACGCCATATGGCTTTGCTGTTTTTGAAAAGGATAAGCGTAGGCACACCCTGCACCTGGTATTGCGCTGCCACCTGGGGATATTTGTCCACATCCACTTTAATAATATCGGCAATGTCGCCTACCTTTTGTTTTACATCCTGCAGGATGGGGGCCTGCATTTTGCAGGGACCGCACCATTCTGCAAAGAAGTCAACCAGCACAGGCTTGTCCTGGTTGATGATTTCCTGAAATGTCATATGTTTATTTGTATTTGATGATTATGATTGACAACTGAAGCACTTCGCTTACACTACCGTCCCGGTCCAGGACATGATCCCCCCGGAAAGATTGTAAACCTTGCTGATGCCTGATGATTCCAAAAGGCGGCAGGCGTTAGCGCTGCGCTGTCCGCTTCTGCAATAGAGGAAGTACTCCTTCGATTTATCCATGGCCTCTATCTTATGAATAAAGGACCCGGTTTCAAAGATGTCTATGTTAATG
>CALFXE010000269.1 GCA_937927845.1 uncultured Paludibacter sp.
TCAAGAGGGGTCAATATCACCGGAACGAGGGGTCAACATTACCGGAATATCCAGCAGAGTCAACCGGCAAGTGTGAGTCGACCAATAATCAATTTCTCAAAAACCTACTCAACCGTTCTTGATACGAGTGTTCATACATCCGTCTGGTTTTATCATTCAGAAACGAGCGGTCGATAAGTTCGTCTATTAGCGGATTTGGAATGGAGAACATCTTGATGATTGCATCCCGTTTCTTTGGTAGTACACCTACACGGTTGGCAAAAATGATGAAGTTTTCTTTGCAAGGGTGCCCGCTATTCCGATAAATCTCAGAATATTCACTTTCCGGTATCGGTTTCAGTCAGAACCCCTGCCAATATACCATTCGAATAAATCTTTGCCTGTCTCATTTACTAACCCCCCTCACTTTCATTATGAGTTCTAAACCCAACACATCGGCTATTTTTGTTAAAGTGCCGACTGAAGGGTTGCCTTTACCTGCTTCAATGCTTTTAATTATTTTCGGGCTCAGCCCTGAATAATCAGCCAAATCCTGCTGAGTCAGGCCCAGCAGAGTTCGCCTGTCTTTTATGATTAAATTAAATTCCATTAGTGTATTATTTTGCCCATTTAATGCAAAGGGAGTGCAAGTTTCTTATTTCGCAAGTAAAAAGTGCAATTTATTTCACTCTGTCGCAGCGATTGGAGTCGTTCTTTATTGACTACCTAATGTTTCGCCGATTCTATCAAAAGACGGACTACACCGAACAGATGGCTTAAACCTAACCTGAAATCTTTTGTAGCTTGACGTTTCTCCTTTCAAGCTAATCACGATATAATCAATCTTACCAAACGGGGCTATCTTTCAATTACCGAAAATGCAGGGCCGGTTTGGACAGCAAAAGCCAATAGTCATTGCTGACAGCGGTCTTTTATCCAAAGAGTATATCCGTTTATTTGAAGTTGCCGGTTACAAATATATATTGGGTGCTAGGCTAGTCCGTGATGCGGTATTTGTAGCCAAATTTTTAACCTTTCATTGGCTTCTTATGTTGGTTTGACAAAAATCTTGAAAAAAATATCCTGTCTACACATTAAAACCTTGAAAAGGTGTATATTTGTATCGTTATGAGACCTTGAAAAGGTGTAATTCAATCGTCTTAACAACATGACTCCATTGTTGTGATAGTTTGGGAAAAATTACCGGTATCAATCAACGTCAGTTAAGTCATTATTTGAACGGTGTGAAAAAGCCTCGTCCGGAAACGATCCGGAAAATTGAAACAGGGATTCATCGGTTTGCAAATGAATTGAGTCAAGTGAATTTCGTTTGATTAATACTGTTGCTAATTATGCTGTACGCCCATTGCCATTTTTGCTGTATTTCTGAATGCTGGTTACACTTGAGCAAACAGCTTGTAAAAACGATTTGTCCGACTACTCGGTTTAAATTACTCTATAAAACAATATAGTGTCGATGAATTTATCGAAGTGTTGAAGCGGGTGCCGGATGAAGACGGCTGACGAATCTAATGATTATGATTGCATATACTTTTACAACTCCAGTTCCAGGGCTATTTTATCTATTATACTGATTAATAAGTTGTATAATTCACTTCCTTCACTATAATCAGCAGGAGCTATATATGTAGCCCTTTTATGGACGAGAAGTTCTTTTACATATTTGTTTTTTATTTGCTTTCTTCAACATTAAATGCATATAAGCCAGAATTTCATTCATGTCGTGTTGTTCCGCTTTTTCTTTAACCTCACTCCAGAAGGCGCTTTTATTTATCCCCAACTTAGGGATAAAAGAATGTTCCTGCATATTCCCGGGAGCCAATGTCCCATCAAAGTCGTATGCAATTGCTATCTTATTTATTAGCCATAATTTCTATTGATTTTTATTATATTTTACAGAAGGTTCTGCGACTTGTTTTTGATATTCGTTATCCGGCCCCATCTTATGAATTTTACTATATGGTTCTAACACAGAATAGTCTAATTCCGAAGTATTATCCGTCCATTCTTCGCATTGCCTAAGCACGACTTCCATAGCATTCTCTGATTCTTCCGGCGGATACTTATATTTTTTTAATAATCGTTTTACGAGCCGACGCATTCCAGCTCTTGCACCTTCCTTTTTCTGCCAATCAATGGTCCGGTTTTTTCGCAACATATCAGTGAGTTCCTTTGTCATTTCTACTAATATATCGTTTGAATAAAAATCCTGCACTGCTCTTGGCCTGGTCAATGCGTCATAAAAAGCTTTCTCTTCAGCATTAAGCCCAAGTTTATTCTTTTCTGACTCAGATTCTGCTATTTCTCTTGCTAGTTTTAATAATTCCTGTATAACCTCTTCATTCGTAAGCATCCCTTTCAGATAATTGGATAAGGCTTGATTCAACATCTCAGAGAATTTTTCCGATTGAACAATGTTCGTCTTTTTATACAAGGCTACTCTTTCAGCCAATAATCGTTTAAGTAATTCTACTGCAATATTTTTCTCTTTCATTTTAGAGATTTCCTCCAGAAATGCTGCATCGAACAAAGAGAACTCTGCTTTTATATCCGAGAATAGATTGATGACACCTTGACTTTTCACGCTCTGCTTTAGCAGCTCTCCAATACGTTCATTAATCTCTTTTTTTGAAACTTTGCCTTTTCCGGTCATTCGGGATAGCAATGTCCGGACTGTTTCAAAAAAGGCCGCTTCAAATCGGAGTTTCTCATCTAATAAACTGCGACATAATGTGATTGCATCATGCAGGAGTTTAGCTTCTTTCAAAAATGACACCTTTTTTCCTTCTTTGTCGGGTGCCATAATAAAGTTTACTCCGCCTTTTATTAGCTGCGCCCTGTCATAGTCGGTTCCTTTCTGGAAATTACTGTAATTATAGCCATGAAATATATCACGGCATATTTCGAGTTTTTCCTTAAATTTAACGAACGCAGTATCTTTTATATTTTGATTTCCATAATTGGCCCGATCCCGTATGGTATAATCATGCATGGCATCTTTTAAAGCTCTTGCTATACCGATATAATCTACAACAAGCCCACCGGATTTATCTTGAAAAATCCGATTTACCCGTGCGATAGCCTGCATAAGATTATGCCCTTTCATAGGCTTATAAACATACATGGTTGCAAGTGAAGGAACATCAAAACCTGTCAACCACATATCAACTACGATTACAATTTTCAAAGGGTCGTTATTGTCCTTAAATTTTTTGGCGAGTTCCTTTTTGTAGTATTTATTACCGATAATTGCATTCCATTCTTCGGGATCTTTATTTCCACCAGTCATTACAACCTTTACTTTCTCCGTCCACTCAGGCCGCAATTCTAATATTCTATGATAAATATCAAGGGCAATATGTCGGGAATAAGCCACAATCATGGCTTTTCCGGTTAGTTCATACTGACGATTTTCCTCATAATGCCTGACGATATCCCGACAAAGGGAATCTATGGTTTCAGGTGCTCCCAGTATAGCTTCGATGTGTGATAATTCACGTTTGCTTTTTTCGATTTGCTCCTTTTCTGCACCTTCTTCCGCTAGTAATTCGTACTCTTCGTCAATTAATTTTAAAGTGTTTTCATCCAGATTGAGATTTATTACCCTCGATTCGTAAAAGACAGGACATGTGGCGCCATCTTCCACAGCTTGTGTCATGTCATAAACATCGATATAATTACCAAATACTTCCTGCGTATCCCTGTCTTTTGTGGAAATAGGCGTTCCTGTAAATCCGATAAAGGATGCATTCGGAAGTGAATCGTGGATAATACGGGCGGTTCCAATGGATATTTTTCCAGTTAGGGGATCGATTTTTTCTTCGAACCCATACTGTCCCCGATGAGCCTCATCCGTCATTACAATGATATTTTTTCTTACAGATAAGGGTTCATTTGACTCTTCGAACTTCTGCATCGTAGTAAAAATAATACCATTTGCCTCCCGACCCAAAAGCAACTTCTTCAGATGTTCTCTATTTTTTGCCTGGATTGGAGTTTGCCGTAAAAACTGCTTGCATTTGGAGAATTGTGTGTAAAGCTGATCATCCAGATCATTCCTGTCTGTAATAACAACGATGGTCGGTTGCGACAAGGACTGTTGAAGCAAATGGGCATAGAACACCATGGATAGGGACTTACCGCTACCTTGCGTGTGCCAAAACACGCCGATTTTGCCATCGGTCTCTATCGCTCTTTTTGTTCTTTCTATCGCTTTGTTTACTGCAAAATATTGATGATAGCCGGACAGAATCTTGAATGCTTCGCTCTTATCATCTTTTGAGAAACAAATGAAGTTCTTGATTATATCGAGAAGACGCTCTTTTATAAAAATACCCTCAAAAAAAGTATCGTAATCAGCGTATTCCGTACTTTCATAACTACCGTCTTTTGTTTTCCATTCCATGTAGCGGTCTTCGTTGCTTGTGATAGTTCCAGCCTTGGAACAGCTCATATCGCTCATCACACAAAATGCGTTATACACGAACAAAGAGGGTATTTCGTGCATGTAATTTCTTAATTGTCTGTAAGCTTCCGAAGCATCCGTATTTTCACGGGACGGAGATTTGAGCTCAACAATAACCAAAGGTAGTCCATTGACAAAAACAATAATATCCGCACGTTTTTCCGATTTTTCCACATACACCCATTGATTTATTACCTGAAAAGTATTTTTGTGGATTTTGTCGTAATCTACTAAATAAATGATGTCATTACACTGCTCTTTCCCGTTGTAATAGGAGACCTCTATACCGTGTTGCAGATAATCCGTAAAAAGCTCGTTCCGTTTGGCAAGACTTCCCGTATCTATATTTTTAAATTTTGAAACGGCTTCATCAATTGCCATTTGAGATTTTAACGGGTTCACATCTGCTAAACTCTGCAGTAACTGGCTCTCGAAAAAAGGTATATAATAATCCCGCTCAATATAGGGCGCATACAGGTACTCATATCCCAATTGTTGGAATAATTGAATAAGTGCTTGTTCGTAACTGTTTTCTGTGAATGACATATTATTTTAATTTTCGTCTTTTGTTTCCAGATAATATAGATATTCTTCCCTATAAGCCTCATAATCCTGCTGATAGAGCGCCTCGGAGGCTGACAGCGGTAACAAACCTATTACAAAAGGATTTACCTCATCAAAGTATTCATTAAATTGATTACAATCTTCGTAATGAATCCGGTTGTCTTTCTTCGGATTATTATGTGTTATGTAATAGTGCAGAATAAAACCACCAATTACATCTGTGATTTTATAAATGAAGAGTGACAGCGTAGAATCTACAGGAATCTTTTTGACATCCTGACTATGTGAAGCGAATCCCGAATTATTCCTTATCTCTGCAATGATCTGAGCAACAGATGCAATTCGTCTTGCCAATTCACAGAGCTTATCCCTGTAACAATGCGAAGTAGTTATCAAGGCATCAACGGTTTGCCTTACAAGTTCCTGAAATTTAACATCTTCTTTATGTATAACGGCTTTGTTTGTCAAAATTGTTTTACATATTCCCTCTATCAAGCTTTTGCAGGTTTCAATACACAATGCGGGGTTTGTTTCAATATTATTTTCTATTGTAACTGTATGCATTTCGAACGTGTTGAAACTCGGCATTTTAGAAATATGTTCTCTTATCCAAAACATTCAATTTAGGATTAAATTATCATTTATCCGTTGGTTGAGGGCTATTTTGTCGTCAAGAGAAGA
>CALFXE010000270.1 GCA_937927845.1 uncultured Paludibacter sp.
TCAGTTGGTAGAGCACTGGTCTCCAAAACCAGGTGTCGGGAGTTCGAGTCTCTCTACCCGTGCAAATTCTATTTAAATATGAAAGTAGTAAACTATATCAAAGAGTCGTATAATGAACTTGTCCAAAAAGTGTCGTGGCCTACTCGCACAGAGTTGGTTAACAGTACTGTCGTGGTTTTGATTGCTTCCATCATTATTGCCCTGATAGTATGGCTTATGGACGTTAGTTTTGAGTCTATCATGACTTTCGTGTACGAAAAATTATTGTAATTAATCAAGGAGGAGTAAACAGTGTCAGAAACAACTAATTTCAAATGGTACGTATTACGTGCCTTTAGTGGAAAAGAAAACAAAGTTAAGGAATATATAGATGCTGAAATTAAAAATTCCGATCTTGGTCAATTTGTTTCTCAAGTTGTTATTCCAACTGAAAAGAAGATAATTATTCGTAACGGAAAACATGTCACAAAAGAGATTAATCTCATGCCGGGATATGTTTTGATAGAGGCGAATCTTGTTGGTGAAATACCTCATCGACTACGTCAAGTTCCAAATGTTTTTGGTTTTTTAGAAGAAAAGAATAACGTTCCTACGCCTGTGCGTAGCGCTGAGGTTAACAGAATCCTTGGTGTTGTGGACGAAATTCAGGAGGGTGATATTGATTTACTTACTCCGTTTCTTAAAGACGAGAGCGTTAAAGTGGTTTCAGGACCATTTAATGGATTTACGGGTGTTATTGAGGAGGTCAACAATGAGAGAAAAAAACTTAAAGTTATGGTTTTGGTGTTTGGGCGGAAAACTCCACTCGAATTATCTTTCAATCAAGTAGAACGGGAATAGTTGATTCAGTTACAAATCAATATTCCATTTAATCATCAAAATAAATAATTATGGCTAAAGAGATTGCTGGACTTATTAAATTACAGATTAAAGGAGGTGCGGCAAACCCATCTCCCCCTGTTGGACCTGCATTAGGTTCGAAAGGGATCAACATTATGGAGTTTTGCAAACAATTTAATGCCAGAACTCAGGATAAAGCTGGTAAAGTTTTACCTGTTGTCATCACCTACTATACAGATAAATCTTTCGATTTTATTGTAAAAACTCCTCCAGTAGCTATTCAGTTACTTGAAGTTTCGAAGGCAAAAGGAGGATCAGCAGAGCCTAATCGCAAGAAGGTTGCAGAAATCACTTGGGATCAGGTTAAACAAATTGCTGAAGATAAAATGGTGGATTTAAACTGTTTTGAGTTAGATGCAGCTATGAAAATGGTTGCAGGTACAGCGAGAAGTATGGGTATTGCCGTAAAAGGTAATTTTCCTGGTAATAATTAAAAAATAACTTCAATAATGAGTAAACTAACAAAAAATCAAAAGTTGGCGAGTGCAAAAGTTGAAGCGGGAAAAGCCTATACATTAAAGGAAGCAGCTGAATTAGTTAAAGAAATTACAACTACAAAATTCGATGCTTCTGTTGATATTGATGTACGCTTAGGTGTTGACCCACGTAAAGCCAACCAAATGGTACGCGGTGTAGTATCGCTGCCAAACGGGACCGGAAAACAAGTTAGGGTTCTTGCATTATGTACACCCGATCAGGAAGCTGCGGCTACAGAAGCCGGTGCTGACTATGTCGGCCTCGATGAATATATCGATAAAATTAAAGGCGGTTGGACTGATGTTGATGTAATAATCACCATGCCTGCTATTATGGGTAAATTAGGCGCTTTGGGTCGTGTGCTCGGTCCTCGCGGATTAATGCCAAACCCTAAAAGCGGAACAGTAACCAACGATGTTGCGGGTGCAGTTAAAGAGGTAAAACAGGGTAAAATTGATTTTAAAGTTGATAAAGCTGGTATTGTTCACACATCAATCGGTAAAGTTTCATTTACAGCAGATATGATAGTTGAAAATGCTCAAGAATTTATTCAAACATTAATCAAATTAAAACCGACTGCTGCTAAAGGTACCTATGTTAAGAGCATTTATCTTTCGAGCACAATGAGTCTGGGTGTTAAAATAGACCCAAAATCAGTTGACGACAAAATTTAAAAGTGTATGAAAAAGGAAGATAAAAGCGTAATAATAGAACAACTTGAATCAACGATTCAATCATATGCACATTTCTATTTGGCAGATATCGGCGGCTTAAATGCCGAAGATACAAGCCAGCTTAGAAGAAGCTGCTATAAACAAGATATTAAACTTGTTGTAGTTAAAAATACTTTATTAAAAAGAGCACTTGAAAATTCAGGTGTCGATTTTAATGAATTATACGGTTCTTTAAAAGGGGAAACATCACTGTTACTATCAAATAATGGTAATGCTCCTGCCAAACTTATTAAAGATTTTAGTAAGACAAACAAAGCAAAAAAACCGGTATTAAAAGCTGCATATGTTGAGGAATCTTTCTATATAGGTGAAAACCAATTAGAAACGTTGATTTCGATTAAGAGTAAAAACGAACTTATCGGTGAGATTATCGGATTGTTGCAATCTCCTGTTAAGAACGTTGTGTCCGCACTCCAATCAGGAGGTACAACTATTCACGGCGTGTTAAAAACACTGTCCGAGAGATAAAAACTAAAAATAAAACAAATAAATTCTATAAAAATTAAGACAATGGCAGATTTAAAAGCTTTTGCAGAACAATTAGTTAACTTAACAGTTAAAGAAGTAAATGAGTTAGCTCAAATTTTAAAAGACGAATATGGTATCGAGCCTGCTGCTGCAGCTGTAGCTGTTGCTGCTGGTCCTGCTGCCGGTGGTGCTGCTGAAGCAGTAGAAGAAAAATCATCATTTGATGTTATTCTAAAAGCAGCCGGTGCAAATAAATTGGCAATCGTTAAGTTAGTAAAAGAACTTACAGGTCTTGGCTTGAAAGAAGCTAAAGATTTAGTTGATGCTGCTCCTTCCGCAATTAAAGAAGGTGTAACAAAAGACGAAGCCGATGCCCTTAACAAAGCTTTAACTGAAGGCGGAGCTGAAGTTGAACTTAAGTAAAATAAAATTGCCTGATTATCAGGAACATGGTTTAGTTTCCCTCGATTAGAGGGATTCTAAACCTTTTCATGTCTGTATTAATTAGTAACTCATAAGTGTGAGTTAATTTTCAAGTTCACTGCATCAATTATAAACTCTTTGAACATGTCTTCATTAAATAAAGATCAAAGAATCAATTTTGCTTCCATAAAAAATCAGTTCGATTATCCCGACTTCCTGGAAGTGCAATTAAAAGCTTTTCATGACTTTTTTCAGATGGATACTTCTCCTGAAGAAAGAAAAAAAGAGGGTCTCTATCAAGTGTTTTTAGAAAATTTCCCTATAGCTGACACTCGTAATAATTTTATTCTTGAATTTCTCGATTATTATGTCGATCCACCAAGATATTCTATAGAAGAATGTGTTGAAAGAGGTTTGACATATTCCATACCTCTAAAAGCTAAGTTAAAATTATACTGTACAGACCCTGATCATGAGGATTTTGATACAGTAATTCAAGATGTATACTTGGGACCTATCCCATACATGACTCCTAAAGGAACATTTGTTATAAATGGAGCTGAACGAGTGATTGTTTCTCAATTACACAGATCCCCGGGTGTTTTCTTCGGACAAAGTATGCATGCCAATGGTACTAAACTTTATTCTGCACGTATTATTCCTTTCCGCGGATCGTGGATTGAATTTGCTACAGACATAAACAATGTGATGTATGCTTACATCGACAGAAAAAAGAAATTACCTGTTACAACTTTGTTGCGTGCTATCGGTTTTGAAAGCGACAAAGATATCCTTGAAATATTTAATCTGGCAGAAGAAATTAAAGTAAACAAAGCCAGCCTAAAAAAGGTAATTGGTCAGAAATTAGCTGCCCGCGTTTTAAAAAGTTGGGTAGAAGATTTTGTTGACGAGGATACCGGTGAGGTTGTAAGTATTGAAAGAAACGAAATAGTAATCGATCGCGGAACCATCCTCGAGGCTAAACATATTGATGAAATTACCGAGTCAGGTACACAAACTATCCTTGTAGATAAAATTGATGCTAATCAAAGCGATTATGCAATTATATACAATACCCTTCAAAAAGATCCAAGTAACTCTGAAAAGGAAGCTGTCGTATATATCTACAGACAGCTAAGAAATGCTGTGCCTGCTGATGATTCTACTGCCCGTGAGGTAATCAACAATCTGTTCTTCTCAGAAAAGAGATACGATTTGGGCGATGTGGGAAGATTCAGAATCAATAGAAAATTAAATTTATCAATTAGTCCTGATGTTAAAATATTAACAAAAGAAGATATAATTGAAATTATTAAATATTTAATCGAATTAATAAATTCCAAAGCTGAAGTTGATGATATCGACCACTTAAGTAATCGTAGGGTACGTACTGTAGGTGAACAAATGTTTAATCAGTTTGGAGTTGGACTTTCACGTATGGCTCGCACCATAAGAGAAAGAATGAATGTTCGTGACAATGAGGTGTTTACTCCAATTGATTTGATTAATGCAAAGAGTATTTCTTCTGTAATTAATTCTTTCTTTGGAACTAATGCTTTGTCTCAGTTTATGGATCAACAAAATCCATTGGCTGAAATAACTCATAAGCGCCGTATGTCAGCTTTAGGACCAGGCGGTCTGTCACGTGAACGTGCAGGCTTTGAGGTTCGTGACGTGCATTATACACACTACGGTCGTTTATGTCCGATTGAAACTCCTGAAGGTCCGAACATCGGTTTGATATCTTCTCTTTGTATTTATGCTAAAATCAATGATTTAGGATTTATCTCAACACCATATAGAATAGTTAATAATTCGGTTGTTGATCTAAGTGAAAACGGAATCAAATATTATACTGCTGAAGAAGAAGAGAATCTGACTGTTGCACAAGGTAATGCTCCATTAAATGAAAATGGAACATTTATTCGCAATAAAGTCAAATCACGTTATGGTGCTGATTTCCCTGTTGTAGAACCTGAAAAAGTAGACTTGATGGACGTTGCTCCATCGCAGATTGCTTCTATTGCAGCAGCTTTGATACCTTTCTTGGAGCATGATGACGCAAACCGTGCCTTAATGGGTTCGAATATGATGCGTCAGGCAGTTCCATTATTAAGATGCGAAGCACCTATAGTTGGGACAGGAATCGAAGGACAGTTAATCAGAGATTCAAGAACACAGATTGTTGCTGAAGGTAATGGTGTCGTTGAATATGTTGATGCTGAAAGTATAAAGATCAAATACGATCGCACAGAATTGGAAGATTTTGTCAGCTTCGATTCTTCGGTGAAAGAATATAAATTACCGAAATTCATTAAGACAAATCAAAATACTACTATAGATTTGAGATCTTTGGTTCGCAAAGGAGATAGAGTTTCTCCCGGAATGATTTTAACTGAAGGTTATTCAACTCAAAATGGTGAATTAGCAATCGGAAAGAATCTCAAAGTTGCATTTATGCCTTGGAAAGGGTATAATTTCGAGGATGCTATCGTTATAAATGAAGCTCTTGTTCGTGACGATGTATTTACATCTGTTCATGTTGTAGAGCAACTTTTAGAAGTACGCGAAACGAAACGAGGAGTTGAAGAATTTACTTCCGACATACCAAATGTTAGCGAAGAAGCTACAAAAGATTTGGATGAAAATGGTATAATTCGTGTCGGTGCTCGCATTGAGCCGGGTGATATTATTATTGGTAAGATTACTCCTAAAGGAGAATCTGATCCTTCTCCGGAAGAAAAATTACTTAGAGCTATATTTGGCGACAAAGCAGGTGATGTGAAAGATGCTTCTTTGAAAGCAACTCCATCATTATCAGGAGTGGTTATCGCAAAACGTTTATTCTCTAAAGCTCAAAAGAATAAGAAATCTAAATTGGCAGACAAAGCAATTCTTCCTAAATTAGATGAAGAATTTGAAGCTCAAGCAGCAGTTTTAAGAAACACTCTTATTGAAAAACTGATGACTTTAACAGCCGATAAAGCTTCTGCCGGTGTGAAAGATTTTTTAGGTACTGATCTGATTTCAAGAAATAGTAAATTCACTGAAGAAAGACTGCGTGAAATTGATTATACAAGCGTTCAATTGAGTAAATGGACACAAGATAATCAAAAAAACGAGCTGATAAGACACGTGATTTTGAATTATTTGAAGAAATATAAAGAGCTTGATGCTCAGCTTAAACGCCAGAAGTTTAACATTACTATCGGTGATGAACTTCCTGCCGGTATCGTTCAGGTGGCAAAAGTTTATATTGCTAAAAAACGTAAAATACGTGTAGGTGATAAAATGGCGGGACGCCACGGTAATAAAGGTATAGTTTCACGTATCGTTCGTCAGGAAGATATGCCTTTCTTAGCTGATGGTACTCCGGTTGATATAGTTCTTAACCCATTAGGCGTGCCTTCTCGTATGAATCTCGGGCAGATTTTCGAAACTGTGTTAGGTTGGGCAGGTAAAGAATTGGGCGTTCGTTTTGCAACTCCTATTTTCGACGGTGCAAACTTAGAAGATTTGAATATCTGGACTGAAAAAGCAGGACTGCCACAATATGGTAAAACATATCTATACGATGGTGGTACAGGTGAACGATTCGACCAGGCAGCAACTGTAGGTATAATTTATATGCTTAAATTGGGACACATGGTTGAAGATAAAATGCATGCTCGTTCTATTGGACCATATTCATTAATTACGCAGCAGCCTCTTGGTGGTAAAGCACAATTTGGTGGTCAGAGATTTGGAGAAATGGAGGTTTGGGCACTTGAAGCATTTGGTGCTGCACATATACTTCAAGAGATTTTAACTGTAAAATCTGATGATGTTATCGGACGTGCACGTACTTATGAAGCTATTGTAAAAGGAGATCCAATGCCAACTCCCGGAATTCCGGAATCACTCAATGTATTGCTTCATGAACTGAGAGGGCTTGGCTTAAGTGTCAATCTGGAATAATTGCTCAAACAATTTTACAGTTCAACAATTTAACGATTAAACAAAAAAAGATATATGGCTTTTAAAATTGAGAATAGAAACAAAGGTAATTATAATAAAATATCTATCGGTTTAGCATCGCCTGAAGAGATTTTAAAATTATCCAGCGGAGAGGTACTCAAGCCTGAGACAATAAACTACCGCACATATAAGCCGGAACGGGACGGTCTGTTTTGCGAAAGAATTTTCGGTCCTACTAAAGATTTCGAATGTCATTGCGGTAAATACAAACGTATAAGATACAAAGGTATTGTTTGTGACAGATGTGGAGTTGAAGTTACAGAAAAAAAGGTTAGAAGAGAACGTGTTGGTCACATACAGCTTGTTGTGCCAGTTGCACACATCTGGTATTTCCGTTCATTACCTAATAAAATAGGTTATCTGCTTGGAATGTCTACTAAAAAATTAGACGCAATAATTTATTATGAAAAATATATTATTATTCAAGCCGGTGCTGCTGATAATGGTGAAAACTTTATAGACGGAGAATTAATTTCTGAAGAAGAATATTTAGATATTTTAGAATCTCTACCCAGAGAAAATCAAATGTTAGATGATACTGACCCAAACAAATTCATAGCGAAAATGGGTGCAGAAGCAATCTACGATCTGCTTTCTCGTCTTGATTTAGATTCTTTATCTAATGAATTACGCCATAAAGCAAAAAATGATACATCGCAACAACGTAAAAGCGAAGCTCTGAAAAGATTACAAATCGTTGAATCGTTCCGTGCTTCTAAAATGCGTAACAAACCGGAATGGATGATTGTTAAGATAGTGCCGGTAATTCCACCCGAATTGCGACCTCTTGTTCCTTTAGATGGTGGTCGTTTTGCTACATCCGACTTGAATGATTTGTATCGTCGAGTTATTATACGTAACAACCGTCTGAAAAGGCTTATTGAGATTAAAGCACCTGAGGTTATTCTCAGAAATGAAAAACGTATGCTTCAGGAAGCAGTCGACTCACTATTTGATAACTCAAGAAAATCAAATGCTGTTAAAACTGATGCAAACCGTCCGCTAAAATCTTTATCCGATTCATTAAAAGGTAAGCAAGGTCGTTTCCGTCAAAACCTTTTGGGTAAACGTGTCGACTATTCAGCTCGTTCGGTTATTGTTGTAGGTCCTGAACTCAAAATGCATGAGTGTGGTTTACCTAAAGATATGGCTGCCGAATTGTACAAACCATTCGTTATCCGCAAGTTAATAGAACGTGGAATCGTCAAGACAGTTAAGTCAGCGAAGAAAATCGTAGATAGAAAAGATCCTGTGATATGGGATATTTTAGAATACGTAATGAAGGGACATCCTGTGTTACTTAACCGTGCTCCTACTCTTCACCGTCTTGGTATTCAGGCGTTTCAGCCGAAAATGATTGAGGGTATGGCTATCCAGTTACATCCGCTTTCCTGTACTGCATTTAACGCCGACTTTGATGGTGACCAGATGGCTGTTCATTTACCACTTGGCAATGAAGCAATTCTTGAAGCACAGATGTTAATGCTGGCATCTCATAATATTCTTAACCCTGCTAATGGTGCCCCTATTACAGTGCCTTCGCAGGACATGGTTTTAGGACTATATTATATAACGAAACCTCGCATGAAAGCTCTGGGTGAAGGACTTATTTTCTATTCACCTGAAGAAGCAGAAATTGCATATAATGAGGGAAAGGTTGACTTACATGCAATTATTAAAGTCAGATTAAATACTAAAAACTCTGACGGAAATATCGAAAAGCAGATTATTGAAACTACTGTTGGACGAATATTATTTAATAAATGTGTTCCTCAAGAGGTTGGTTATATCAATGAATTACTTTCAAAGAAATCTTTAAGAGATATTATTGGTACTGTTATCGAAGTTAGTGGCGTTTCACGTACAGCTCAGTTCCTTGATGAAATTAAAGATTTGGGTTATAGCATGGCATTTAAAGGAGGGTTATCTTTCAATTTGAATGATGTTATTATTCCTGATGAAAAAGAAAAACTTATAGTTGAAGGTAACGAAGAAGTAGAGGAAATTACTAATTTATATAAAAACGGATTTATCACTGATAAAGAACGTTATAATCAGGTTATTGATACCTGGACACATATCAACTCTAAATTAGGCAATATATTGATGCAGCAATTATCATCCGACAATCAAGGATTTAATTCTGTGTATATGATGCTTGATTCGGGAGCGCGTGGTTCTAAAGACCAAATTCGTCAGTTGTCAGGTATGCGTGGATTGATGGCAAAACCTCAAAAAACAGGAGCCGAAGGTGGCCAGATTATTGAAAACCCGATTTTATCAAACTTTAAAGAAGGTCTTTCCGTATTAGAGTACTTTATTTCAACTCACGGTGCGAGAAAAGGTTTGGCTGATACTGCTTTGAAAACTGCTGATGCCGGATATTTAACTCGTCGTCTTGTTGACGTATCGCAAGATGTTATTATTGCAGAAGACGACTGCGGAACATTACGTGGATTAACAGCCGTTGAGATAAAAAGTAATGAAGAGGTTATATCATCTTTATATGAAAGAATTTTAGGTAGAGTTTCGGTTCATGATGTATATCATCCTATGACGGGCAACTTAATTGTTGCTGCAGGTGAACAAATAACCGAGTCTTTAGCAAAAATTATTCAAGAATCACCTATTGAAAGAGTTGAAATTCGTTCAGTGTTGACTTGTGAGTCAAAAAAAGGTGTTTGTGCAAAATGTTATGGACGTAATCTTGCAACCGGAAAAATGGTTCATCAGGGAGAAGCTGTGGGTGTTATTGCCGCTCAGTCTATTGGAGAGCCAGGTACACAGTTAACACTTCGTACATTCCATGTCGGTGGTATTGCTTCAAATATTGCAGCCGAATCGAAAATTATTCTTAGATACGATGGACGTATTGAGTTTGATGAATTGAGGTCTGTTTCTGTAAAAGATGATAATGGCTCTGAATATCAGATTGTTGTAAGCCGATTAGCAGAAATGAGAGTAATTGACACAAAAACAGATATTACACTCACGACACAAAACATCCCTTATGGTTCAAAATTGTATGCTAAACATGGCGATACTGGAACCAAAGGACAACTAATTTGTGAATGGGATCCATTTAATGCTGTAATCATCTCAGAAAATGAAGGAACAATCGAGTTCGAGGATGTAATAGAAAATATTACATTCAAGAAGGAAATTGACGAAACTTCAGGGTTAAAAGAAAAGATTATCATTGAGTCAAAAGACCGTAATAAGGTACCAAGTGCACATATTTTAGATAAATCAGGAGAAATACTTCGTACATACAACTTACCTGTTGGTGCTCACTTAATTTTAGAGAATGGTGATAAAATAAAAACAGGTCAGATATTAGTTAAGATACCTCGTGCTGTTGGAAAATCAGGTGACATCACCGGTGGTCTTCCACGAGTTACTGAATTGTTTGAAGCTCGTAATCCATCAAATCCTGCTGTAGTAGCTGAAATTGATGGTGAAGTGAACTTTGGAAAAATCAAACGTGGTAATCGTGAGCTAAGTGTAACATCAAAAACAGGAGAAGTTAAAAAATACTTGATACCTCTTTCAAAACAAATTCTTGTTCAAGAAAATGACTTTGTTAGAGCCGGTACTCCACTATCTGACGGAGCAATAACTCCTAATGATATTTTGATGATTAAAGGACCTACTGCGGTACAAGATTATATTGTTAATGAAGTACAGGATGTTTATCGTCTACAAGGTGTAAAAATTAATGATAAGCACTTTGAAGTTATAGTACGACAAATGATGCGTAAAGTTGAAATTTTAGAGCCTGGAGATACACGTTTTCTCGAAAAACAAGTTGTAGATAAAAACGAGTTCATGGAGGAAAATGATCGCATATGGGGCAAGAAAATAGTTGAAGATGCAGGAGATTCTCCAACTCTACAGCCAGGTCAGATAATTACTCCACGTAAACTGCGTGATGAGAATAGTGCGTTGAAACGTCGTGACTTACGATTAGTTGAGACTCGCGATGCAATTCCGGCAACATCAAACCAGATTTTACAGGGAATAACCCGTGCTGCTCTTCAAACGAACAGCTTCATTTCAGCCGCTTCATTCCAGGAAACAACAAAAGTACTTAATGATGCTGCTATAAATGGTAAAATCGACCGTTTAGAAGGATTGAAAGAAAATGTTATATGTGGACATTTAATACCTGCCGGTACAGGTCAGCGTGATTTCGAAAAAATCATCGTCTATTCAAGAGATGAGTACGATAAAAAAGTAGATGCACGCAGAAATGTTCTGGATATGGATTCGAATGAATAAAACTACATTTGATTAATTTAAAACACGGGACTGTCGTCATATTTTTGAGACAGTCCCGTGTTTTGTTATGTTGAATAAAGTAGACTGGTGTGTTATCAAGAAAAATATAGGAATGAATATCATCCTGTTAAGACATCAATCTAATTCTTGATAAACGTACCTTGATAAACATCATTTACAGTAAGCAAATACATCCCTCTATTTAGAGATGCCACATTAATAGTATTGCCTGAATCTATAATGAACAGATGTGCATTCATGTCATAAACTTTAAGCACATCATTACTTGTAGTATCATAAACATTCAATATATCACTTACAGGGTTTGGAATAAATTTATGTTTAAAACTTGGAATTACAATATTGTTTAACATTGGATAAAATATCGGCACATCAAAGCCACTTGTATCAATTTGCAGAACGTCTACCCAATTATCTTTAGTTAATAACACATCGTTGTAGATAAAGTTATCAAACACAAAGCCGTCGATGATAGTTTGCGGATTGCCGTTTTTAATTCGATTACGGAAGATGACTCCTTCTTCCATCTTTACATTCCAGTTTTTAAGTGTGAAATTACGGATATGATTGATAGAATGTGGATCCGGATTCAATCCGAAGATAATGGGTACCGGATTTTCGGTGACGAGGTCTTCAATAATCCAGTTGCTTTGCATGCTGTATCGGTCGGGTTCTTTATAGTAATTGCCTACACAACTGAACAGGGCTGCATTAAACCCTGCTTTTACCCAATCGGCACGAAGCACATCCACACGGCTGATTCTACAATTATCAGCCAATGTTCTTCCCCATGAGATTTGTATGACACCTCCATTATTCAGTTGCCAGACAACGATATCCGACCAAGTGATATTACTTAAATACACCTTGATAGCATCATCGTTTGCCCATATAAAACAGTGCGACACCGTAGAATTGGCATAAGCGGTGATACCATCGCAGTTATACACCCAGCCTCCAATCACTTTTACCCAATCGATTCGGTTGTACGAGCCACGCAGACGAACAGCAAAACGCTTAAAATCAGCAACCACCACTCCATCTACCGTGGCACTGTCGGTAGAAATATCAATTCCGTGTGCACGGCGGTAATTCATCCTATCTTGCGAGATAATGCCACGTCCGAAAATCTTGATACCATTTCCTTTTTCTCCTAAGAAGGCGCCATATACCCATGCACTATCAGCTAAATAGAAATTTTTTATATGTGCAGGAATATCGAACACATCTATATTATGTTCTCCCTTTTTAAAATATATTCCTCTGTATTTTAAGGGGATATCAGAAGGATTCAAAACATCGTCATTCGGCTCAAGAACCAAATATGTAGGATCATTGATATCAGGAATATCAGTCTCCAAGGGATTAGCAAAAATCATCAAGCCGTTCTTATAGCCCTCTTCTCCTATCTCCACAGAAAACTGTCCGGGGGTAGTCAGCGTAAACGAAACTTCATCTCCATTCACCGTAGGGGTGATATTGTAACGTGAAGGTAGGATACGAACATCTTTACCTTGAATAGGCACTTTGTCTGTATTTAGCACCTTAACTTTTACTTCAATGCTACCATCAAACGAAAAATTCGTCCAACTGATGCTTCTTCCCTTAAATAACGACAAGGGTATTTCATCTTTAGTTTGCATATCCATATAGCCCGGAATATAGATGGGACAATTGCTTTTATACACAGGTGTTGTAAGATTTACGCTATTTTGTACGTATTGCACATCGTAAATGGGCGTGACATCTTCGTCAAAAGCCTCATGAACTTCATCAGCACTTGCCGGTCCTATTTTCACATTATCGATGTAGATGGTTCCTGGCGACCACACTCTAAATTTAAAAATTACTTTAGAAGAAGTAGGCAAGGTATTGGCAAAAGTATAGGTATATTTCGTCCATGAGGAAGTAAGATACCCGGTTTGAAGATTTAAAAACGGATAGTTAATACTTGCATCTCCTATTTGAATCCAAGGCGTTAAGCCTATTCCGGGAGTATCGGAGGTTTTAGCCCAATAGCTCACGGTATAGAATTCGTCTTTGGATAGGGTAATCTGCTTGGAAGAACCCAAGATGACGTAATAACTGTTCAGTCCGATATTGGTTGCTTGGACTACCATCCCCTTCGACGAGCCCACTCCTTCATTAGCTACAAAATTCAAAGTAGCATTAGAATCGAGGTTCTTAATCGTCCAACCTCCCGACTCCATATCACCTATGGTCAATAAGTTCGAAGTTTGAGTATATACGTTTTGCATACTAAACAGTGAAAAACAAATTATCAGAGAGATGTAAATACGTATAGCATTCATGTTATTTATTCGTTTTTAAATTTTCAACATATAATCTTTATATAAATCCGTTTCACAAGTATTTTGGAACGCGGATAACACGGATTCAATGGATTGACACGGATTTCTCAGCTTACTTCTTTACCGGTGCTTTTCGCGTATTGAAATCAGCAGGATTAGCATCCGGTTTGTAATCCGGATTTATCTGAGGCATTTCAGCATGTACATCCTTCCTCCACTGATCCAACATAGCTTTTAGTTCTTGTGCTTTTTCGGGCATCTCCTGAGCTAAGTCGTGCTGTTCGCCCAAGTCATTCTTTAAATTAAAGAGCTGAACCGTATTGTTTTCCAAGTAATCAAGCAGTTTGTAATCACCTAAACGAATAGCACCGCCCGGACTTTGCATACCGTGATTGCTATAATGTGGAAAATGCCAGTACAAGGCACGTTTACCCAATGGAGTATTAGCTTTCTTGTCGTTAGTCAAAAGAGGAACGAGGCTGGTACCATCCATGGTATGATTCAGCGTACTTGTTTTAATTCCAACCATTTCTAACAAGGTAGGATAAAAATCGATACTCATCACCGGTACTGAATTTACTACATTTGATACTCCCTTCTGAGGCCATTTCACTATCAAGGGTACGCGGATACCTCCTTCGTAATTGAAACCCTTAGCTCCTCTCAACGGAAGATTGGAAGTAGAAAATGATTTATCCAAGCGGTCTTTCGGTACGATGCGACCGGGATTTCCAAAGTTGGCTGCCGACATACCGCCATTGTCTGAACAAAAGACCACGATGGTATTTTTGTCTAATCCCAATTCCTTCAAGGCTGCCTGTACGCGACCTACACTTTCATCTACCGATTCGACCATAGCCGCAAATTGTACATTATCCTGATGTTGCTTGATTTTTACAGTTCGCTTAGGCAATATTTTAAAGCCTTTGAATGCATCTGTTTCTATCATGCAATCTAAGTCGGCACGTGAAATCGGATGTTCATCGTCGGGATTACCTTCTAAAATAAAATCAGGACCTTTAGGCTTGGGCATACTTGCTAATTTCTTTTCATATTTTGCTACCAAATCAGGTCTTCCTTCTATCGGATCGTGTACAGCATAATGCGATAGGTACAAGAAGAAAGGCTTGTCTTTGTTCTCTTGCATAAATTTAATAGCTTCATCAGTCATCCTATCAGTTAAATATTCATCTTGCGGACCATCCTTCAAACCAGGCATATTGTAAGGCGGGAAATAGCTTCGTGCAGGCCATCCTTTCAGATACCCATACGGAATATGCATATCAAAACCTTGCCTCTCAGTTGTTAAAGAATCTTCACCTAAATGCCATTTTCCGATGATGGCAGTTTTATAACCTTTCGACTTTAATACAGAGGCAAAAGTGTTATTCTCTTCGTAAGGAAGATGTTGTGCAGAATATACATTCTTTAGCCGCTGAAAAGGAAAGTCTTTCCTCCCCGGTAGCCAATCGGTAAGATGTGTACGTGCAGGATATTGACCGGTCAGAATACTACCGCGAGTAGGGGATGACACATGGCATGCTGCGTAAGCATCCGTAAAACGTACACCCTGTTCAGCAAGGGCATTCAAGTTAGGTGTTTCATGGAAGCTACTTCCATAACATTCCAAGTCTGACCAACCTAAGTCATCTGCTAAAATAAAGACGATGTTCGGACGTTGGTTCGTGTTCTGTCCGTTAACCTGTAGCGAGGGCGAAGCCACTAAAGCGCCTATCCCTAAGCCGGTAAAAAGGGTTGTTGGTTTCATATTTTTAAATTTTTATTTGTTGCTTATGTAAATTTTGTTTGTTTTGTTTTCTTTTCTTACTTTCTTTTTTCTTGATAAAAAAGAAACAAAAAATCAAGACTATTCCTGCTTCGCTCAAAAAATTAGCGTTCATTCGGCTAAATCGTCCAAACTCGCAAGCTTCGCTTGCTCAAACAAGGACGACTTTTAACGCCTCATTCTCTTATTTTTTGGCTCATCAGTCAAGGTCACTTATATTTACTATTTACGAATTGCATCACATTTTTCAATTCCTACATTTTTTCGTTATTGTCTATGCGGAATAAAAATCCCTTCATTGCGAAATTCGCGTAAATAGGCTCTGATTTCCAAATCTATTGCCGCCATTTCTTCTTGGCGTTTGGTACTCTTTGCTATCATGTATCTAATACTTTTCGAAGCATAATCCAACATCCAACCCATACGTTTTACGTTTTGCGTATATAAACTATCTGTATAGGTAGTTGTAAACAGTGCTTGACTTCCTTGTATATTTTCTTTTAAATCAGCTATTTGTTGTAAGTAACTTACATATTCTTCTTCTGTTTTCAGGCTGCTATGTGCAACATTGCACGCAAAACGTACAATATCTTCCAATGCGGTGTATGTTTTTAACATATCATACGAAGCTTTGTTGTACACCACCCGGCAATAGTCGTTCATCAATGAATCTACGGAAACTTCCGTATTCCAAAGTAAATGAGCAAACACATAATGATTGATGCCATAAGTAAACCAATCGCCCGGCTCTGAATACACCGACACACCATCAATACCAAGCTGCTGATAGGCTTGAATGTCCTTTTGCATGTAGTGTGTAAGGATGTTCGGCAGACTTCTCCACGCATATTTCCGATAATAGGAATAGACTCCCAACTGCCCTTGAAATGCCTGTCGCCATTCGCTGAGCGTAGTCCAATAGCTCTGGTTTTGTTCGTTTGCCCCATCATCTATCTGATGTTCAAAATTCTGACGAATCGGACAAAACTCCATTAAAATATTTTTATTCCAAAGATGTTTTTCCGAAGCTTTTGCGGTTTTACCATACGCTATACTTTGCAATTTTACATCAGGTAATTCTTTCGATACTACTTCATACACCTGATTTAACAAAATAGCCTGACGATCAGACGGATTACCCAATGCCTCACAAGAAGCACAAGTACACCATTGTTCACTATCGGGAGCCCAGCAATCAAAAATAGCTATTTCGGGATGGCTCTTTAGGTAGGAGATGACTTCCTTAACAAAATATTCCACCGCAGCAGTATTAGAAGTACAAAACACCCTCCTATAATCGGTGGTGCGCTTGCCTTCTGCATCCTTGCCAAACCATTCGGGATGGGTTGCAAACAACTTTCCGCCTTGCATCGTGGCATTTAAGAAATTCTGGTATCCATGTCCTCCCACTTCAATCGTGATTCCTCTCTTTTGAAGTTCAGGTGTTAAATCCTTTCTCCACTTTTCCCAACTTACCTCGTTCCTACCCTCGTAGTTCATAGGAAACACCAAGGTATTCAATTTCACCTTAGGCATCCAATCAATGAGTTGCAACAAGCTTTGTAGGGTATGTGTTCTCCCCTCTTCTACATACAGTTTGCGATATCTGAACGCAGGCGTTTCAAAGACAGCTGGCTTATCCCACTGAGATTTTATCCAAATAGGTAAATATTGGTTGGTGCCTGCATAAAAGTGATAATCAGGTGCTACCCATCTACATCCCAAGTCTTGCAAGAAAGCATATACAGCATACAAAGTTGCCGGCGGACTGCCTCCTATCAAGCGGATGGAAATACTATCTTGAAGAATCAGGTAGGATTCGGGAGCAAAGCTATATTCGCTCAAACCCTCCTTTTCCTCGTCGGAAAGTGCTTTGTAGGAGCTTACCAAGATGTATTTTCCTTGAGGCTGATTAACTTGCCGGAAAGGAGTTTGCGTAATAAACGACAAGAAATGATTTAATTCAGCGGCAGCAAATTGTTCGGTATCTGTAGCTTGCGGATGAGTTACAATCACATAGTCCGTTGCACTCAGGGAGGTTAGGACTTCTCCATACGCCTGCACCACCATCATACATAGAGCAAGTACCCAACTTAAATATTTCTTCTGCTTCACTGTCATTTTTATATTTTTCAGGTTCTATTCCTTAAAAGCTGATACCTGTTTGTAACCAGGTAGTACGCCAGCTATGTTCCTCCCTATTCCCTGTACGGTAATAAGGAACAAATTTTAGGGGCTGCATACCTTCTGCCTTTAATACATACTCTACTCCTTGTTGTCCTTCAGATACAGGAAGTGCTTCCAGGGCTGATTCAGGCTTGTTAGATTTCAGGGGAATATAGCGTTCACGTTCTTTTCCATTAATCAACCCTTCGCCTGCATACACGAGCGGACCACGTGCAAAGGAAGTCCAGTTGATAGCATAGATATTATCTTTACTCTGAGGCACTTCGATACGTTCTACACGTTGTACCGACCGTAATTCCATCGGAAAATCAATGGAAATAACATCTTTCTTTTTCCACTTCCGGTCTATCTTGCAAAATTCACCTGCCGTAATTTCAGAAGCTTGCACTGGCTCTCCGTTTACCTTTACCGTTGCTTGCGTTGCCCAATCGGGAATACGGACGAAGATAGGAAACACAGCTGACTTTTGTGGAGTAACTGCTATTTCGATAGTTCCTTGATAGGGATAATTGGTTTGTTGTACCAATTTTACCTTTTGCGCACCCTCTAAGCTGACTTCAACTTCACTTTGGGCATAGAGATTACAAGCGATACCCCCCTCACGCTTGGAATAGGCTAAGGTTGAGAGTTCCTCCAATGCTAATGCACCGCTTGAAGGACAGCAATCGTTAAAATTAGCCGTATGCCTATTACCGTTTGAAAAACTATGGTAATTCCAGTCGATACCGTTGGTATAGCGCGCTCCCATCAATTCATTGTACACAGACTTTTCAATTTCTTGTGCATACTTTGCTTCTCCCGTCAAGCGCAACAATTGCTTGTTAAAATGAATCCACGACATGGTACTGCAAGTCTCTACCATCCCATACGGACTGAAAAACACGCGGGAATTAAAACATTCTAAGTGTTTGCCGTAGCCTCCCCACGGACCACCTGCAGGTGTCAGGTGAAACGAGGTGATTTGTTTCCATGCTTTGAACAAAGCAGGTAAAATGGTAGGATCTGGATTGAGTTCATAGAACTTGGCAATGGCATACATGTTCCAGATGCTTTGATAAATTTTCCCATCGCCGATCAATTCCAAGCTACGGTTTTCATCCATCATGGGGAAAAACCGCAATCCTTCTCGCTCGTTGATACGTCGCAATACATAAGAACCAAAATCAATGTACCGTGTATCGTTGGATGCGTAATATAGCTCTACGGCAGCTTCCAACACGATGGTTGCCGAATACCCGTGACGGGTTCCATAATCGGTAATATCCGCTTTGCCGTCGCCAAAGGTACGTAACAACAATTCGCCGATTTTCAGAGCTGCTTGTTTGTAGGAATCATTCGGGAAAAACTCGTTAATCTTTAAGAAACCCAAGGTCATGTAGGTTAAGTTCCATACATCCCACGAGCGGTAATGCTGTGGATAACCGGCAGCCGAAATACGTTGATTGGGGGCATAACTGCCCAAATAGCCTTGATCATCTTGATAAGAAATCAATTCATCAGCCGTAGCAAACAATAATTCTTTCAACTTGGTATCTCCTGAGCGTTCTACTGCCAAGGCTGTGCTATACATCCATTTACCGGCATGTTCACCATACCAGTCGTTAGTTTTATTCTTCTTACGGAAATCTTCACTAAACATTTTAATCAACCTACCATTGTTCCAAGTAGGTAAAATGCTTAACCGACCTTGTTCGCTGCTGTGTATTTCATCGCCAAGTAAACCATGCAGATGTACCTGTGCAGGGTCGAGAAAATCATTGTAGTAATGTGATTTTTGAGAAAACACAGATTCGGATACAAAACATACTAAAGCTAATACGATAAAACAGCCTAATTTATTCCATGTTATCCCTGATTTTGAGAGATGCTTCTTCATACACATATTTTATTTGATTTATAATTTTAAATGAAATTAACCCTTGTATAATTAAATAATGGCTATTTTTCTGACAATGACTTTATCGGTCATTTTGATTTGCACCAAATAATGACCTGCGTGAGAAAACATGAATTGTTCTCCTTGTTTAAGATTTCCCATGTGTAAGCCGGACATATTGAATATGGTTGCGTTGTATCCGGTATCACTTACTATGCTGAATCTACGTCCGGTAATATTCAGTTTTAGTTTATCAACCTCACTTACTGAAATGTTGGATAGGTTGTTTTTTGAAATTGTTATTGCATAAATATGAACGTTTTTAGTCGCAGGTCCTTTGAGTCGTAGTTGGATTGCTTCATTCAGATTCAACTCCTTCTCTAACACAAAACTTTTTGTAGAGGAAGCGTGCGCCGGTGCAGTGAATTTTATCACCGGATCGAAATCTTCCCATCCGAACTCTTCTCCATTAGTGTTTTTTTGTAGTGTAAACTCACCGGATGCAGCCGGATTTCCGCACAGTACATGCATCCTGATCGTTCCTGCATTCGGAATCACAGGGAAAGTCCATAGACTTGAAGCACCTGTACCGAGTCGAAAAGCATAGATAAATTGTTCGTTTAAATCATCCGCATTGAAAGGAGTATATGAATAACCCGCAACGGCAAATTTCCCAAAGGCTCCTGTGGCGGCATACCCAAGATAAGTTCCGTTCAGACTGCTTTGATAATTCACCCCATTTATTGCCAACGGAGGAAGTTCCGATTTCCACAAGGTCGAATCCTTTGTGAAATTAACATTTATCCAATATTCATCTGTAACATCAGAGGATGAAACCACCAAGACACGTGAAACAGCAGGAGCCGGACTATACTCCTCATTTCCGGACTGTTGAGCTTTGATAACAGCACTACCCTGACCTACAACATGTATTTTTCCATTCACGATGGTAGCTACTTGTTCATCGGAACTCGTATAAGTTATTGGTAAGCCGGAACTGGCTACTGCCCCGGGATCAAAATCATCATCAGTTAAATATTTGACCGGCATCAGCGGAAAAGTAATGGTTTGAGAAATCCTATCATCCTCAGCTAAACAACCGATTGATATGAGGAATGCATCCACATCCTGTACTACCTTTGGTCTGTTTTCTTCCGGATTAAAGAATCCGTGATTCCATCCGGGATAAATGATAAGATCGCATCTTCCGCCAACCTCTTCAATCTTTTGTTTAAAGACTTGCGCCATAGAAGCCGGAGCAAGTTTATCATTACTTCCTACCATATAAAGTGTAGGTGCAAAGGGAGCTTTTACGTTATGCAATGGTGAGATTTCTTCCCATAAGTCGCCCATGGCTTCATAGCCGTAACCATTGATACTATTATCTACCACAGGATTAAATAGAATCAAAAACTTGGATTTTGCAGATACGGTTAAATCATCGGTATCCTCATTCACCGTTTCGTTGGTGAAGCTGGCAGCAGCAAGTTGACCTCCGGCAGATCCTCCGGCAGCTATCAGTTTGGTGGTATCAATGTGCAAGGTTTCGGCATGGAGCTTCAAATACCGGATAGCTGATTTTGCATCTTTAAGTGATTCGATGGGAGTAGTATTATGAATCGATTTGATGCGGTAATCGGCAAGTACGGTAATAATTCCTTTGGTAGCGTACAGCTCTGCATAATACTTAAATTGAGTTCGGTTACCGGTTTCCCATCCTCCGCCGAAGAAGAAGATAATGGTGGGAGCGGTATCTGTAGATGTAACGGTTGTAGGGGTGTATATATCCATTTGTAAGGATACATCTCCCACAGTTTTGTAAGTCAGTGTTTGCTTGGTTTGTGCCGTTACTATGGCGCAAGCCATTATCAATACTATACTACATATAATTAATTTATAGCTTTTCAACATTTTGATTTACAATTTACGAATTACAATTTACGATTTTGGAACGCTGATATACGCTGATTAGAAATCAGCGATTGAAAATCCGCGTTATCAGCGTACCATTTTACATTTCAACAAGACAGACAGACGCAATTCATTGCGTCTCTACACATTCAACATTTAACATTCAACACATCTCTAAAACACCACAACCTTCCTCACAGCACTACCCATTGGCGTTTCTATACGAAGCAGGTAATGTCCTGCATCTTTAAACTCAAAGGTTTGCTGAGCAGTAATTTTACCCAATTCATTTCCTATCATATTATATACGGTGGCGTGATACAATTCAGAAGATTGTATATGCAATTTCCTATTGTTGATACTGTATTTAATATTATCCATCTCCGGATTAAGTGTTCCCGAGAACCACGCTTCCCATATTTTGATAGAAAAAATCATCATATTGGGTCCATTGTTGGCAGGATTCAGATTTTTAGTAGGTGCCAAGCGTAATTGCTTTTCTCCTATGTTTAATACCGTATCGATAACATACGCATTATCAGTAGAGTAATTATGCGGAATCATCAAGTTAAACTCAGGATCAAAATTCGTCCATAACGGAGCTTCACCTGCACCAGCAGCATTGTACTGTACAGGAATCAAGGCAGTATCGGAAGCATGGTAATTATACAGTTGAATACGGATACGACCTACACTCTCAATGAGTGGTAATACGATCTGATTAGTTGCATTACGTGATACACGATGTGCATACAAAAAGGTTTCGTATTCGTCGTCTACATTTTGCCGTCTTTGGCTTTCAGTCAATACAGAAAGTTGTCCGGTAAGTACATATCCTCCAGCGAAGGTTTCGTTGGTGTAGGATACATTTGCCGGAGTATTTCCTTTGAACCAGAAGTCGGCATCACGTGTAAAGTTGACGTCGATTAATAACTCGGGACCGTCAGCAGCTAATAAATGAGTGCTGAATAGGGTCAAACTAAGTAGTAGTATTAGTGTTCTCATATTCTTTGATGTAAAAAATTTTCATTTCTTCTACACCTATGTCACCCCTACGGGGTTAATGATGTATTATTTCCATTATTTCTATAATCCTGTCATCCCTAGGGGATTGTTTGTAATTGGTAATTGGTGTTTCGTGTTTCGTGTTTCGTGTTTCGTGTTTCGTGTTTTGTAATTTGCGTTATGAAATTGGTGTTTCATAATTTGTGATTTTGTGATTTTGTGATTTTGTAGAGACGTAGCATGCTACGTCTCTACAAATATTTCACATTTAACATTCAACGTATTCAAAACACCGCCAACTTCTTAACCACGGTTCCTTGTGCAGTTTCAAGCTTTACAATGTATTGACCGGCTGCATCAAACTTGAAGGTTTGATTGTTGCTGAATGTACCTATTTTCATTCCCGAAGTATGGTACACCGTTGCTTGATAGGATACATGAGGAGCATCAATTTGCAAAGTTCTGTTTTGAATCAGCGCTTTGTATTCTACCTGTTGAGCGGTATTCACACTTGTATTTGGATTGGGATCAGGATCAGGATCAGGATCAGGATCTGGTGCCTCATATTTTGAAATAGAAACTGCATATAATAACGTATTAGGAGCATTATTACTTGGTCTATTGGAACCGAATCTTATCTGAGTCGGACTATCAAGGTTCAATTCAATTTCCGAATAACGTGCGCTTGAAGAAGCATCATCATTCTTCTTGACCAAAATCTCAACTACAGGATCGAAATCTGACCAAACAGGTTCTTCCGTTGTTCCGGAATTATATAATATAGGAACATAAGCATCAATGTTTTGATTCGTATTAAAATAATATGTTCGAATGGTTCCTATATTATCATATACAGGAAATGTTAAATGCTGCGCACCATTTCTACTCATACGAACAGCATCCGTAAACGATTCATTTTCATCGTTCGGATTGGTGAGGGTAAGGGTGGATATAGGATATGCATTAATGTATCCTGTAATACCGTATTCTGCTACATCAAAAGCTCCTGCAGCAGGCGTGTCAGGAAAATCATCTTTATCCTTTGTGAAGTCTATATTTACCCAATACTCTTCAATAGCATAGCTTCCCGCTACACACAATAGGGTAAAACCCAATAGTAAAATCATTTTTTTCATAACTATAAAATTTTAAAAATTAAACGAATAAATTAAGGAAAACATCACCACAGAAGTACACCCACTGTGGTGATGAACTAAACAACATCTATCGTTAAAAAACTGCAAGCTTTTTTACGACAGTGCCTTGTGCTGTTTCAATCTTTACAATGTATTGTCCGGGTAAATCAAAATGATAGCTTTGATTGTTGCTGAAAGTACCTATTTTCACTCCCGAAGTATGATACACCGTTGCTTGATAGGATGGAGCATCAATTTGTAAAGTTCTGTTTTGAATCAGAACTTTATACTCAACTTGCTGAGTCGTATTCACGCCGGTATCCGGATCTGGGTCTTCTTCTTCATACTTAGAAATACTTACAGCAAATACTTGCAGGTAGTAATTGCCCGATCCACCCTCCTGATAGGTAATAGGCGCAATACGCAGTTGAATGGCATGATCTATATTGAGTGCTGTATCTATTACTACACTGGACGCAGATCCATCGGATGCATCAACCGGTATTTTGATTTCAGGATCAAAGCTCGACCAAACCGGATTATCATTATCATCAAAACCTGTACGGTATTGTAAATAAAAATAGCAACCTGTGGCTGTACTGGTATTGAAAAAATGCATCTTAAATCTACCTACATTATCGTATTCGGGAAATACAAATTGATTAGCAGCATTTCGAGATAAGCGCCACGACATAATGAATTGTTCCTCTAAATTTTCCGAATTGAGTTTCCGCATGGTATTGTTGAACCTTCCAAAAAAGCCATTGATGGTATAATCACCAAATTCTACATTCTGATAGTTTTGATTATTAGGTTGCGGAGGTTCGGTACCTTGTCCCCAAAATACGGAATCGCGTGTAAAGTTAATGTCTGCCCACAGCTCATCGTCGGCATAACTCCCGATGGTAAATAGAGGCAACATACTTAATAATAAAATAATCTTTTTCATGATGGTAATGTTTTAAAATTTAACATAAGCAAATAAGTCACACAGATAGAATTACATAATGGTAACCTTGCGGGTTACACTGCCTTCGTTGGTTGTAACTTTAACCATATATATTCCTGCCTGATTGAATGAATAGGAGGCATCTCTGTTGAGTGTGGTCAATAGATTACCCGACAAGTCATACACATTCGTTTCGTATACATTGATATTAGATACTACCTTAATGCTTCGTCCATCCACTTTAAAGTTAAAGTTGGCAGCTCCTATTTGTGGCACACCGGATTCTTTAATTTTAGAGATGGAAACTGCATAGATATGCACATTTCTAAGGGTCGGACCTTTTAACCGTAATTTAGGTGATCCTGTAAGGTTCAACACCTTTTCAACCACAAAGCTTGAAGTACCAAATGCATGGGGAGGCACATCAATGACTACTGCCGGATCAAAGTCCTTCCATATTTCATTGTATTGAGGTTCCTCCTCTCCCTCACCTGGCACTTCTTCCATGCCATCAAAATATTGCACCTTGATTTCGGCACTATTGGATGCATTACCGCACAAGAAATTCACCTTGAGGGATCCCACATCAGCAGTACCCGGAAAAGCCCAATAGCTTTGTTCGTTGTTGTGAATGCGATACGCATAAATAAATTGCTCTTCAAGATTTTCAGCATTGAAAGGTGTATACTCGTAGTTGCTCACTGCAAATCTCCCAAAAGCACCTTGCATCTTATTTCCCAGATACTCTCCATCTAAGGTAGTTTGTAAGCTGAACTGATTCACTGCCAATTCCGGAACAGTTGCTAACCATAGGGTAGAGTCACGCGTAAAATTAATGTCGACCCACAAATCGTCGTCGGCTTGTGTAAAACTTGTAATGAACAAGCCGATAGTTAGTAATAAAGTAAGTTTTCTCATAACTGTAAATTTTAAATATTAAACATAAATTGAAGAAATCACTACAGTAACTCATTTATTGAATGATTACTTTTTTTGCACTTTTTGAATGTAAATTTGTAGTTTTAACTATATAATATCCCTGTGTTAAGGGCAATGTAAGGGATGCATGCACTCGTTTAGCTGCATACACCAAAGAACCCAAGGTATTGAAAACTTCTATATTAAAGCCTTCATTTGCCGGATTTACCACATACAGTGTTTGATTTGACGACCATATTTTAAAATCTGAGGTAGATGGGGTAGTTTGCACAGCAGATGTTGCAAATTGGATAAGATCCAAATCATTGTATGAAAACTGTTGATCTGCCTCGGTTTTATATTGATGAATATAAGGTGAATACGATCGTACACTAAAACTATGTCCTTCGGGATCGATATCGATGATACGCAAGAAACCATTTCCTCCATCTACTGTATTCACAACTCCCTTCTGATAGTTAGACAACATCTGATAGACTTTATTGCCGTTATCGCCTACGCTGACTAACCGCCCTGTACCACTGTTTAATACGTGTCCCGAAAGTACCATAAAGATGTTGGAATGCAATTTTACCAATTTATCCCACATCTGCTCTCCGTCGTTCGCACCGGCAGCCACTTTCACATCGTCTACGAATATAGAGTCGTTGATGAGTCCGTAGGTACTTGGTGTCCATTTGTGTGAGTACGCATCGCTCATACGCTTGCTGTCTGAATACATATACGCATGGGTATTGATGATGACATTGTGATTGGGATGTGCTGCAATTACCTGATTTGCCCAATCCAACACACCATCACGCGGTGCAAATTCGATGGATACAATCAAAAATTGATAGTCGTCGAAGGTAAAGGTATGCCAACTATTGTCCATCCGATTTGCTTCATACACTCCTCCGAACCCTTTCATATCTTTGTACTTGGAATACGGCAGGTGGGTATTCATCATAGTGGTCACACGTGTTCCCGAATTACCTGCTCCATCTCCAATATCGTGGTTACCCGGACAGAAGGTATAGGATACCAAATTATCCATCAAGGACATAGCAGCAGATGCAATGGGCCATTGCTTGGCTGAATTGGCATTGGTAATATCGCCCAAATGAATTACATAGTCGATGCTATCGGCATTGTTGGCACACCAAGCCGTTTGATGTTGAAAGATATGTGGAAACTCAGCCGTATAGGTTTGGGTATCGGGCAAAGCAACTAACCGCACCTTATGTGAACCTGCCACCGGAGGACTATAGGACTGCAATTGAATGGTAAACACATGCAAGTTTTTGCTTGCTCCATATAATCGCAACACCACCGGTGCATCGGTATTCACATTGTATTTCATTACGGCATCTCTGTTTTGATTGCCATGAGGAGGTGCAGCCAAAGTCGTTAAACGCTTCCACGCACCGTCTTCAAACTTTTCAACATAAAACACAGCACTCTCCGAAGCATTACCCGACGAGCAATGTACCGTCAACACACCTGCACTCGTCACCTCCGGAAACTGAATATACGAAGTACCTGTATTGGCAATCCGGAAGGCATAGACATGCTGGGTAATACCATCTTCTAAATCCATAGGTTGTGCATAAGTAGCATTAAACTTACCATACGCCCCTCTAAACAACAGTCCATCAATCTCGAGGTCGGCAATACCGGAAGCAAAATAGTCGGTATTGGTATTGTTCCACTTCATTGCCGGAAATTTCGTTGCCCACTCCGTGGAATCGCGGGTAAAATCAATATCAATTAAATTCCCGGCGTAGGTAAAGCTTACAACACTTAATAGTGCCATCAACACCTGTATATGTATTCTTTTTATCATAATTCTCACTTTTAATGTTCTTAAACTTTAATCAATGAATGATGACCTTCTGAATGGTCCTCGCCTCTTCTTGATCTACTTGTACCATATAACATCCTTTCGGGCATGCGATGGATGCCTCCTGATGTACGGACTGGCTATACATCAGCTTTCCCAACATATCGAAAAGCCGGATATGCACTACTTCCGGATGATTACTTTTCACAAATAACTTACTTTCCGACGACCACATCTTTACAGTGGAAGGCATATAGTTCTTTTCTACGGACGACATACCGTCTTTTATCAGTTGAACTTCATGCAGACTGAATTGCTGATTGGGTTCTGTCTTGTATTCATTCAAATAGGGCGAATAGGTGCGTACTTGCAACAAGTTTGCTTCGGGATCTATATCCAAAATGCGCAAATAGCCGCTACCTCCTAATTCGGCATCATCCACTCCATTCTGATAGTTGGAAAGCAATTGAACTACCTTGTTACTATCAGCTCCTTCGCTTACCAATGTACCTGTACCACTATGTAACACATGTCCGCTTACCACCAATTTGATGTTGGCATATAAAGAAATTAATTTCGTCCACAAGGCTTCCCCATCGTTTACACTACTGTTGGCTACAAAACCATAATCGTCCGGCACTGCATCGTGTCCGTGTGAAGCACTCCAACGCTGATTATCCGAATACAGATAGGCATGTGTAACTACAATTACATTGTATAATGGATGAGATTCAACAATGGTTTTAGCCCATGTAATCACTTCGTTGCGTGGAGCAAATTCGAGCGATAGCACTAAAAATTTGTATCCCGAAGGATGTTCCAATGTAAACCAACTGTTGTCCATCTTATTGGCTTCAAACACACCTCCAAATTCAGCTACTTTACTGTATTTGCTATATGGAAAATACTGGTTGAATAAGGCGGTATTTCTATCTGCTGCCAAGCCACCTTCGCCCATATCACGGTTTCCTACACACAGGGTATAAGGCACTTTACCGTCCATCACTGCCATGGCATCCTGTGCTACCATCCATTGTCCGGGCAGGTTATGATTGGTGATATCGCCTACATGCATCACCAAGCTGATACTATCTGCATGGTTGGCTATCCACCCGGTTTGTGCATGAAAGATATGCGGAAACTCATCTGAATAGTTTTGGGTATCGGGAAGCACAATAAAACGGATGTTGTCTGCCTTTTCTTTTTCGCCTCCCTCATCTACCTTGTCATTGAATGCTCCTACGGTAAGGGCAAAGACATGCAGGTTTTTAGAAGCTCCATATAAACGTAATTTGATGGGGGTATCGCTCTTGATTGGCTGACGAATTACGGCATCTCTATCTTCATTTCCATGTGGAGGAGCTGTGAGGGTATACATACGTTGCCACGTTCCACTCACTAATTTTTCGATGTAAAACTCGGCACCTGCATTGGCATTACCCGATTTACAATGCAAAGTCAACAAACCTGCATCGGGGATTTCAGGTAATTCTATGTAGGCATTGCCAGTATTGGCAATTCGGAACGAATAGAAGAATTGTTCGCAGAAATCTTCGCTGTTAAAGGGTTGTTGGTAGTTACCTGCACCCGGATTAAATTTACCAAAGGCACCTTTAAACGAAAAGTCATCCACCTTATAGTTATTCAACTGACCTACAAAATAATCGGTACCACCGGCATTCCACGACATAGCAGGGAACTTGGACTTCCAATATACAGAATCCTTCGTAAAATGAATATCAATACGGTTGTCTGCCTGCGTATGTAACATACTCAAACTTAGGATAGAGATAATTATGTAGCTCAGGTACTTCATGCTTTGCCTTTCTGTTTTTATTTCTTCTTTCGTGTAGTTTTACTTGGAACCAATGTTACATTCTCAAAAGTAAATTGTTGATCCTTAGCTGTTTTAAATTTATTGATAAAAGGAGAATAGGTACGTACCGACATTATCTTTTTCGTAGGATAGATATCAATCATCCGAAGGAAACCATTGCCTCCGCTTACGGTATTGATAACTCCCTTCTGATAGTTTGCCATCATCTGATATACCTTATTACCATTCACTCCTTCGCTTACCAACAAGCCGGTTCCATCGTTCAGTACGTGTCCGCTCACTACCATCAAGATATTCGGGTAGAGCTTTACCAACTTATCCCAAATTTGCTCTCCATCGTTCGCACCTGCCGGAATTTTCTTACCATCCACTACGATAGAATCCTTAGATAAGCCGTATTTGGTAGGTGTCCATTTGTGTTCGTATTTATCGCTGATGCGTTGGTCGTCTGAATACATATAGGCATGCGTACCAATAATTACATTGTGATTGGGATGTGATTTAACCACTTGTCCTGCCCATTCGAGTACAGCATCACGTGGTGCAAATTCGAGTGCCAGCACTAAAAACTGATAGCCTTCAGCAGTAAATGTAAACCAGTTATTATCCATTCTATCTGCTTCAAAAGCACCACCGTAGCCTACTAATTTGCTGTAGGTACTAAGCGGCATGTATTTATTCAACAACTTGGTATCGCGGGTGTTGGAACTTCCGTGGTTGCCTATGTCGTGATTGCCCGGACTAAAGGTATGAGGCACTACATTATCCAATACCGACATGGCATTGGCAACTACAGGCCACTGTTTGGCATTGTTTGCATTGGTAATATCACCTACCTGAATCAAGAAAGAGATATTATCGGCATTGTTTACCGCCCATGCCGTTTGATGATTGAAAATATAAGGATATTCCTGTGTATAGGTCTGCGTATCAGGCAATACCACTACACGTATGGGCTTATCTTCGGCAGGAGAAGCACTGTATGCTTCAAGCTGAATGCTGTACACGTGCAAGTTTTTTGATGCTCCGTAAATTCTCAGCTTCGAAGCCTTTTTGAGTTGCAGGTCTTTCCGGATTACCACATCGTATTCGTTGTTTACATGCGGTGGAGCAACCAAGGTATGCAGACGTACCCATTTCTTCTTTTCATATTTTTCGATATAAAATACCGCACTTTCAGTAGGATTACCGGATTTACAATGGATAGTCAGTTGTCCTGCATCTTTTACAGTAGGTAATTCAATGTAAGAATCGCCTGAATTGGAAATGCGAAAGGCATAAATAAATTGGGTACAATGGTCTTCGCTATCGAAAGGTTGGGCATGTACTCCTGAGCCTGGATTGAACTTACCATACGAGCCTTTAAAGCTATATCCATCGAAAGCAAGTCCATCCACTCCTCCTACATAGTAGTCGGTGTTCTGCTTGTTCCAATCTAAATTAGGGAAATGGGTATTCCAATAGGTTGAGTCGCGCGTAAAATTAATATCAACCCGATTAGCAGCACCAAGATGTAAGGATGCAAACAGTGTTACAGCAACGAATAAAAGTATATTCCTGTATGTCATAATATTTGAATTTTTTTAGTGATATATCGATTATTGGTATAAATACGAACCAAATAAATACCTTTTTCTGCCTCTATATGGATAGGATTACCTGCATGGATATCGCCTTGTTGTATCGTATTTCCGGCAATGGAAAAGAGCGTGTATGAACCCATAGTCATATTTCCTGAAACTGATAAAGTAGAGTTCTTAAAATGAATGTGAATATCTTCTTCCGCAGGACGTGTCAGTGCTGTTTTAGCATCTTTATCCAAGGTGAGTACCAATACCGGACGGTAAAGTACATTGGAATTTTCTTTGGATGCCCACATCGAGGTATAGATGCCTGAATTTTCAGGAACTATACGGAAGGTAGTCTGTTGCGTAGTCACCTCATCCTTAATCCAATTACGTACGTTGAGTAGAATGGGCGAAGGCTGATTTGTTGCAAAGTTCTTCATACGACCTTTACCATAATTTGCTCTCAGCATAGGCAATAAGGTGGTAGAGGTACCGGCTAAATCCGCTTCACTCCAATTATTGGATTTCACGCCATATACCGTCATAGTATGTTGCGCATCGCCCGACAGGTAATACAAGCGAATCTTTGCATCTACTATCTTGGATATGGAATCTTTATAATTTTGCAAGTCGAACTTCAATAGCACCTCACGCAGTCCATTCGCCGACGAAGCCGACGACAATGAAAGTTCCTCTTTATTTCCATTCACCTCGTCTTGATTGGCACCACTCAGTCGTATATAAGTATCTTCTACGGCAGGTAGCGTAACTTCATACGTATTCTTTGCATGTGTGCTGTTATCCATATAGTCGATCAGGTGATACACTTGCCGGTTGAGTTCTTCCATGTAGGTAGTCATACCCGTATATTCCGAATCGGTAGTAGAAACCATGCCTTTGTTGGAGAATTTAGGTGCCGGGTCATCTTGCCAGCGGAAATACTGCCAGCCGATATAATAGCCCGACCGCAATAAGTCCAAGCAAGAGCTTTGGTAGAAGATACCTCTACCAGCTTGATCATCGGTATAGAAGCCTGCACCGGGCTGATCGGGATAGGTTGCGTTATAAGCTTTTGCATAAAATTCAGTCACGATGGCAGGTGTATCATAAGTTGCCAACCATTTGCCCCATTTCTGCGGACTTGCAATCTGATCGCTTGGAAATACATAGTTGTAATAATTGACTGCCACCACATCGCAATACTTAGCTGCCATGGTCACACATACTTCAGAGTTACGCGCCTTTCCGTGAATACGGGAACCTAAGTACAGATGGTTGGGATCGTGTTTTTTGATTGCTGCGCGTACTACACTGAAATAGCGTTCTACGATCATTCCTAAGAACTCGTTTTGCATGGCTGTGTAATTACCATAATTGGCAAGCAGGGTATTCTTATCCACTCCCTTGGAGTCGATATAGTTCTGAGCAGCCATATAATTAGGATCAGTAGTAGGCAAATCCCGTAAAAAGAGTTTCAACTGATCTTCATTGAAGTTGATTTCATTGTCGGAAAAATACCCCATCAGTTCGCGTTCGTTTTTGTAATTCGCAAAGGTCGAAGCAAAGTTATCTGCAAAGCTCTCAAACTCCGGATCAAATACGGTGATGTAGTTACCCGGATTGTTTTTCACTAAGGTAGGGGTAGTATAGGTAGTTTGACGGGTAGTCATATAGTTGGCAAAGAAGTTCTTACGACGTGTATATGAAATCTTATCAGCATAGTTGGCATTGTGTTCATTACGTGTCATGGCTTCCTTTGCCAAGAAATTACCGGTACCATTGTATCCGTTTTTGCGTAATATATTAAATGCCCACGCAGCTTTAGTGCCTGTCATATCCGGTAAGCTGGTAACAGCCATGTTTACGCCTGCATAGCCATCGGGGTCGATTAACCACCATCTGCCGTCAATCTTCTTGACATAGAAAAATCCGGTAGCATCGGTTCGGATGCGCGAGTCACTGCCATAGCGGTTAAACACATCATCGCCGTTGTCTTGCAAGGTATATCCGTCGAGTAAGGGAACGGTTTTCACCGGCTTATTATGATTTTCGCCCGTTGCCCACAGGTGCATATTCACCGTTTGAGCATGCAAACACATCCCCGTACTCAAGCTGATAAACAACACAATATTTACTATCCTCAATATCCTCATTCTTTTTTATTTTAAAACCGGACGTGCTTCTTCTACCTTAATTCCTCTATCTCTGAACACAATGGTATCCGATACTTCACACACGTTTCCGTTATTACGCGTATAGCTATAATTCAAATGTAATACATCTCTTGGAGTAGGTTCTTCCGGCGTACCTCCCCATGTATCTCCACCTTCTACATACTTGCCGGTGCCGTTAACCGTCACCGGAGAGCCTGCCAAGGTAGATATTACAATGTTCTTATCGGCATCTACATCCAAGGCGATGTTCCACTTGTCATTTTCTACATTCAGTTGAGTTGTCACTTGGTTTAATGCGGTCGTAGTTAACGTTACCACATCGTCAAATTCAACAAAGTCGGCACGATATACCACGGCACGCACAAAGTTATTCGACGCATCTTTTTCTTCCATTCTGCCTCGTCGCAACCACGAACCGTGATAAGGATTTACGTACTTGATTCCGAATAAGGTATAATCTCTGGGTATCACATCCCAATCGGAGAGTACATGTCTATTCGGATTTACCAAGTCTTCTACCGGTTCACCACGCAGAATTTCTACATCATCGGGCGAGCTGGTTATCTTCAGTGGTATCACATAATTCCCTTGTATGGCTATCGGATCTTGAAAAAAGGCATCCGTTAGTTGTACCCGTATCAACCCTGCAAAAGAACCTTTGGGTATTACCACAGAAGATGTAGGGTTTAAGGAGTAATAGGCAGTCGGTAAAATCTTTAAGGTATCGCCATTGGCGTTTACTAAATAATCATCGACCAAGGTATTATCCACCTCAAAATTTGCCGTCCAATTCTTACGATTCTCCATATACAATCCGCCAATGCTTATCCCGATATTAAATTGGTGTTGTTTGTCCAATGTATTATCCAATCTGTCGTTACCTAAGGATAAGGTACGAACAGGGTATTGAAAGGGGAAATAGATGGCTTGAATCTCGTTATCATCAAACATCTGTTCTTGATTGTAACAAGCTGTCAACACCAAGACAATTAAAGCATAAATTACTCTTTTCATACGTTTAATATTTTAAATTACCATCCTGCATTTTGTACTAAGCCCTTTCTATATTCCGAATCCGGTATAGGACCATAAATCATATAATTATCGAACACACGCGATTCTACTTCAAAGGAGGTTAGTCCTCCGTCTTGCGTACCTCTTGCTCTTTCTTTCATCAGAGTTGTATCTGCCCACCGACGGATATCCCAGAATCTAAAACCTTCAAATGATAGTTCGATACGTCGTTCGGATCGAACCAACTTACGCATATCTTCTTTAGTATTGACGGTGCCAATATAATTATCCGTTGCAATACCGGCAGTTTCTCTGAACTTAGCTATGACCTCACGCGCCGAATAGGCATGTGTACCTTTTCCGTCGGGTCCCCACGCTTCGTTGGCAGCTTCGGCATAAATCATAAATGCTTCCGTATACCGCATCAGTGTGGCAAATCGACGTTGAGAAATTAAGTTACCGGGAGTTAGGTTCACATTAGCGTTCATATGTTTCTTTAAGTAATAACCGGTACGGGTAGAAGCTCCTGCCAGCATATTGATACCGTCTTTTGCACCATTCACCGTATTAATTACCGTATTCTTCAGACTTGCACCATTGGTGATTACATACTTTGCCAAGCGAGGATCGCGATTAGCATAAGGTGCAGCCGGATCGTAAGTTATCGGATTTGTGCTGAGAGGCATACCGTCTACAGTTGGAAATTCGTCTACGAAGTTTTGAGTAGGATTAACTCTACCATTTCCAAACAAAGAAGGTGGGAAATTGTCGGTTTCGAGCGAACGTGCATTTGAATAATCCTTACGCCAAAGTATATCGGCATTATTCTCATTGAGGTAGAACTCCAAACGAGTATTCTTTACATTAGCAAGCCCTCCGAAAGCATCTATGATCTCAGCTGCTGCATCGGCTGCCTTTTCCCACTTTACCACATCATTGGTCGGATTGAAAGCAGGACTTGCCGCATGAAGCAGGGTGCGCGCTTTAAGCATTTGTGCAGCACGTTTGCTGATTCTATTGGAGAACCGACTTCCATATACTGCATCTTTTGTGCCTTTATCAGGGTCTGCTCCGGGAGCATCCGACCAGGTATCCGGCAGTTCACTGATAGCTTCGTCCAAATCGTTTACAATCTGATTGACACAATCTTCGTAACTATCTCTGCCCATGGCTTTCCAATCATCATTGATAGTTACTGCTGTATTTGTGATGGGGAAGCCAAGCAGGTTACCCGACTCATCGTAGCCCGAATGTACCTGCAACAACCTAAATTCATAGAAGGCACGCAAAGCATAGGCTTCTGCCCTTAAGCGTTTGCGGAAATGTTCATTTTTCCATTCACTCATAGGCGACCAATTCACACGGTCAACAATATTCAAAAAGAGATTGGTATACGCAATATTGGTATATGAACCACCCCATACATTGAAGGGATTGTTGGTCGATTTCCACTCGCCGTTGGTAGCCAAGCGGTAGTTGTTCGAGTTGTCGTTCGAGACGGCATCGTCGGTTGCTACTTCCGAAAAACCGGTGGAGTTCGGGATATTCGAATAGGCATTCAGCAGTACTCCTTCCGCCATCGATGGGTCTCTTATAATTTCATCCTCTGTATATATATTGTCCTTATCGGGAGTCAAAAAATCATCACAGCCCGTAGTTATCAACAATGACAAGGCAAGTATAGAAGAGAAGATTGCTGTGTTAGTAACGTTAAATCGTTTCATAATTTTCCATTTAAAAATTAGAAGCTTGCTTTTAAGCCAAAATCATACATCCGCAACTGAGGAGAATTACCCACATTCAAAGTGGCATATTTATCCTTCGAGAGCGTAATTAAATTATCGATACGTGCGTAAATCGTACATTTCTTTATCACATTATTGGGTAGAATGGATTGTGGCAAATTGTACGAAAGCTGCACGGCAGGAATACTGAAATAATCCCGTGAAGTTAACCAGTAGGTTGAATTTCTGAAATTATTGGAATTATTCTTAGTAGTTAACCGCGGATAGGTAGCCGTGGCTCTCGTATCTATACCTAAAGCAGGATCGTATGCCCAACGATTTACCAAATGCGTAGGATATTTCATTTCTCCGTACACCCAACTGTAAGAGTTATTCTGGAATCTGGTATACCCCGTTTCGGCAGCAGCAAACACAAATAAGCTGAGGTCTTTGTAATCTAAATTAATTCTCAATCCGTAATTGAAGCGTGGTTGACTATTCCCTATTGCTTGTATATCGTTCTCGTCGATAATCTTATCGCCATTCTTATCTTCGTACTTGATATCACCTGCATTCACAGCTCCAAAGCTTGGTTTGGGTATGGTTACATCTGCCGGATCATTGATTAAATCTATCTCATCCTGTGTATATAATCCAAGTGCTACCAAGCCCCACATGGCATCATTGTCTTTCCCTTGACGTTGTCTGTATTCCAATCCGGGACCATAATCCAATTCATCAATCAATACCCTCTTAGGTACCAAGTGAATGAAGTTAAAATCAACACCCAATTTAAAGTCACCCCATTGTTTTGAATACCGCACATCGGCTTCTACCCCTTGTTGAACACGCTTTGCATAGTTTTCAAATGCGACGAAATTATTGCCTCCCATAAATTGAGGATAGGTATTAGTCAACTTTTGAATTTCGTTGAAACGCGTACTGTTGAAATAATTGACTTCTACAAATAAAGATTTATTCAACACCGCCGTTTCGATACCTACATTCAATTCATTGCGCTGTACCCACGAGATATTTGGGTTACCGGTTTGCACTGTCAAGTAGCTGTTCTGTCCGATACCATCGCCATAATTATAGTTTCCACCTATGTTATAAACATTTTGATACAAGTAATAATCTGCTAAGGCATCGTCTAAGTCTGTTTTGGTATTTCCGTAAGATGCTTTCACTTTCAGATAATCAATTGGGTCAACATCCGCCATAAAGTCTTCTTCGGAAGCTATCCAGCCAAGTCCTACAGCCGGAGAATATCCCCACCTGTTTTCTTTGGTAAAACGAGGCGATCCAACCATTAAACCATCTACTTCAACTACATAGCGATTATTGTATGCATAGTTGGCACGAAAACCGAAGTTGATGGCTTTTTCAGTGTACATGGACAGGTTCTGCTTATAAGTAGATAGCAAAGACATAACTGTTACATCCAATGCATGTACATTATCCCATGTATTGGAATAATTCAAGGTGTTCGACCAACCTAATCGACGGTAGAAGTTAACACCACCGATGCTTTGCGAACCTACGAAGTTATTCACCCCGACTGCCTTAATGGAGATACTATCGTCCACATTATTAAAGGTGGGTTCATACACTGCATAGCTATTGTTTTGAGCAATACGGTAGGCATTGTAGTTATCGTAACCGAAATAGCTCTTAAAGGTCAATCCTTTCCATACACGCGCTAAGTCGATATCGATTCCGATATTGATTTCCGAGTTTCTATCGATGGTATTATTATATCCGCCTAACAACAAATCACCATATATATTTTGTGTAAACAGCGAAGTACCTCCAATCAGGTAGGCATTGTCGATTACCGATTTTTGAGCATAGGCATCTTCAATCAGCTTTTGGTCGGCTGCCACTACCCTATCGATGGGAATAAGGAAAGGATAGGCATTCGGACGTTCCGAAGTTGCCAAGTTCCAAAAATTCTGATTCACATAATTGGCACCGTGGTAGGCGTTAAAATACGCCAAAGCACCTACATTTACTTTGATATAGTCGTTTACCTGCACATCGATTGCACCACGCACGTTAAAGCGATTGGTAGTTTGATTATCAGACTCACCCAAGGTCAGCACAGAATTAGTATTATACCATCCGAAGTTCAGGTAATAACGGGCAGTTTGATTTCCACCACTAAACTCAGCATTCAAGCGGTGTTGCGGTTTTACCTTTGAAAGGAAGGTATTATTAAAATACTGCTGATTGGGGTAGCGAATAGGGTCTATGCCATCTTTCGTATTTTGTATTTCCTCGTCGGAATACTTAGCCGGCAATCCGTCATTTCTCAGGGCTTCGTTGTACAGAAACATATATTCCGCAGCATCCAAATATTGAGGATAGCCCAATGAATATCCTGCCGATCCTTCGTACTTAATATTGATTTGACGCTTCAAGGCTTCTCCACGTCGTGTCTTAATCATCAACACACCTGCATCGGAAAGCGAGCCGTACAATAGCCGTGAAGTTACGTCTTTCAATAAGGTGATAGATTCTATTTCGGTAGAGTTCATCAAGTCGCTCAATGCCGATACGGAAGAACTCCCGTCGCGCACCAAGCCGTCGATGACAATGGTACTTCCGGTACCTCGAATATTTCCCGAACCGAGCAATCCGAAACCTTCCGATTTCAGTAGCAATGAATAGTTCCATGCCGAATATCGATCTTCAAGATCTTTCACATTGATTTCGGTAACAGCACCTGTTACCCTTCGTTTAGTTAACTCGCCGAAAGATACCTGCACCTTGTCTTTTTCACCTAAATGAAAGCCTGCTTGAAGCATTCGAATCTTTTGATTGGCAGCATCCGAGGCTTTTACTATTCTGTTTTCGTAGCTTGTAGCTTCAATCAATATATTACCATCTGCCTCCGACTCGATGGTAAATTGCCCTTGCTGGTTACTCAAGGTAGTTGCTTTACCTTCCTGAGCAAAGATAGCAGCGTTTGTTACCGGATTACCTTCCATATCGACAATACTTGCCGTCACTTTGATAAGTTGTTTGGAAGCCCTTTTCTGTGCCTGTATGGCAACAAGGGGTAGCAACAAGCCGGTTAGTAAGCCTACTAATATTAATTTGGATTTATACATATCTTAAATTCTTTACGTAATGATTAATATTACTCCCAACCGGGATTTTGCTTGAATCCTTCGTATTGGTTTACATCATTCCTGTTAAAAGGAAGCCAATAATGTTTTTCTTCAAAGATACCTTCGAACAATACTTCTTTTCTGAAGTAAGTATGGTTTTTATCAAAAATCAACTTGTAGCGGATTTTATGCTCAGGCAAATGAGCCACATACCATCTACGCAGGTCGAACCAGCGATGACCTTCATACGCTAACTCTACCGAACGTTCGTTACGAATGCGCTCTCTAAACAATTCTTTGGTAGCCGTATATTGAGGCAACACATCGGGAAGGGATTCATTTCCGTAGGTAAACAACTCCACAGGTTTGGTAATATCCTCTCCTACCGGTAATTTCACCCTTCTACGAATGGTATTAATAGCATCTTCAGCAGTCAATGGTGCAAAAGGAGGTACTCCCTTAGGTCCGTACAATTCATTTACGGCTTCGGCATAGTTCAGATATATCTCTGCCAACCGGATAAATGGAATTTGGAAACGGTACTGTGCCCATTTTTGATCCTTATTATTTACTCCATAAGGAATGTACTTGCGGATTAGGAAACCTGTAATAGAACCTGAGGTAGTTCCGGGGTCCATGTCCAAGCCTGCGCCCGAAGCACTGGTACCTCCGGCAGAATACAATTGAATGTAGGCAGCAGCATTATTATCCTTTTCCACCCATTTCACCCCATCCACCAAGATAGTGGTTAAGAGGCGTGGATCTCTGTGTGCCCAAGGGTTCAACGGATCGTAGTCGGGAGCCGGTGCATCGTTGATGTCGTAGCCGGTAGCGGTTTCGTACAAATCGACCATGTTTGCTGTAGCAGAGGTAACTACCCCATTACCGCCAAAGCGTTGACTGTTGTGGATACGTCCCATAGCATTATCGATTTGTGTAGGTCCGGTGCCTGACTTTTGGCGCGACCATATCAATTCTTTGGTCCAGATGGTATTACTACCTGCTTTGTTACTTGCAAAGTTTTCTAAATATTGGCTCCATGGCACCAACTCATACACTCCTTGATTAGCTAATTCTATCACCTCCCACGAAACCTTTGCTGCCTTTTCGAGCAACTCATGATCGTATTCGGCAGTACCGGTACGCATTTTTGTAGCGAGCGGACTGGCTGCATAGAGGTAAGCACGGGATGCTACTGCCAAAGCAGCACCTTTGGTCACACGTCCGACAGCCGAATTCAGAGCAATTGCCCCTTGAGCGGTTTCGTTCCAATCGGCAGGCAAACAAGCAGCAGCACTGTCCATATCCTGAATCACCCGCATCAAGGTTTCATGATAGCTTAGGCGAGGCAAATGCATATCGTCATCCGCCTTGAGGTAGGTGTCTATATAAGGTAATCCACCCCAGCTACGTGCTATTTCAAAATGATTCCATGCGCGGAAGAAGTAGAGTTGTCCGCGAATCAACTTACGTTCTTCATCGGTGGCATCAATCAATAAATCATAGAAATGCAAACCCATATTTGCCCGGCGGATATTATACCATCCTCCTGTCCAAATACCCGAACGCTTATCCTTATCAATACTTTCATCGTGTTGATTAAAGATATTCTGATGATAGTTTTGCCATACCCACCAATAGTTACCATGAGGGATATTATAGGTAACAGGGAAGTTCTTATTGCATCCCACATCATCTCCCAGATCCAAACTTCCGGTAAGAGCCTGCGTGTAATGTATCAAACGCTGATCTCCGTAGAAGAGGTCAACAAAACCTTGAAATTTACTGTAATTTCCAAATACCTGTTCTTCTGTTAAATCAGAATCAGGTGTCTTATCCAAATAATCTTCACAGGCATAAAAGGTAAGGAAGATTACCGAACATAAAATACTACTAAGTATCGTTTTAAACTGTCTCATATCGATTCGATTTAATAAGCTGTTAGAACACAATATTTAATCCGGCATTTACTGTTTTCGTCATCGGGTACTTCACGGCATGATCGTGGGTATTTCGGATACCACCTGTTTCCCTATCTTCATTCAGATGAGAGAAAAGCCATAGATTGTATCCGTTGACATAAAGAC
>CALFXE010000271.1 GCA_937927845.1 uncultured Paludibacter sp.
AGAGGGTGTAGAAGCCGACTACGATTGCAGAGGAGTTCCCTCATTCGCTGCGCTCGTTCGGGATGACACGTTCGTGTGCAGACGGTGTATACCGCCACTCGAAGTGTTTATGTAACATCATCCTTTTTGCAGTGGCGGTGCGGGAAGTTTCGCACCGGTCGTGCGTTTCGGATGTTACGTCTTACGATGCAGAACGACCGATTTACACTGTCCGCAAGCGAGCGTGTCATCCCGAACGAGCGACTTGGCGAAGCCAAAGGAGCGACTGAGGGAACTCCTCATACGTTGTAGTTGGTTGGATAGCAAGCTGTGAGGGAACTCCCAATCAGCCGTAGTGGGTTAGATAGCGAGCTGTGAGGAACTCCTCATACGTTGTAGTTGGTTTATGTTGAAAGTCAAGATGACTTAAATATAAAAACATGAAAATGAACAGGAAATGGTTATTGTTGCTTAAAATCAGTATACATGTTTTGTCGTGTATTACTTTTCTGTTAATACCGGTTTTTGCTTCTCCTCGTGCATCTATAATGGATTGGCGTAGCTTCTCAATTCCTGAATTACATGGAATGTTGGGTTCAGGCTTGTTGATAATATTTTTTTATCTGAATTATTATTTCCTTATTCCTCGTTTTTTTAACCGAAAACAATTTCTTACTTGGATATTATTGACATTTTTCTCCTTTTTTGTTGTTCTCTTTCTTCCTCCGGTAATGATTCCCAAATATAATACTCCGACTTTTGGTTCGCCCCCTCGTTATCATCTTCCGGAAGTGAGAGAAAAGGAAAAGCCTGTGAAGATTATGCCTGCTCCTCCCATGAAACCTATGTCTGATCCTATGAAACCTATGCGTAAATTGCCTATATTCAAAGGATTTCAGCCTATAGAGAATATCTTGAAATTCCTGATTGTGTACGGACTTGCTATCTTACTTCGTACCAATGAGTGGTGGCGGCAGAGCAGGGAAGAGAAACGGAAGGCAGAATTGGAGTCGCTGAAATCACAGGTTAATCCTCATTTTCTTTTTAACACTTTGAATGGTATATATGCTCTTGCGTTAGAGAAGTCGGAGAAAACCTCCGAAGCTATAATTAAACTTTCAGGATTGATGCGGTATAATATCAGTGAGATACAAAAAGATAAGGTGTCGTTGAAAAATGAAATGGAGTATTTGCGAGATTATATAGAGTTGCAGAAAATGCGTTTGGAGAATACCGTCGAGATTAGATTTGACACTGAGAATATCAATATGGAAATGTCTATTGCACCGCTTCTGCTGATTCCTTTTGTTGAGAATGCGTTTAAATACGGAGTGAATCCTAAGCAAGTATCTGAAATTTTTATTCAAATTTCGTGTATTAAAGATGTGTTTTTATTTATTGTTTCTAATGAAAAAGTAGATATACAAAATACTGATATAAAGAATGAAACAGGAATTATTAACGTGAAACGACGTTTAGATTTATTATATCCGAACAAACATGAGTTGAATATCATGGAAACTAATGAACAATATGTAGTTGAACTTAAACTTGTAACGACATGATTGCTATTGCTATTGATGATGAACCTCCCGCATTAAAAATCATAAGTAAGTTTTGTGAAGCTCATCCGTATTTAGAACTGAAAAAAACTTTTACTAACCCGGTGGAAGCAGTGCGTTATATGAAATCTTATCCGGTTGATTTGTTGTTTGCGGATATTGATATGCCCGGTATGAATGGAATGGATTTGTACAAAAAATTGGAAACTAAACCTCTTGTAATCTTTACTACAGCTTATTCTGTATATGCTGTTGAAGGATTCAATGTAAACGCTGTGGATTATTTGCTGAAACCATATACTCGTGAACGTTTCTTGGCGGCAGTTGACAAAGCGTATCAAATATTAAAATCTTCCGGTGCAGAAAATGAAGATAGATTTATCTATGTCAGAAGTGAGTACAGCCTTGTCCGGATTAAGCTTGATGATATTTTATTGTTAGAAAGTTTAGATGATTATATTACCATTCACCTACTACCCGAAAAGAAAATAGTAGTTCGTATGACTTTAAAGAAAATATTGGAAATGCTTCCGGAAACTGAATTTGTAAAAATTCATCGTTCTTTTATCGTACCATTAAAATACGTTGAACAAGTAAGGCATAATCATGCTTATGTTGGAGGAAAGCAAATACCAATCGGACAGAAATTCAAACAAAATATTCTTGAACATTTTAAAACAGTTTAATTATGTTACGTTTACCTATGCGTTCACCGACACATTTGCCCCAATTACCGTAATTTGTTGTAAGAATTACCTAAAAGTATTAAAATTGCAGTTTAAATATTTTACTGTAAAATTTGATAAGCTCATCAGGAAATTATGATAAAAATAAAATCAGCTATTCTTTTAGCATTTATTTTGGTTTCAACTGAACTCGTTTTATCTCAGAGTCAATTGATTTTTCGTTTGTGGGATGGAACGGAAAATACTTACACATTCAATACTCTGACAAAGTTAACTTTCTCGGATAAAAATATTGAAATTAATAAAGTCGATGGTACAAAAGAGCCTTATGCTTTGTCTACAGTCAGGAAATTAGTTTTCAATAATGATCAATCCGGAATAAAAACATTGCCTCAAAATGGACAGAAATTGATTTTATATCCCAATCCGGTAGGTGATTATCTCTTTCTGAAAAATATTCCTTCAGGCTCCCATCCTATTAATATATATAGTTTAGATGGTACTGTTGCGTATTCCGGATATTCATCTTCATCAGAAGAAAGGATTGATTTGAGTGCATTGCCTGCAGGATTTTATGTGTTGAAAATGAGTAATAATGCACTTAAATTCACAAAAGAATGAAGAAAATATTCACTATCATTATAAGTGTTATCATACTTATCACACTTGTTGCACAGGAAAAATTGAATATTTTCACCAATACCGGTAATGAAATGATTTACCCCGTTTCAAGTATCGACAGTATTACTTTTAATTCTGAAAATACGATTAATATTCATAAAACAGATAGGTCGTTATTACAATATGCAATTTCTGAAATTGACAGTATTACATTTAGCGAAGGACCTGATACAGTATTTATTACCTATTCAGGGAATTCAGCTACAGTGGTAAATTCTCTTGCAGGGGTAGGGGTTGAGATTACTAAAAGTGATGCACATGTAGTTGTAAATTCAACCTTAACTGATAATGAGGTGGTTTATCATGTAATGGGAAATTCAACAAACGGTTCTTTGAAAATCTATAGCGAATATAAATTTAACCTGTCATTGGCAGGCGTAACACTTACTAATACAACAGGACCGGCAATCAATATTCAATCAGGCAAAAAAGCTGAGATCAATATAGTTACCGGAACTTCAAATTCGCTGATAGATGGAAGTACTTACAGTACAAGTACGGAAGATCAGAAAGCTACATTATTTAGCGAAGGTCAGTTGGTGTTTAAAGGCAACGGTAGTTTGATTGTGAAAAGTAACAGCAAACATGCCATCTGTAGCGATGATTATATACAGATTAATAATGGAAATATCACGGTTTCAGGTGCAGAGAAAGATGGAATTCATGCTAATGATTATTTCAGTATGACCGGTGGAACGCTCTATATTGCTGCTTCTGGTGATGGAATAGATTGTGAGGCAGGTTATGTTTCTATATCAGGTGGAAGCATAACAATTATGAGTACGACAGCCGATGTAAAAGGCATTGCTTCTGAAAGTAGCATGACAATTTCAGGAGGATTGATAACGATGACTATTAGTGGAAATCAGTCGAAAGGATTCAAATCTAAACAGGCGATGTCGCTTACAGGTGGAATTATAAATGTAACTACAAGTGGAGGTGTCGTTTTAAAAGTTTCCGGTTCGGGATATGATCCTTCTTATTGCACTGCTTTTAAGAGCGATACGGATATTCAAATTTCAGGTGCAGAGATAACAGTTATAAGTACCGGAATTGCAGGTAAAGGGCTTTCTGCCAATGGCAATATAACAATAGAATCTGGGAAGGTTCAGGTTACAACCTCAGGTAATGGAGCAACTTATACCAACACAAGCGGAGTGAAAGATACGTATAACTCAACTTGTATTACAGTCGATGGAAATCTGAATATTTTGGGTGGTACTGTAATTACATCAAGTTCAGGCTCAGGTAGTAAAGGACTTTCTGTAGATGGTGTAACCATTATTGGTGATGGAGTGCAGGATCCTACTGTCAACATTACAACTACAGGTGCCAGAATTCTTGTTTCAGGTTCGGGGAATAATGCTAATTATGCAGAATCAAAGGCTGTTAAAGGTGATGGAGCTATCACAATCAACAATGGAAATATAACTATTTCTTCGGCTGATGACGGGATTAAATCCAATACTTCTGTAACCATCAATAAAGGAGATATTTCTATAACGAAAGCAGTTGAAGGAATTGAAGCTCCGCTGATTACGGTTAATGATGGAAATATCAGAATTTCCTGTTCCGATGATGCTTTCAATGCGACCAAAGGAAATGGTGGAGAGTCGAATGATGGTAGTTATCTCTATCTCAAAGGTGGATATATCGTTCTGAATACAACAGCAGGAGACGGACTCGACAGCAATGGAAATATCGTTATGAGCGGTGGCACTGTATTAGTTCACGGTCCGCAGTCGCAACCGGAAGTCCCTATTGATTACAACGGTACATTCAATATCTCAGGAGGACTACTTGTTGCTTCGGGAGTAAATTCGAATATGACGCAATCTACAAGTACCACATCAGGGCAATATACAGTTAAGGCAACTACGTCAAGCACCATTACGGCAAATACAATTTTCCGTATTCAGGATGCAAGTGGTAATGATATCGCTACTTTTAAACCTGCCAGAAATTATTCTGCCGTGATTATATCTTCGCCTAATCTGAAAACCGGTACAACATATTACATTTATACAGGTGGCACTTATACCGGAACTGTAAAGGATGGTTTATGTACCGACGGTACTTATTCAGGTGGCACGCAAAAGAAAAGTTTTACGCTTTCAAGTAAGGCTACAACCGTGAGTTTCTGATTGCTTTAGTCGTTTTATGTTATTCGAATGTGTTTTTTAGGTATATTAATGACATAAAATCATTAAAAAAGGGGATTTCTTATTATTGTAATCATATTTACCTTTGCAAGTTAAATTATTGAGTTTATCATCAGATGTTAATGAAATTAATATTAATTTTGCGACTCTGAAAAAAACATTCAAGTTTATCTCGTCAAAATACAGAGTGTACTTGAAACAAATATGCAGAGATGATTATGACTGAAAAAACAACATATCTTTCAGACCTGAAAACTAACGATATAGCCATCATTACAAAAGTTCTCGGACGTGGTGCATTTCGTAAACGCATCACAGAAATGGGGTTTGTAAAAGGTAAGAAAGTCAGAGTTATAAAGAGTGCTCCTCTTTTAGATCCTATTGAATATGAAATCATGGGATATAAAATCTCATTACGTAGAAGTGAAGCTGAATTGGTTGAAGTGGTGTCGGCTGATTTGGAGGATGAGATTGTTTTAGGTGAGTTTCAGGGTACTATTATTGACGAGGCTAAACTGAAAAAATCAGCAATAGAAAAGGGAAAGGTTATCAATGTTGCTCTTGTTGGAAATCCCAACTGCGGAAAGACAACTCTTTTTAATTATGCTTCCGGTTCACATGAGAGGGTGGGGAATTATAGCGGTGTTACTGTTGATGCAAAAGAGGCAAAATTTAAACAGGGAGGCTATACTTTTAATATAGTTGATTTGCCAGGAACTTATTCTGTAACAGCATATTCACCCGAAGAATTATTCGTGCGTAAGCATATCTTGGAGAAAATGCCGGATATTGTTATCAATGTTGTTGATGCTTCAAATCTTGAAAGAAATCTTTTTCTTACCACACAGCTTATCGATATGAATATCAAAGTGGTAATAGCTTTGAACTTATATGATGAGTTGAAAAAGAAGGAAGTGCAGTTCGATTACGAATCTTTGGGTAAAATGATAGGAATTCCTATCGTACCGACTGTAGCATCAAAAGGTAAAGGTGTTTCTAAACTTTTTTCTAAGTTGATAGAAGTTTATGAGGATAATGACCCTATTGTTCGTCACGTTCATATTAATTATGGTAAGTTAATCGAGAAAAGTCTTAAAGAAATTCAAGATGTGGTATGGAAAAATCCTTCGCTAACTGATAAAGTTTCTTCTCGTTTTATTGCAATCAAACTTCTTGAACATGACTCTGCAATAAATACTCTGCTCAATACTTTACCCAACTATGACACCATAAAAGAAACAACCCGGAAGAATATTCATTTTCTCGAACAGGAGTATGGCGAAAGTACGGAAACCATCTTGACTGATGCTAAATATGGTTTTATCGATGGAGCTTTGCGTGAAACTTATAAGGAACCTCAGAAAAATAAACGTGTAATTCGTGAAATTGACGATTTGCTTACTCATAAGTATTTAGGATTTCCTATCTTCTTTTTCTTTTTATGGCTGATGTTTCAGGCGACTTTTACCCTTGGTAACTATCCTATGGACTGGATAGATAAGGGTGTTGGTCTGTTTGGAAGCTGGGTATCGGACATAATGTCGGACGGACCGGTAAAAGACCTGCTCGTTGATGGAGTTATTGCCGGAGTGGGCGGTGTTATTGTATTTTTACCCAATATCTTGATTTTATTCTTCTTTATATCATTAATGGAAGATACCGGATATATGTCGAGGGCTTCTTTCATTATGGATAAGCTGATGCATAAAATCGGTCTGCACGGAAAATCATTTATTCCTTTAATCATGGGATTTGGCTGTAATGTGCCTGCAATTATGGCAACGCGTACACTCGAAAATCGTAAAGATAGGATTCTGACTATGATTATTACTCCTTTTATGTCGTGTAGTGCCCGTTTACCCGTTTATGTTTTACTTATATCAGCAGTATTTCCAAAATATCAGGGTATAATGCTGTTTTCAATATATATGATAGGAATTATCTTAGCAATTCTTACTGCTTTGGTAATGAAGAAAGTGGCATTTTCAAAGAAAGATGTACCTTTTGTAATGGAATTGCCTCCTTATAGGATTCCAACTTTGAAAAATACTTTGCTGCATATGTGGCATAAAGGTCAGCAGTATTTAAAGAAAATGGGTAATGTAATTCTGATTGCTTCAATATTAATATGGGCACTTGGATATTATCCTCGCGAAGTAGAATATTCGACAGACTATGAGCAAAAGATGCAAGGTGTTGAAAATCAGCAAGAATTAAGTGAAGCAGACAAGCAATTACATATTAAAAATATCGAACTTGAAAAAGAATCGGAAAGACAGGAGAAATCTTATATAGGAAGAATGGGGCATGCTATAGAGCCGATAATCAGTCCGTTGGGTTTCGATTGGAAAATGGGTGTAAGTATATTATCCGGACTTGCGGCTAAGGAAATTGTGGTAAGCACTATGGCTGTTTTATATCAATCTGATGACAGGTCTGAGGAAAATAATGAAACTCTCAAGTATAAAATTATTGAGCAAAAGCACAATACCGGAGCTTTAAAAGGTAAACAAGTATTTACGCCATTAGCTGCAATATCATTTATATTGTTCGTGCTTATATATTTCCCATGCGTAGCTGTAATAGCAGCAATTCGTAAAGAAGCTAACTGGGGTTGGGCTATTTTTACTATGGTCTACACTACCGGTCTTGCATGGTTAATTTCATATTTAGTATTCCAAATAGGCAGTTTGTTTTAAAAAATTATTATTTTTGCGAATTGTAATTTGTGTTAATTATACATAACCGACGTGTAATCTACTGTTTTATAGATATTTGTCATTGGTGCTTATAATTAATCAGATACACTTTAAAAGAATAATAATATGTTAGCTTTTACTTTTGCTGTAATTCTTCTTATTGCAGGGTACTTTCTATATGGAAAAGTCGCAGAGCGTGTTTTTGGTGTCGATAATGAACGTCCCACTCCATCCATAGCAAACCCCGATGGTGTTGATTATGTTCCACTGCCTTGGTGGAAAGCATTTTTAATTCAGTTTCTAAATATCGCAGGTTTAGGTCCTATTTTCGGAGCTATTATGGGTATAATGTACGGACCTGCTGCATATCTGTGGATTGTGTTGGGCACTATATTCGGAGGAGCTGTCCACGATTATATGTCGGGCATGATGTCGGTAAGAGCTAATGGTGCCAATCAACCTGAATTAGTTGGAAGAGAGCTTGGTAATGGAGTGAAAGTCTTTATGAATTTCTTTTCTATAGGGCTTATGGTGTTGGTAGGGGCAGTTTTTATTTCAGGACCGGCAGAACTTCTCAATAATATGACTTCCGGCTTTTTCAATGTTACATTCTGGATTATATTAATTTTTGCATATTATATTCTTGCTACTCTTCTTCCAATAGATAAAATTATTGGTAAGATTTATCCATTCTTTGGAATAGCATTACTTTTTATGGCAGTCGGCATAATGGTGGCAATGTATATAAATAATGCCAATGTTGTTATGACACACGATTTCTATAATCATCACCCAAATCAATTGCCAATTTTCCCAATGATGTTTATTTCGATTGCCTGTGGTGCTGTGTCCGGATTTCATGCTACGCAATCTCCTCTAATGGCAAGATGTATTCAAAATGAAAAATTGGGTAGGAGAGTGTTCTATGGTGCAATGGTTGCTGAGGGAATTGTTGCTCTGATATGGGCTGCGGCAGCATCAAGCTTTTTCGGTTCAATTGAAGGTTTGCAAGAGTTTGTGGCTCAATTAGCACCGACTGCCAATAAGCCTGCCGTTGTAGTCGATCATATTGCTAAATCATGGTTAGGACAATTTGGTGGAATTTTAGCATTGTTAGGTGTTGTTGCTGCACCTTTATCAACCGGAGATACTGCACTAAGAGCAGCCAGATTGATGTCAGCCGAATTCCTGAAACTAAATCAGAAATCAATAAGAAACCGCTTGATAATTTCAATACCAATCTTCATAATAACATTTATTCTATTACAGATTAATTTTGATGTTATTTGGAGATATTTTGCATGGTGGAATCAGACTTTATCGGTGTTTACACTTTGGGCAATAACTGTATATCTTGCTAAACGAAAAAAGTTTTATGGAATCTCGCTTCTACCGGCTATGTTTATGACAAGTGTGACAGTAACTTACATATTGATGGCACCGGAAGGTTTTAAATTACCGGCTTTATTCTCTTATATAACAGGTATAGGATTGACTGTCGGGTTAACTATCTTATTCTACGTAAAAAAAAGATTTTATAATAATGTTTAATGTATTGGTAATCAGTGTGCATGTGTTTTTTAATATGTGTTTGTTGAGGATAAAACGTGTTTTTTGAAAATATTGCTTTAATTTTACGCCTTAAATTAAAAAAGCATAAACGATAATTTAAATAATATGTCGGTTGTAATTAAAAAGGTTGAGACAAATCGTGAATTGAAAAAATTTGTGTGGTTTGGTATAAATATGTACAAAGATTGTAAATATGCCGCCCCTCCATTGATGATGGATGATTACATGAATTTGTCTAAGGGAAATAATCCTGCCCTTGAATTTTGTGAAACAGTCTATTTTTTAGCATATAAGGATAATAAAATCGTAGGTCGTATTGCAGGTATTATTCAGCCTGTGGCTAATGAAACATGGAATCATAATAATGCCCGCTTCGGATGGGTAGATTTTATTGATGATAATGAAGTCTCAGAGGCTCTATTTAAAGCTGTAAGCGATTGGGCTAAGTCGAAAGGTATGGATCATTTGCACGGACCATTAGGGTTTACCGATTTTGATAATGAAGGTGCTTTAGTGGAAGGGTATGATAAAATGGGTACTTTAGCTACAATTTATAATCATCCATATTATATTGAACATTATGAGAGACTTGGCTTTGTGAAGGAAGTCGACTGGAAAGAATATTTAGTTACAGTTCCTGAAATATTCCCTGAAAAGTTTTTTAAGTTTTCAGAAATTGTTAAGCAGAAGTATAATCTTCGTCCTGTAAAACTTAAATCTAAAAAGACGGTCGTGAAACTATATGCAAAGAAGATATTTGATTTGCTGAATGAAGCATACGAAGTTCTTTTTGGATTTACAAAATTAAATGAGGCACAAATCTACTTCTATATAAAGCTGTACTTTAGTTTCTTCCGTTTGGATACTGTGGTGCTTGTCGTTAATGATAAGGATGATTTAATAGCTTTAGGTATAGCAATGCCAAGTTTCACTAAAGCTCTTCAGAAGGCAAAAGGAAGCCTTTTCCCATTTGGCTGGTGGTATATGTTGAGAGCATTGCAAAAGAATGACTTGCTTGATTTGTACTTGATGGCGGTTCATCCCGATTATCAGAATAAGGGTGTAAACTCAATATTATTCGCAGAAATGATGGTTAATGCAGCAAAAAACGGTTATAAACTCGCTGAGACAAATCCGGAATTAGAAACGAATATAAAAATGTCGTCTCAATGGTCGAGTTTTGAACATGTAAATCATAAAAGACGCAGGGTGTTTATTAAACCTATATAAAAATATATTGTTTTGACAAGGAAGTTTGATTTTTTGGTTATTGGAAATGGTATTGCAGGAATCAGTTTTGCATTAAAAGCCTCTCGCTATGGTACGGTTGCGTTACTTAGCAAATCGTCTCTTGACAATGCAAATACTGCTTATGCTCAAGGTGGTATCGCAACTGTGATGTATAGTCCCGATACCTTTGAAAAGCATATTGCTGATACCCTTGATGCCGGCGATGGACATTGTGATATCGATGCTGTTGAAAAAGTAATTAAAGAAGCGCCTGCACAGATTGAAGAATTACTAAGCTGGGGAATCGATTTCGACAGAAATGATGATGGCAAGTTTGATTTGCATAAAGAGGGAGGTCATAGCGAATTTCGCATACTCCATCATAAGGATAATACAGGTTTTGAAATACAACAAGCTCTCATCAGAAGATTGCATGCTGAAAAGAATATTGAGGTTTTTGAAGGTTATTTTGCAATTGAAATTCTAACTCAACATCATCTGGGCGAGGTGGTTACAATGCATACTCCGAATATTGAGTGTTATGGAGCTTATGTTTTAAATCAGCAGACTAATCACATTCATACTTTTTTGGCTAAGGTAACTTTACTGGCAACAGGAGGTATCGGCAGTGTTTATACTACAACTACCAATCCTGATATAGCTACTGGTGATGGGATTGCTATGGTACACAGGGCGCGCGGCGTTATAAAGGATATGGAGTTTGTACAGTTTCATCCGACTGCTTTGTTTCATCCGGGTGAAAAGCCTACTTTCCTTATCACAGAAGCTATTCGTGGGTATGGTGCTGTACTTCGCACCCAAAACGGTAAGGAGTTTATGCAAAAATATGATGAAAGAGGTTCTTTAGCACCTCGTGATATAGTTGCACGGGCAATAGATAACGAAATGAAAATGAGAGGACATGATTTTGTATATTTAGATGTTACTCATAAAGATGCGGAGGAGACTAAAATGCATTTCCCTACCATCTACAAAAAATGTATGGAGTTGGGAGTTGATATTACTAAAGATTATATTCCGGTTTCGCCGACTCAGCATTACCTTTGTGGCGGCATTGAAGTCGATTTGAATGGCAGGTCGTCTATTGATAGATTGTATGCAGCAGGTGAATGTTCATGTACAGGATTACATGGAGCTAATCGATTAGCTTCCAATTCATTGATAGAAGCAATAGTATATGCTGATGCTGCTGTTAAAGATGCAGTTAAATATATTGATAAATATTCATGGAATGAAATGATTCCGGCTTGGGATGATGCAGGTACTAAGCTTCCGGAGGAAATGGTTTTAATAACCCAAAGTTTTAGGGAAGTTGAGCAGATAATGAGTACATATGTAGGTATAGTTCGCTCCAATCTTCGACTTAAAAGAGCTATGAGCAGATTAGAAATTCTGTATAAGGAAACTGAAGATTTGTTTGACAGATCGGTTGTTTCACGTGAACTTTGTGAACTGCGAAATGTTATAAGTGTAGCGTATCTTATTATAAAACATGCACTTAGAAGAAAGGAAAGTAGGGGATTACACTTTACGGTAGATTATCCTAAAAGAATGCATAAAAGCGAGTAGGTAATAAAATTTATAATCAGTTTGTTTAAAATATGTCTGATATGTTAAGAAAGCAGATATTTATAATCATTGTAATCAGCATGACATTCTTATGTACTAAGGTGTCTTTTGCTCAATCTGAAATTACTAAGCCATCAGTAGTTAGGATTGAAGGTGCCGGTCAGTTTCCTGTACCATCATCAGACAAACAAACATCCACTACGCAGCAGATAATATATACTGATGACTTTAGCTATTACACATCAGCAAAGGGTATGTATGTGTATTTTCATAAACCTAATAATAATGTCAGATTATTTGCGCTTACAGGTCAATTGATATGGAGCGGAGAGTTGGTGTCCGGAAGATTTTTCATCCCATTGGGAGAAGGTATTTATATTTTAAGAGTGAATAATAAAAGCTACAAAATTAGCTGTAAATAATAATTATAATAATAATAAAATGATAAAACATATAGTATTTTTTGGAATAAAAGATGAAGCTGAAGGAAAATCTAAAGCTGAAAACATGCAAATTATAAAAGAAGAATTAGAAAGTTTAGTTAATATAATACCACAAGTCAAAAAGTTGGAAGTTGGTTTTAATCACCCTGAAGCACCGGTGGATAATGTGGATTTGGTAATATATTCTGAATTTGATTCAATGGATGATTTACATACTTATATGGTTCATCCGGAGCATAAAAAAGCTGCTTCTTATATTACAAAAGTGCGTACTTCCAGAGCTTGCATCGATTATGAGGTATAAATAGAATTTAGTAGTCTTAACTTATTTGTTTGTTTAATTATGTGGAAAGATTTTTTCTTTTTCTCTGCTTCCCAACGTATTGGTATAATAATTCTTGTGTGTTTGATACTTATAATATCAGCAATGAATTTTATTATCCCTTATTTTTATGAAGATTTTTCTCCCTATAATGATTCTCTATCTAATGCCGAGTTTGAGAAATTCAAAAACTCACTTATTTCTTTAGATAGTCTGAATGAATTAAAACAAAAAGAAAGATATAAGAATTGGGAAGATAATAGATATGCTGATCAATATACCGATAGACATAAATATCAATCAAATGAATATAAGCTATTTGAATTTGACCCTAACGAACTCGATTCTGCCGGATTTGTTTCATTAGGTTTAAAGTCATATGTAGCATCTAATATACTAAAATACAGAAAGAAAGGAGGTAAGTTTCTTTCTAAAGATGCTTTTTCTAAAGTTTATGGTATTTCGGAAGATAAACATGCTGAATTAGAGCCATATATAAAAATATCACCCTCATATCTCACCCAGAATAAAGATACGTCAACTAATAATTTAAAAGACACTGCATTAGTAATAACTATTGAATTAAATTCTGCTGATACTGCCTCTTTGATGAAGGTAAAAGGGATAGGCAAAGGTTATGCAAAATCAATAATTCGTTTTAGAAATCAGACAGGTGGTTTTATTAATGTAGAGCAACTAATGGATGTTTATGGTATGACTGAAGAAAACTACAATAGGATTAAAGCTTTTTGCACTGTAAATCAATCTTTAGTTAGGAAGATAAATGTGAATACGGCAAGTTTAGAGAAGTTAAAATCACACCCTTACATAAATTTTTATCAGGCTAAACAGATTTATGAATTACGAAGAAAGCGTGGTAAAATTTCAAGTGTTGCGGAATTAAAGTCACTTTCTGAGTTGAATGATTCGGTATTGCAGAAAATTGAGCCTTATTTGATGTTTGAATAAAGTCTCGAAATGGAACGCTGATAACGCTGATTCATAAAAAAGGACTTACAACTAAAAGCTATAAGTCCTTTTTTGTAGCGGGAACGAGAGTTGAACTCGTGACCTCCGGGTTATGAATCCGACGCTCTAACCATCTGAGCTATCCCGCCCTCAAAATTGCGAGTGCAAAGATAATTATTTTTTTTAAAGTGCCAACTACATTCCCAAATTTTTCATTACAAACGCCCATACATCCGTTTGTGCATCTATAATCTTACTAATCGGTTTGCCAGCCCCATGTCCGGCATTTACATCTATACGAATAAGTGTAGGGTTTTTACCTGAATTTGCTGCTTGTAATGTTGCAGCAAATTTGAAGGAATGTGCAGGTACAACTCTGTCGTCATGGTCGCCTGTAGTTACCATAGTCGCAGGATAATCTACATCTTTTTCTACATTATGCAGCGGAGAATATCTTAGCAAATACTCGAACATATCTTGACTTTCCTCTGATGTTCCATAATCGGTTGCCCATGCCCATCCAATTGTAAATTTCTGATAGCGAAGCATATCCAATACACCCACTTCAGGAATTGCAACAGCAAATAAATCAGGTCGTTGTGTCATACATGCACCTATCAGTAATCCTCCATTAGAACCGCCATTGATAGCTAATTTCTTAGAATTGGTGTATTTCTTATCAATCAGATATTCGGCAGCAGCAATGAAATCATCGAACACATTTTGCTTCTGCATTTTAGTCCCCGACATATGCCAATTTTCACCATATTCACCACCACCACGTAAATTAGCAATTGCATACACGCCGCCTTTTTCCAAGAAAGGAATGCGAGCAACATTAAATCCTGGCAATAAACTGATGTTGAAACCTCCGTAACCATATAACATTACAGGGTTTTTGCCATTCTTCTTCAAGCCTTTTTTGTATGTGATGCTCATCGGTATTTTTGTACCATCTTTTGAAGTGTAAAATACTTGTTCGCTTACATAATCTTCGGGATTGAACAATACTTCTGATTTGCGGAAAAGTTCGGCTTTATTTTCAGCTACACAATAGCGATAAATTGTTGGAGGAAAAGTAAATGATGTGAAGGTGTAAAAAGCTTCATCTTCATCTATCTCACCTGAAATACCAACCGTTCCTATGGTAGGTAGCTTGACTTCATACAACATATCACCTTCGGTAGAAAATGCAAACAAGTGACTCGAAGCATCTTGCAGGTAATTAACGAAGAGTTTCCCACCTATAATTGAAACTGACTGCATAACATTTTCAGATTGAGGAATCAAAGTTTGCCAGTTTTCAAGCTGAGGCTTGTTGGGGTCGACTATCATCAATTGCTGATTGGGAGCCTGATAGTTAGTCAGCACAAATATTTTCCCCTGATAATGATCTACTATATCGAAGTCAGACTCAAATCCAGGAGCTATGAGTATCGGTTTTGTATTTGCTTTGGTTAAATCTTTTAGCCATAAAGAATTACCTGTAGTAGATTCAGTTTCAGTGATAAACAAGTATTTTTCATCATCAGAAACAGAAGCACCGCAATTACGAAGTGCAAATTGTTTATTTTCAAACACTATATTATCTTTTTCCTGATTATCTCCCAAACGGTGATAAAAGACTTTATGGTATTCATTCTTGTTTGAATATTCCCTGCCTTTTTCTGGTCTACTGTAAGCTGAATAATAAAATCCATCATTGAACCACGAAATGCCGGAAAACTTCACCCATTCGATGTGATCGCCAAGTAATTGTCGCGATGCAATATCCATCACGAAAATCTCATTCCAGTCGGATCCGCTTTTTGCTATGCTGTATGCTAAATACTTACCATCATTCGAGAATGACACCTGTGATAAAGCCACTGTTCCATCTTCCGAGAGCTTATTAGGGTCGAGCAGCACCTTAGGCTCAGCATTTAACGAATCTAATTCATATAAAACACTCTGATTTTGCAAACCATCATTTTTATAGAAATAGTATTTACCATTCACTTTTAGAGGTGAACCATATTTAGGATAATTCATCAAATCTGTAAGCCGCTTCTTTAAATCTTCTCTAAAAGGAATTTGTGCAAGATAATCATAGGTTACTTTGTTTTGTTCTGCAACCCACGCTTCAGTTTCCTGCGAGCGATCGTCTTCAAGCCAGCGATAAGGATCGGCAACATCAGTACCCCAATAATTATCAGTTATCGTATCCATCCGAGTTTCCGGATATTGTATATTTGCTCTGTTTGTGCAACTATGCATGATAAGTCCAAATAATGTTAGTTTTAATATTGTTTTCATATTTTTTATTTTAATGATTATCCATAAAATGACCTAAGCTCCGCAGGAGCGTTATCATGCATAACCGTATGCAAGGCGTAGCCGTAGCTTACGGATAGAGGATGCATTTTCCTAACTCTGAGCCCTGCAAGGGCGGGATAATAATAATGCCGCCTCTGCGAGGCTTGAGTGTCAAAGGATATACCCATACCGTAAGCTGCGCTTCGCTTGCATACGGTTATGCACATATTACACATGCGGTGTAAAAATGGCATTAGGACACTTTGCGAATAATAATTTTTATTTTTTATATCTGTTTTACAATCGCACCAATCATCATTATCAAATTATCACATTATCACATTATCACATTATCACATTGGCACATTGGCACATTGGCACATTATCACATTAATCACATCAACTTCTTATATCTAATTCTCTTTGGTCCGACATCTCCTAATCTCATACGTTTGTTTTCTTCATATTCAGAATAAGAGCCTTCGAACACAAACACCTGTGAATCACCTTCAAAAGCAATAATATGCGTGCAAATTCTATCTAAGAACCAGCGGTCGTGCGAAATAACCACAGCACATCCGGCAAAAGCTTCAAGTCCTTCTTCCAAAGCTCGTAGCGTATTCACATCTATATCATTGGTAGGTTCGTCGAGTAGCAATACATTAGCCTCCGACTTGAGTGTGAGAGCTAAATGCAGTCGGTTTCGCTCCCCGCCTGAAAGTATACCGCAAAGCTTTTCCTGATCGCCACCGGTAAAGTTAAAGCGAGCAAGATATGCACGTGCATTGATTTCTCTTCCTGCCACACGTATAAACTCAGTCCCACCTGAAATTACCTGAAAGACTGTTTTGTTTGGGTCTATATCGGTGTGACTTTGATCTACATATCCAATTTTCACTGTTTCACCTACATCAAACGTACCATTATCTGCTTTTTCTATGCCCATCATCATGCGAAATAGGGTAGTCTTACCGGCTCCATTCGGACCGATAATTCCAACAATGCCGTTTGGTGGAAGTGTGAAATTCAGATTCTCAAATAATAATTTATCTCCAAATGCTTTACTAACATCAACAGCTTCAACTACTTTGTTACCAAGTCGCGGACCATTAGGAATAAATAACTCCAATTTTTCTTCACGCTCTTTTTGATCCTCATTCATCAAGCGGTCGTAGGCTTCGAGACGAGCCTTTCCTTTTGCGTGGCGAGCTTTTGGAGCCATACGTACCCATTCCAACTCACGTTCGAGGGTTTTACGGCGTTTGCTTGCCTGTTTTTCTTCCATCGCCATACGAGCAGTTTTCTGTTCGAGCCACGATGAGTAATTGCCTTTCCAAGGAATACCCTCTCCACGATCGAGTTCGAGTATCCAGCCGGCTACATTGTCGAGGAAGTAGCGGTCGTGCGTAATGGCAATCACCGTTCCTTGATATTGTTGCAGATGCTGTTCAAGCCATTCAACAGATTCAGCATCAAGATGGTTGGTTGGTTCGTCTAATAATAAGATATCGGGCTGACGAAGCAACAAACGACACAAAGCAACCCGACGGCGCTCACCTCCTGAAAGAGTAGAAACGATAGCTTCTTCAGGCGGACAACGAAGAGCATCCATAGCACGCTCCAATTTATTGTCGATATTCCACGCATCTACATGGTCTAACTTTTCCTGCAATTCACCCTGACGGGCGATTAATTTATCAAAATCAGCATCAGGTTCAGCAAATTTAGCATTAATATCTTCATATTCAGCAAGAAGATCCATAACCTCCTGAACGCCTTCCTGAACAATTTCTTTAACGGTTTTGTTTGAGTCAAGCTGCGGATCCTGTTCAAGATAACCAACAGAATATCCGGGAGAAAACACCACTTCGCCATCGTAATTCTTTTCAACGCCTGCAATGATTTTCAGCAAAGTAGATTTACCGGAACCGTTCAAACCTATAATTCCTATTTTAGCTCCGTAGAAAAAGGAGAGATAAATATCGTTTAAAACTTTTTTTTGTGGCGGAAAGGTCTTGCTCACCCGCACCATCGAGAAAATAACTTTTTTATCGTCTGACATATCTTTTAAAATTTGTAGTGCAAAGATAGCAAGATTAAAGAAAAATTACTATATTGCGAACAATTTCGTTAAGTAATAATGATAAGCTTAAGAAATGCAAGCATATTGTCACATTAGCACATCAATTACGTATGAAAAAAGTCAAGTTCAATATCGAGTATCCGTTAAGTAACGCATCACTCACAATTTTATGGAGTAGCATCGGGACACCATATGGTTTGTCGGAATGGTTCGCTGATGAGGTAAATGCAGAAGATAATATTTATACTTTCACATGGGATAATCATTCTCAGAGAGCATATTTGTTACAATCAAAGCAAAACAGTCATATTCGCTTTCAATGGGAAGAAGATAAGGGTACTGATGTATATTTTGAAATGAAAATCTTGACATCAGAATTATCAAATGATGTATTATTATACGTAACCGATTTTGCTGAAAGTTCGGATATGGATGATGCAGTCCTGCTTTGGAATCAGCATGTCGAGACTTTAAAGAGGCTGACAGGGATGTAAGAATTTTATGTGTTTATGATTTTTTCTATAATCTGATCACTAAAGATTACTTAGTTATTTTATTATCAAGCATTTCCTGTTTATATTCTTTGGGTGTTTTCCCGCTAAGTTTTTTGAAAATACGTGTAAAATAGGTTGCTTCTTTGTAACCCACTTTGTATGCTATTTCAGCAAAAGTCAATTCGTCGTCTTGAAGCATTAACTCTTTGGCTTTGTTTATCCGTACAGTGTTGATAAATTCCGATGTATTCATATTCATCAGCTTTTTCAGTTTGTTATGCAGATTAGTACGTCCGATGCCTAAGGTATCGGCTATGAACTGTACATCCAATCCACTATTTTCCAAATTATTCTGAATTATGGCAAGCATTTTCTCCACGAAAGCCTGTTCGTGGTTGGTTGCGGGAAGTTCCAATCCTTCGTATCCTGCTAATTCTTTCAATCTGTTTCTCAGTGCTTTCTGACTATTTAGAATATTATTCAGCCGGATTTCTAATTCCGCTATCGAAAACGGTTTGGCTATGTATGCGTCCGCACCTACCTGTAAACCCTCCAATTTGTCTTCTGTACTGTCTTTTGCTGTGAGCATCACAACCGGAATATGGCAAAAATTTATATCACTTTTAATCTTCTGGCACAACTCTATACCGCTCATCACCGGCATCATAACGTCTGTAATAACGATGTCGGGTATCTTTTTATTCATGTATTCCCACGCTTCCTGTCCGTTTTCAAGACTTTTTACATGATATTTTTTTCTGAAATGTTGATGTAGCAAGGTCATAAGATCTTTGTTGTCTTCGGCAATTACGAGAGTGTATTCTTTGTTGGGAGTTGTTGTCTCGCTATCTTCGGTTGCATCTACCTCACTATTTTCAGCCTGTATAATATACTCGGTTTTGATATCTGTCGGTTGCGTATCTATTGAGGATAGGGGTATAGTGTTGGCTGTGTAAGGTAAAGACACGTTGAAACATGAGCCTTGTCCAGGCATACTATCTACAGATATTTTTCCTTTCAGCAATTTGACCAAACTTGCGGTAAGTGCAAGTCCTATTCCGCTACTTTCCACGACCTCGTTAGAAAATCCGTCACTGTAAAACGACTCGAAAATCTTTTCTTTCTTCTTCTCAGACATACCGTTTCCACTGTCCTTCACAGAAAAATTGATTGTATTATTTTCTATTTTTAACGTGAAATCTATTGTACCATTTTGCGGCGTGTATTTAACGGCATTGGTTAGAAGATTGGTTATTATTTTCTCCAACTTATCGAAATCGAATAAGACCTCATTCTCAGTGTAGCTTATTTTGATACCTAACTGAATATTTTTCTTCTCGAGTAAAGGGCGATAAATGTGGATAATCTGATTAGTAAAATCAATAATATCACCTTTTGTGTTGTGTATTACAGCGTGTTCGGCTTCTATTTTGCGAAATTCCATCAGTTGGTTTACCAACGAAAGCAGACGGTTTGCACTCCGCTTAATGGATTGTCTGATTTCGCTGTCTTCTGCACTCACTTTTTGCGACAGCATATCAACTGAAGTGATAATTATGCTCAACGGTGTCTTAAATTCGTGAGAAATGTAAGTGAAAAAATTCATCTTGTGCTGATGAAGTAGTTTTAGATTTTCTTTTTCTATTTTTTCAATAGTCAGCGTCATTTTTTCGCGCTGACGATTTAGATACATTCGATAGAAGTAATAGAATATCCCCACAACAACGATGAAATAGAATAAATAGGCATACCACGACGCCCAAAAAGGTGGTTTGACGGTAATCAGCATAGTGCGTTCTTCGCTTACCAAACCATTTATAGTGTTGATTGCTCTAATGTGAAATGTATAATCGCCGGGAGCGATATTGGTGTAATTTGCCTGTGTTCTTTCTACCAAAGGCGACCACGTTGTTTCAAGTCCTTCAAGATAATATTGATAGGCAATGTCGTCTGAGAAATAATTGATGGAAGCATAATCAAGCGTAAAAGAATTTTGATTGTGTTTCAATGTGAGGTGTTGCGTAAAATCAATTTGTCGATTTAGTACGCCTGTCGAATCCGGACGGATTATTTCATTGGAAATCCGTAAGTTGGTAAAATAAACAGCAGGTTTTTCTTCCGGTGTAAGAATTTTCTTAGGATTGAACCATGTCAGCCCCGTTACACTACCGAAGTAAATAATATCGTTGTCTTTGAAATAGGACTTGTAATTGTGTTGATTTCCCGAAAGCCCGTGTTTAACGTTGAAATGGACAGCTGTGGAGTCATTGAAATTTAGCCGACTGATACCCTTGTTAGTACTTATCCAAAAGAATCCGTAGTTGTCTTCCACTATACCGTAAACAATATTGTCTATAAGCATACGCTGGCTACATGATTTGAAACGTTTCTCATTTGGAAGATATTTCAATAAGCCGCCATCGCGTGTACCTATCCAAATTTGTTCTGAAGAATCAATACAGTAACTGATAATTGAGTTGCTCGTTAAGCCGGATCCATCATTTGCCTGATAATGTGTCATCAGTCCTGATTTTTTGTTGTCAAGGACGTATATTCCTTTGTTGTATGTGCAAAACCATATTTTCCCATCAGGAGCGGTAAAGATATCGTAGATAAAACAATCGGCAAATTCATTTTCACGAAATCGACTGAAAGTTTCCGTTCGTTTGTTCAGAATATCCACACCCGAAAGTGAGCCAACCAAAATAGAGTCAGGTGAAAGGAAATGAAGGGCAAATACAAAATTATTACTTAACGATGATGGTTTGTAGGCTTCATAGATATAGCGTTTTGCTTTGCCGTTGTTTATATCCACCTTGGATATTCCACCCATAAAATGTCCTACCCAGCACGTGTTGCCGTCCATCAATAAGGCATGTACATTATTAGATGATATGCTGTTTGGATCTTTTGGACTGAACAGTAGGTGATGGAAAGTGTAATTTTGTCTGTTGAATATAGCTATTCCGGCATCCTCTGTAGCAATCCATAAATTGTCGTCAGGAGCTTTTGCTATTGTGCCGATAGCTGTACCGTGCAAATATCCGTTTTTTTCTTCCGGTACTATAGCATTAAAACCGATATGTCTGGTATTTGCGATGTTTACTCCGCCGAAGTAAGTGCCGATATAGAAGATGTCTTGTTTACTACGGCAAACCTTATATACAGCATTGTTATTAATAGTTTTGTTACGATTGTCGAAAGATTGGGTATAGTGCGTATAATTATTAGTTTTAACATTGATAATGTAAAGTCCGCTTTCGGTACCAATCCAATATTCATCAGGATTTTCGCCTTCTTCTATCGTTCGTACATAGTACATTTTCGTTTTTTTGCAAACATCAAGCTGATTAAAGCCTTCTGTTTCGGACGTGTAGGTGAAAATACCATTCTCAAAAGTCCCTATCCATAAAACGCCGTTTTTATCAGTTGTGATGTAGGAGATGGCAGAAGCTAACAGTTGTGGTGATACAGGATAAGTGGCTGTTGGTCTGCCATGTATGTCGAATTTGTAAAGTGCATAGCGCGAGAAAGCCCAATAACTATTATCTCTGCCGATAGTTATACCGAAAATTTTATCATCTGCTTCTAATTCAAATAAGCTGTCAGCAGCATAATTAAAGATAAAGGCACCTCTGTCTTCTGTGGTTATCAATAGTTCGGAACCAAAGCCTTGTTTCATAGATGAAATATGTCCTATAGGTTCGTTGTTATACATAATATGGCGAAAATCGTCTCTTTCAGGACAGTAAGCGGCAAGCCCGTAGGTTGTTCCGACAAAAAGAATATTGTCTGATGTATAAACAATCGAATTTACGGTATATGAAGGCAAAGACCGCGAATTATCGGGAGTGTATAGATATTGTTTAATGTAATGTCCGTCGTAACGGTTCAGCCCGATTTCTGTGGCAAACCACATAAAGCCTTTTTCATCCTGACAGATATCATATACAGTGTTGTGTGTTAATCCGTTGTAGTTGGTAATGTAATCAAATAAGAAGCGGTTTTGTTGTCCGGTTACCTGCCTCCCTATCAGCAAAAGGAATAAGAATAGTATTATCGCTTTTATATGTTGCTTATTCATGTTTGATGAATTTTTTTTGTAAAGTTATTACATTTATGTTTATTTTCTCTATTAATGATAGAAAATGAACAATAGTGTAAGAAAATGTACTTTTTATATAAGCCGACTCTATACATATTTTGATTATATTTGCATTTTGAGAATATCTTTCAATTGTATAATTTTTTAAATCTGAATTAACATGACACACATTATGCTTACCAAAGATTTACTTACCCAAGCGCAGAATTGTTACATGGTGCAAATGATAAGGGATTTTAATTTATATGTTTTATCAATTAAATAATCTAATATGAATCAAAAAACAAAAAAACAAGGCTATATCTTTTCTGTAAGGATAGTTCCTTTCTTGTTGCTTCTGTTCTTCTTATATGGTCTGACCGTAGGGAATGGCGTTGCACAGACGGTACACAACACCAACACGCGTGTTGCCGGTGTAGTAGTTGATGAAACTAATTTGCCGCTTATAGGGGTTTCGGTAGTAGTACAAGGTAATGTCCAAATCGGGACTGTTACCGATTTTCAAGGACGCTTTGCATTGGATGTTTCCGCAGATGCTTCTTTGACTTTCTCTTATGTAGGCTACCAAACTCAAACTGTAAAAATAAGCGGAGGAGTTATGAATGTTGCGATGGAGCCAACCGATGCTTTGCTTGACGAGGTGGTGGTAGTGGCTTATGGTACGCAAAAGAAAAAGGACTTGACCGGTGCTATCAGTGTGGTGGATGCTGATAAAATGAAAAAAATGCAGACTGCCGATATTGGCATAGCTTTACAAGGTTTGGCGCCGGGTGTAAGTGTAACATCTTCAGGACTTCCCGGTGCAGGTGCAGACATTAATATACGTGGTATCGGATCATTCTCCAATGTAGGTCCTTTGTACGTAATTGATGGAGTAATTATGCAGGGTACACAGCGTGAGTTTAACATGAATGATGTTGAAAATATACAAATTCTAAAAGATGCGGCTTCGGCGGCTTTATATGGTTCTCGCGGTGCAAACGGTGTAATATTAATTACCACCAAAAGAGGAAAAGCAGGCGCAACAAGAATCAATCTGAACGCATCATATGGCATTTCTCAGATCGCTAACCGCATTGAGATGATGCAAACACTCGACTTTCTCGAAATACAAAAATTAGCCTATGAGAATGCCGGCATAACTTGGCCTGGTAAACCTGAATACGGACAAGAATTATACAATACCGACTGGCAGGACGCATTCTTCAAATTGGGTAATACGACTGATGTTAATATGAGTATATCAGGAGGTAATGAGAGTGGTAATTATATGTTCTCATTTAATTATTACGATGAAGATGGAGTAGTTATCGGACCATCGCATAAACGTTTCAACATTCGCAGTAATAGCGAAGCACGTAAAGGAATCTTTACCATTGGCGAAAATTTCACTTTTGGACGCTCTATTTCGGTACCGATGCAAGGTTCACCATTTATCGATGTGGCTCGTATGTGTCCTACTATTCCGGTCAAACATGAAGATGGTAGCTATGGTTACGGTACAGCTGCATATCCTACTTATGGTACAAATCCAATAGCACTACAGGAACTGCAAGACTACAAACAATATAATAATCGCTTGTTAGGAAATGCTTATCTGCAAATAGAACCTATTAAAGGATTGCAAGTGAAAACCAGTTTGGGAATGGAGCTCTTTGATTATTACGATAAGTATAAAACAATCTACAAACAAATGCGCTACCTGACAGTTCCGGAATTTCAGAATCAATTGGTAGAACAAAATGGCGAAAGATTATCGCTTATTTGGGAAAATACAGTGTTCTATCAGAATAAAATTGGCAATCATGCCTTCGATGCTCTTGTTGGTTACACAGCGCAACGTACCGACAGACATGGAAATTCTGCTCTTACACGCAATTTATTGGCAGGTGGAACATATTGGGTACTCGACCAGCATGGAAAGGATGAAAACGAAATGGATATGGGTGGTAATGAATCGACTACTTTCATGACTTCATTGCTCGGTCGTATCAATTACAGTTACGCTGATCGTTATCTCCTTCAGTTGAACGTACGCCGTGATGCTTCTTCTCGCTTTGGTGCCAACTATCGTTACGGTACATTTCCTTCTGTTTCGGCGGGCTGGCGTATAAGTGAAGAAGATTTTATGCAATCTGTTTCATGGTTAGATGACCTGAAATTCCGTATAGGTTACGGTATATTGGGCGACCAACAAGCAATAGGCGATTATGGATATGTTACTTATATGCACACAAGTGAAGGTGCTCTTTTTGGACCTGCAGTCGATCCGACATATTATCCGGGTACAATTCAAAAAGGTTTTTCTAACTCCGACTTGCGTTGGGAAACCCGTAAAACCCTTAACGTGGGAATGGACTGGACTATGTTAAGCCAACGTTTGTATGGAAGTCTCGAATATTTCAGTGCAAATGTATATGACCTCCTCGTGAAAGTAGAACTTCCGTGGGTGACCGGTACAGACGCATCCGATTATCCATGGGTCAACTATGGTTCCATGCGCAATCAAGGTCTTGAACTTTCAGTGGGCTGGCGCGATAAAATAAGTGATTTTACGTATGATATTTCAGTAAACCTATCGGGTGTACGCAACAATGTTATTAATCTTGGTGGCGATGATATTCATTATTCGGGAGCTAATGTGTCTGAACCGGGACGCTCTATCGGTGATTTCAAGTTACTCCGTACCGATGGTATCTTCCAAAATTGGGATGAAGTGAACAGCCACACTTGGTTGGATCCTGTCACAGGAATAGAATTTCTTATTCAGCCAAAGGCACAACCTGGTGATATTCGCTATAAAGATCTTAATAACGATGGTAAGATTGATGGTAACGACAATAGTGAGGATAGAGAATATGTAGGCAGTCCTTTTCCAAAAATGGAAGGTGGTGTGAGTATGTCTTTCGGATATAAAGGTATCGACCTTAGTTTGTTTTTCTATGGTGTAACCGGTAATTATATCTACAATGGGGTGAAGCGTACTCTCGAATCGATGAACGACGTAAGCAATTTCCCCGCGGGCTTAAAACCTTGGACAGGTGAAGGCACATCTAACACAACGCCACGTCCGGTAATGGGACAAACCGACAATACCTTAGGGTATAGCGATCGTTGGATAGAAAAAGGTGATTATCTGCGTTTGAAAAATCTGCAATTAGGTTATACCTTGCCAAAAGTTTGGATGCAAAAGACAAACCTTATTGAAACCTGCCGAGTGTATTTTACAGCACAGAACCTGTTTACTATAACCGGATACTCCGGCTTCGATCCGGAAATATCTGGTGGCAGTGTGTATAATAAAGGTAACGATAATGGACACTTTCCGCCTGTAAGGACGTTCGGATGTGGATTACAAGTGTCTTTTTAATAGATTTATTAACCGAATAACATAATATATTATGGACAAAATAAAATATTTAGTATTATTAGTGGTAGGAGTGATGCTACTTTCTTGCGAAAGTCTGTTAGAACAGAAAAATCCGAATCAACAGGACTCCGAAACCTATTGGACAACGGAGGAAGAATTGAGTCAGGGTCTTAACGCTGCTTACCGTCCATTACGTTTTAATGGTGAATATCGTCGCTGGCTGCATATACTGTATGTGTCGCGTTCGGATGAAGGATATTCTACTTCTCCAAACCCTCACTTCCAATCATATTCCAATTTCAGGACTCTGAATGATGGAGCAAGTGAAGCAGTGCTGTACACATGGTTAGATTTATATAAAGGTATCTTTTGGTCTAATCAGGTACTATATCATGGTGAAAAAATAGAATTTGAAGAGCAACTAAAGAAAGATCAGATTATGGGGCAGGCATATTTCTTGCGTGGATTAGGGCTTTTCAATATAGCGGGAGTTTATGGACGTGGTCCGGCTCCAATCATTCCTGATATGTCGGAATATAATCAAGGATACAAAATTCTTGAACAAGATGCTCTTTATCGTGAGGCAAAATTGAACTTTTTAGAAGCTGCTAAACGTTTGCCTAAAAGTTGGGAAAACAATGCCGATTTAGGACGTATCACTAAAGGCGCTGCATGGGGTATGCTGGCAAAAGTGAACGGTCAGCTTTTGGATTGGGAAAATATGAAGCTTTATTGCGACTCCATCATCAACTCAGGAATTTATAAATTGGATGATGTAGATTATGCATCTAATTTTAACGAAGCAGGTGAATTCAATACCGAGTCGGTTTTCGAGATTCAATTTGCTCCCGACCGTAGTGGGATAGGTCAGTTGAGCCAAGAACGAGCTAAATTCCTTGGACTGCCTGCTAATGGACAATCGTATGACGACGGCACAGCAAGTAATAGTGTACGAGATGAATTTCAGAAAGAAACAATGGCGGATGGAAAATCTGACCCACGTTTGAAAGCTACCTTGTTTTATAACGACCCACTTGATAATACCCTGTATTATGGACGTACTTTTAGTGGTTGGGTAAGTGCCGGTACTGTAAAAAGCAATAAGGTTTACTGGAAAAAATATACACAGTGGGACACCAAATCGGAAGCTGCTCCGGAATCTCATGCAAACAACGGTATTAATATACGCGTAATTCGATTGGCTGACATCTATCTTATGCGTGCCGAAGCATTGAACGAACTGGGACTATCGGGTGCGGTAGATGACATTAATAGAGTACGCTCACGTGTTAACATGCCTCAATTGCCTTCGAGCACCTATCCTGCATCGGCTTACGACACAAAAGATAAAATGCGCATACAAATTATGCATGAACGTTCTTGCGAGTTAGCCGGCGAAAGTTGGCGCTGGTTCGACCTCGAACGCTGGTTCTTCCGCGACAACGATGGAGATGGTATTAAAGAAACGATGGTTTCCGATTATCTTATCGATGGTAAAACTCCTCTTGAATGGCTACAGTCGCGCGACAGTGAGTTTGATAACTTTGATTATACCGATGGTAAATGTTTCCGTTTCCCTATACCTTCGCGCGAATTGCCTTTGGTGGAAGGATTGGAACAAAACGAAGGATGGTAAGTTTAGAAGACTGAAATTATAAACGTAAAAATGATTAAATAAATCGCACTCCCTAAAATATTCCTCCTTTGGATAGTTTGTAACGTTAAGGAGAGGTATTTGGAGAGGTTTAAAATTTAAACACATGAAAAAGAAAATAATTATTATGAGTGGAATAGTCGGTATGTTGACAATGGTATTATTTACTGTATACTCGTGTCGAGAAGAGTGGCCTAAAACAGTTATTTGGTTAGATACTTCGTCATTGCCCGATACTATATATCAAAATCCGGTGTTTGAACCTGATTTGGCTGACCCTACTTTTATTAAAACATCTGATGGAAAGTTTTATGCTTACGGAACAGAAAATACTTGGAAAGAAGGTGAGCATCATATAGTACCTATTATTATGTCGAAAGATTTGATTAACTGGACTTATGTGTCCGATGCGTTTACCAGTTCGACTAAACCTAAGTGGGGAACTGTTAATGCAGGAGTATGGGCGCCACAAATAGTTTATGGTGAAGATGGTGTTTATTATCTGTATTATAGCCTTTCTACTTGGGGTGATGCCAATCCGGGAATCGGAGTTGCTACCGCTACGAGTCCCGAAGGTCCTTTTACCGATCAGGGAAAAGTCTTCAATTCTACTGAAAGTGGTGTAGCTAATGGAATAGATCCGTTTTTTATTACGGTAGGTTCAGGACGTAACAAAAAGAATTATATGTTTTGGGGAAGTTTCCGTGGGATATACTGTGTGGAAATGACCGATTATAAGACACCCAAATTAGCCACAAAAAAACAAATAGCCAACGGCATGTTTGAAGCGGTTTATATTTATCAATATAGTGGCAAGTTTTATTTCTTTGGCTCATCAGGCAGTTGCTGCGAAGGTGCCAATAGTCAATATCGCGTAACAGTAGCAAAAGCAGATGCCATAACAGGACCATATTTAGCTCAAAATGGAAATGGTATCCTTACGAATGGCGTAGAAGGAACACCATTTCTAAGAGGCGACCAGAGTATTGGATGGGTAGGTCCTGGTCATAACGGTGAAATAATTCAAGATGATAATGGACGTTACTTTATTCTATATCATGCTATTAATATAAATAATCCACTATTACCGGGAGGAGCTACACGCCGTCCGTTGATGTTAGATGAAATTACATGGGTTGATGGTTGGCCTGTTATCAATCACGATAACGACAATCAAGGAAAACCCAGTCATGGTATGAAGGAATCTCCTTATTTCGAAACTGAATAAAGATTGGGTATCAAGTTCATTGATAGTTACATATGACAACTAAAAAATAAATTTAAACGTATGAAGAGACGTGAAATGTTGCTGATTATCTTACTTTCTAGTATTTTTGGATTACCTGTTTTTGCTCAAAACAATCCGCATGCTAATCCTTCTGCTATTGTAATCTCTGGGAATATGCGATTTACAGTCCTTATGCCAGAACTGATCCGCATAGAATATAGTGCGCAAAAGAAATTTGAGGATCGTGCTTCTTTTGTGGTTATTAATCGTAATCTACCCGTTCCAGCCTTTACGCAGCGAGAAGAAGATGGATACCTTTATATAACCACACAAAAGTTGGAGTTACGCTATAAAATAGGCTCACATCCAGTCAATTCCGATCCTTGCAATCCTAACTTACAAATAGCATTACAAGTGAACGATGAAGAAATTGTGTGGTATCCAGGGAAAAAAGATCCCTATAATCTGAAAGGTACTACTCGAACGCTTGATATGGCAGAAGGAGATGTACGCAGTTGGTTGGAAGACGGATTAGTTTCGCGCTCGGGTTGGGCGATTATTGATGAAAAACAACCCCGTAAAGATGGAAGTTTAAGTCTGATGTTTGATGGTACTACAGGAGAAGATATAGAGTGGGTTGCGCAGCGTACCGATCCTAATTCGCTTGATTGGTATTTCCTCGGCTATGGTCACAATTATAAGAAAGCGTTGGGCGATTTCACCAAAATAGCCGGAAAGATGCCACTACCTCCACTTTATGTTTTCGGTTATTGGTATTCGAAATATCAACGCTACACAGAACAGGATATGAGGGATATTGTGAATGAAATTCAAACACGTGATATTCCGATGGATGTATTGGTAATAGATATGGACTGGCATAAAAATGGCAAGACTGGTAGTACTGCTAATACAGAGTGGACTGGTTGGAGTTGGAACAAGGAGCTTTTTCCTGATCCGGCAGGCTTCCTTTCTTGGTTGCACAGTAAAAATCTGAATACAACTCTTAATCTGCATCCTGCCGATGGCGTATTCCCACAAGAAGATAATTATGGATTGTTAGCTGCTGATTTAGGGGTGACAAATGGACAGACAATTCCTTGGAATATAGAAAATAAGCAATTCTATGAAGCATTCTTTAATCGTATTCTCCGCCCTCATGAAGATATTGGTGTGGATTTCTGGTGGCTCGATTGGCAGCAGTGGATGATTGCCCGAAATGAACCAAATTTAGGTAATACATTCTGGTTAAATCATGTATTCTTTAATGATAAAAAATTACAAAATACAGGTCGCCCCTTTATTTTTCATCGTTGGGGCGGATTAGGTAATCATCGCTATCCAATAGGCTTTTCGGGAGATGCGTATGCAACCTTTCCATCGCTGGCTTTTCAACCCTATTTCACATCAACAGCTTCTAATGTAGGCTACGGATATTGGAGTCATGATATAGGTGGGCACAATCAGGATGGAGACAACGATCCTGAACTTTATCTTCGTTGGATTCAGTATGGTATATTTTCTCCTGTTTTGCGTACTCACGCCACAGCAGCTTCGCATATTGAACGTAGGATATGGATGTATCCGAATTTTGCCCAAATGCGTGATGCTATACAGCTTAGGTATAGCCTGATACCTTATATCTATACCTTCGCTCGCTATTCTTATGATACCGGTATAGGAATTTGTCGTCCGATGTATTATGATTATCCTGAACAAGAAGAAGCCTATACTTATGAAGGGCAATATATGTTTGGCAATGATATTTTGGCAGCACCTATAACTCACTCGGATAATGGTACTAATTCTACGGATCAAACAGTATGGCTCCCCGATGGAAAGTGGTATGAAGTGTCCACAGGAGAAGTACTCAATGGAAATCAGGTGACTATACGCAATTTTACCCGTGACCAAATACCTTATTATTACCGCGAGGGCGCTATTATTCCATTATATCCAAAAATATCTCATTTGAAAACGCGTCCGAATAAGCTGATTTTACAGTTTACACCTGGGAATATGGGAGAGTTGAATTACTATGAAGATGAGGGCAATAGCAGTAATTATGAAACAGAGCATACTTTTACTCGTATTTCGCAGGTTACAAATGGAAATATAACTACTTGCACTATTCATCCACGCACAGGCTCATTTGCCGGAATGCCCAGTGAACGTGCATATCAGTTGGAGTTATTGGCAAGAGAGGAAGCACCTGTATCGGTACAGTTTACGTCAGGTGTGTCAGGAGAGTATCAGTACATAGCAGCCGAAAAGAAATTGGTTATACTGTTGCCTTTGCAATCATGTAACTCAACGATTACTGTGGAAATTCAAAATTAAAAGATTATGAAAGCATTCTATATAAAATTATTATTTCTCGTATACCTTTTATGTTTCTTTTCGTTGAACGTACATGCCGACTGGTTTATAACCGGCGAAGCTGTTACGGAAGGAACACAAGTTACATTAACTGAGAATCCGAGTAATAACAAGGAATTTATTTATGTCGGAAAGCTGGCTAATCGTCCCTTCAAAATTACGGATGGTACAAAGAATTATATTCATAATTGTGGTGATAGTGATCCATTGGAGCAAACCATTGCACTTCGTGAAGAAACGGAACCTGCTGAAAAAGGTTTACGTATCAGATATGTAGGGCAGTACGATTACTTTAAGGTGGTTCTTACGGTTGCTCGAAATGAAAAGACACTTACAGTACAGCGTGTTAATCCGGCAAAAAATTTATATATCATGGGTGGACCGTTCAGTAATAATGCGACAAACTGGCAACTTCATGATGCGATAGAATTGGAGCGGGACATCGAAAATCCGTTTGTATTTTATTACAAAGGAGATATCCGTTATAATCCGATAGGAGATGAGCGAGGAAGTTTCAAAATTCTGAACGGCAGAAGTTGGAGCGATGGTTTCCATCCTACAGCTTCCGGAAATCAACCATTGGCACAAGCAGCAAAAATGCGCCAGGGTGGAGAGGATAATAAATGGACTATTCCTGCCGATCGAAGTGGCGATGGTTACTATGAGATTAAAATAAATACGTTGGATTTGACTATATCCGTAGAGAAATTTGTCCAAAATATTATAGTGTCGCCTCCACCGCTCGTGGTTTATATCACAGGTACTGCTATGACATGTGGATGGAATAATGAACATCCTATTGCAATGCAAAAGAAAGAAGATGGAGTTTTTCAGTGGCAAGGAATAGTATCTCCGGGAGAATTTAAGTTCCTGCACCGCAGAGGATCGTGGACAAGATGCTACGTGGCTACTTCCGCTAATGAAAAGATACTTTCAGGCAAGGAACACAACATCGTTTATGAAGAGAATTATTTCTCACAAGGCAATGATTATAAATTTGTCATTTCGGAAGCGGGAGAAAGTCTGTTTACGCTAAATATCAACACCATGAAACTGATTGTGGATGGACAACCGGCAACGGGTATCGATAAAGTTTATGATGATAACGGAATAACTTTCTTTACCGAAAAAGGCAAGCTGATTCTAAGAAGTGAACATGAGTATCAATTGCAGGCAAATGTTTTTGCTGTTGACGGAAGGAAAGTTGCTGTTACTACATTTGTTGGAAGCACAGAAATTCCGTTGTGCAAAGGCTGTTACGTTGTATTGTTGCACAACAAACAAGGTGTGAGAATAGGAAGTATACGTACTCTAATATATTAAATATAAATTTTAAAAATACTATTATGAAACAATTAAAACTATTGATGATTGCTGTATTTTGCAGCATTTTCGGATTGTCTGTTTTTGCACAACCTGAAAATCTTTACATTATCGGAGGACCTTTTAACGCAAACAAACCAAACTGGCTCCATCGTGATGTTGTACAATTAGAAAAGGATAGCGACAATCCTAAGGTTTTTTATTATCGTGGTTACATCGGTTATAATACTTTTGGTGATGAACCCGGAAATTTCAAGATCTTAACCAGCAGCAATTCATGGGATGGCTACCATCCTGTTGGGGATGGAAATCAACTTATTGGTGCGGCTCAAATAGGTGTAGAGTTAGGCATCCGTGAAGGAGGTTCGGATACAAAATGGACTATTCCTGAAGATAGAAGTGGTGATGGCTATTATGAGATAAAAGTAGATACCGAAAACAATACTTTCCTCATCGAAAATTTTACGGCAGTTTTATCTGATTTTCCGGTCGGACTGTTTTTGGTAGGAGGTCCTTTTATAATTAACGAAGGTAATTGGAGTCCAAGCGAATCAAAAAAGATGGATAGGGATGGTACCAATCCGGATTTATTTCATTTTCGTGGCTATTTGGAACACAATCAATGGGGAACTGAACCGGGTAATTTTAAAATACTAATAAATGCCCGACATTGGGACGAATCGTTTCATCCGGAAGAGAATACTTTACTTAGCAACGCTATCGAGCAAAATACGACTATTAGACGCGGAGGTGCTGATACTAAATGGAATTTACCCGAAGATGGCAGTGGGAATGGTTACTGGGAATTTTCTGTCGATGCGAAAAACAAGACGCTCCGTGTGGACAATTTTGTACACGATTTAGATTATTTTGATCATGTATATATTCGAGGATCGGCGATGCCTTGCGGATGGAATTTTTCAAATGAACCTGAAAAAATGAATAAAATATCACGGGGTATTTATTCATGGACAGGAAACGTAGTGACAGGTGATTTTAAGTTTTTGAAATACGACAACTCTCACCTTGCTTGCTATGTTGCCACTTTGGAGAATGAAGTTGTTACGTTGGATAATGCACATACTGTTACTTACGAAAAAGACTATGGCAGGTTGGGAAATGATTATAAGTTTGTTATTGGAGAAGAGCATGATGACAAATTAGTGACAATTACACTCAACCTGAATACAAAAACAATTATGGTTAGTAATACGATAACAGATGTTGATGTTGTGAAAGAACGACCGGTTGCTGTTTACACTACGCAAGGAAAAGTGTTTGTCAATGGCATGTCGGATGAAACTTATAATGTGCGCATTTTGACTGTTGACGGCAGGCAAATTTTACATCGGACTATAGAGGGGAATGAAGGGATTACAATCCCTAAGGGCTGTTACTTGGTTACAGTTACGGATAAATCGGGCGTTACTACTATTCGGCAGAAAGTGGTTGTATCTTGATTTATACAGAACAAAAAATATATATCTTTACTTTCAATTTTATAAATTACTAATTTTTAAATTAATAAATCATGAAGAAGTTTTTATTCTTAGCATTGGTTGCTGTTTGCCTACTTAATGTAGCAAGGGCAGATGAGTTTACCGATTTTGGTGCAGATTACGGCATGTGGAAAGGCGACTTCGCTGTAGGTGATATTAATGACGATGGAAATTTGGATATTATTTTCAGCGGTGAAGATGGTGGTGAAAAAGGTGGTGTTTTTATTGGTAATGGTGATGGTACTTTTACTCCGCAAGAGGGCGAACGGCTTATTAAAGTAGTCCGTGCCGGCAATATCAAGTTTGGTGATATTGATGGTGATGGTGATTTGGATATTATTTTTGCTGGTTCGGGAGGTAAAGGAATTGCATTAAACGATGGCAACGGTGTTTATTCTTTGGCAAATCCTGAAAAATATCCGATACTTGATGCACCTACAGTTACTTCTTGCGGTTTTGCAGATTTCAATGTGGATGGATTGTTAGACTATTATTTCTTTGCTAATCACACAATTCAAAGAGATAGCGAAACAAATCAAGAAATCCCCGGAACTCTTAAAGATAATTGCGTAATCTACTTCCAACAAGCAGATGGAAGTTTTGTAGCAGATGAAGATGCATTCTCTTTTTCTGATTATCGGCTTATTGAGCCGGAAGTAACCATAGTAGATTTTAATAAGGATGGTTTTCCTGACATTTGGGTTAATGCCGCCGATCTATCCAAACAATGTGATAACGAACCACAAACAGGAGACTCTCAACGTTTTTCTTCTTTATTCAAGAATGATGGTTATGGCAAATTTGCTGAGTTTAACTTTGGAGCTAATGGAATTACTTTTGGAAAAGCGAATGGAACTTCGTCGTGGGCTGATGTAGATGGCGATGGATATATGGATTTGCTGCATAACGGTGACGGTTACCTTTGCTCGGGCGAAACTAACGATCGTCCGAATCGTGTATATAAAAATCTTGCAGGAACAGGTTTGCAGGAGAAATTTATGCAAGAAGTTGCCCGTGTGGGTCATTATGGTAATGGTACAGCTTGGGTAGATTGGAATGGTGATGGCAAACTCGACTTCTTCTCCGGTGGTTGGGATAACACGATAAATAAACAAGTAACATATTTATATTTAGGCGATGACCCTGCTAATTTTACATTTACCAAGACTAATTTAGGTAGTGCAGTGCCGGGTGTTTCGGAGCAGGGATACCGTATAGCAGACTTAGACAACGACAGAAAACCCGACTTATTGGAAAATGGCTTTGGCAGTATCGGACGTCGTGTAACCGGTTGGGTGAAAAACACTACATCTCCGGCAGTAGCAGCTATTGATGCTCCAGTCAACTTGATTAAATCGGACGATCCGGACGATCCTACCTGTACTATATTTTCATGGGAAGCTCCTGCTAATTTGAAGGTGAAACCTGGTATAACATGGAATCTTTCTTTGAAAAATACTACTACCGGTAAATGGCTTTATAATCCGATGGCTGTTGTAGGGGGAGCTAAAAACGGGTGGCGCAAAGTTGGCGGTCGTGAAGGTAATGTATTTACCAATACGGAATATTATTTATACGAACTTCCTGATGGTAATTACGAATGGACTGTTCAAGCAATAAATGGTTCTTATTTTGGTGGAGCATTTGCAGAAACAAAGACTTTCACTATCGGCACATCAGGTGTGAACTCTCCGATCAATTACAAACCACAAGTGTCAGTATCTGACAATATGTTGAAAGTCGTAGGAGCACAGGGTGCTACACAAACATTAAAAGTTTACAGCGTAAGCGGTACTTTGGTAAATTCAATGGTATTTACGAGCAGTGTAAATCTCGATATGAATGCAGCAGGTATTTATATTGTCGAATTATTAAGTCAAGATGGATATTTGTATAGAACTAAAATTGCAGTTAAATAATAATTCATAATTCAGTTGCATATTAAGGCATAAAGGATGTATACTTATCATTATGATTGTTGAGCATTCTTTATGCCTTTCTGTATTATATTAATTTTAACCCAAATTACGCATTAGCGATTTTCATTGATAAATCAAGCGGGTAATCCCATAATCCTACGAACCATTTTCTTCGTTTTTTTGTTAATGCAATTTTAATTCTTAGTGTGTCGCCAACTTGTTCAAAGTAAGCTCCAATTGCAAAGGTTCTGTAACGCAGAGTTGATAATGTTTTCTGAGTTTTTTCTTGAAGTACAAACAGGCAAAAAACAGACATCAAATTATAAGCAACCATAGAAAAAATAAGAGCTGCTTCAGTTGGATAAAACTCTTTTAGATTGAAACTTTCAGTTCCAAAATCAGCTTTGAGTTCTTTAATTCTCCTGACTTTATCACTTATTTCACCGCCAATCATAACTTTCTGAATGACAAC
>CALFXE010000272.1 GCA_937927845.1 uncultured Paludibacter sp.
CCGGAATTAGGTGCAACGCACCGCTGCTTCCTCTTATGATTCAATAAAAATGAACTGAATTCCCGATTTTTCTCTAAAAATGGGTGCATATCTGCCGGAATGGCTGTTTAAATCAAATCTTTTTGATCCTATTTCACTTTCATTTTCCTTCTGGACTGGGTGCACATGCTCCGGATTATCTACTGGAATTCATGACAACACAGTTAATAAATCCATCTCCCAGGAAATAGAAACCTTCAACACCTCCCGTAAAAAAGGCTTTAATTTTATGTTTTAATACAGTAAATGAAGACTAAAAGGAAAAGAGATGCAGCGTTAGTAACATACGCCACAAAAGCCTAAGAAGTTAAATAGATATAACCAGATAAAAAGCAAAAAGAGGAGCAACAAACTACTTCTCTTTTTTCATCAATATGAATAACCTTTAAGGAAAAACATCAATTAAATTTCCAATTTATGGCAAACAGTTGTAGTACTTCATGAATGACTTCATTTCATTGCCTGTACGGATAGAAATATTTAGTCCTTTGATGTTAATTTCATGTATTTTACCAGCAATAATAAGATCTGTATCTATTTTAGAAATATGTTTCTCCTCTATTAAGTCTAAAGCAAGGTAATATCTTGCATCTGGAAGATTATCTTTTTCAACAAAACAGATTGCCCCATCTTTATAATCTTTCATTTTTTTAGAAATCGCTAATGGGAAAAAGAACATATTGATTGATTCTGACTCTTTGCAAACAATAGCGATGATAGCTTTCATAATAGTATAGTTTAATGTTTCAGATGTAAATATAAGGATAATAAGCATTTATCTTGTTAACTATTTGTGATATTTTGAAATAATATTACTAATATTGCAAGCCTGAACTATATTATTTTATGAAAAAATTAAAACGAAGTCCAGTTGAAATACTGGCAAATCATCCTTTGAAAGAAGAGTTGGTTTAACAGGTAAGATCGTAGTGATATTAAAAAGGTATAGTTGAAATATAAAACAATTTTGACTTTACTTTAATCACAACAGGGTGACCTAATAATGGACACCCTATTTGTGTATTCACCTATTACAGGGAAATTTAGTCATCAATAAGATTGATGACTTCAATCAACTAATTCGATATCAGACAGCGATATACTATGTTCATACCCGTTAGTGTCAAGTATTACCCCCATTTGAGATATTGGTTTAAGATTGATTAAAACGCATAAGCCAAATTCATTGTGACTCACAGAGACAGATCCATCTGATTCAATAAATCTGTCGATAATTTCAAGTTCCTGATTCATATGTTACTTATTAAATTTCTGCAATATATTTACATACTTTTATATGGCAAAATCTCAAACAACAATAATTTGTTTTTTAAAAATATCTATTTACATAATACTACTGTGAGGTTCCCTTTTTCAGAAGGTAGAATTAGTCTATTACATTTTATTGAGTTCAGCCCAATAAAGATATATATTAACGCGTAGGCTCTCAATGTTTTTAATTATTTGCTGTTTTTTATCTATTCCAATTGATATTATTTTTCCATTATCCACTACAAGATGGCTAGAATCAGCAGAATTTATTACTGTTGTGTAATTTTTACGTAATTGGCGGAGAGATAATAAAACTTTATCATTGCGTTCTTTACATGATCGTTTTTTTATTGATTCTGAAAGTTCCTTTAGATTTTTCAGAACAAATGTAATTTGTTTACAATATGTGACTACTAAAGTATATTCGTAATTTGTATCATTTACAAGTGTATTTAATTTATCACATATCGGAAAAATTTCTTTTAGTAAATTGATCATTATTTCATTTTCAGCCTTTCGAATAGAGCTATTCCACTCAACATTACGTATTATATATATTGCTAATCCTACAGTTACAATTGAAGACAAGAAAAAAATCGAAATATCTTGTACCGATATTTCGTAATTGACAGTTAAATCATCTCTACAAGAGATATAGATTAAAGTTAAGCACATTAAAAATAATAATGTAAAAACAAAATCAATTGGATTTATCTTTCTCATTTTGTGCATCTTTCATATATTCATCGATATCCTCAATTAAATATTCTTCTTCGGTAGAAATTATTTTAATATGAGAATTAATCGCATTGTAACTTAAATTATTTTCTCTTATTAATCCACCAAATGCTTCCTCAAGAAACGATGTTCCATATCCAGCTGCACCATCAAGGTCAATCTCTAAAACACATTTATTAGTTATTGCTTCTTTTACTTTTGGATATAAAACATTTATCCTGAATTCTTCTCCTGAGTTTGCTCCTTCTCTAATATATCTAGGACCTGTAGTAAAATTGAAATCTTCAATTACTTTTAATTTTTTCATCGTGAACAATATTATTAATCGTTAATTCCCAATATAAAAAAGTGCCTTTTAACGAGCATTTCAAAGTTCTGTATTCGTTATTGACAACATTTGCGTAACTGTCATTTGTAATGACATGTAAATTTGATATTAAATTTCTATCTAATGTATCTTTCATTCCAGGAAGTCCTTTCCCTCTATAACTTTTATTTGTTGAGGTTTTATGTAGTTTCCCTTCTAATATAAGTTTTAAATTTTCAGCATTGTTTTCTGATTTAAATATTTTTTGTAAATTATCCAGTGCATTATAGAATTTGCTGCCATTTTTTTTGTTTTTTAAACTTGTAAAAATTCCAACTCCATAATCAAAGAATGAGAAGCAAGCCTTATCATTCATATAATTAACATTTAACCACCAATGATGTTTACCTTCCTCGTCAGTCGATGCATGAGAATGGGTATTTTGCATTAATTCCATCAAAATTTTATATACACCTTTTGATAGCTTTCTTTGTTTCCATATCCTTTCTGTTGCAAAATCTATTACTTCCTGGGCTTTTTCACCTTCTGTTAATTTCCCTGATTCACGGATAAAATTATCAGCTGATTTATTAAACGGAAATGAATGACCTTTATAAAGATAATGAAAAAATCCAGATTCTTGAAGTTTAATTCTGCATTCATTATCATTCGGTTTACTTCCCTCAAATTTAATATTCTTATTCTTAAATAACACCATTAATGCTAGTAACAATACGATTGCATCATGTTCTATAAATTTAACATTAAATAAATCAACAAAAGTACTCTTTCTATTCTTAAGATTACTATTTAACATATTAATAAATGTGATTACTGCTTCTGGATTTTTCAACAATGAAAACACTGGTGGAGCAGTTAGTTTATTGTCATAAGTTTGCCCATCTATTACAAATCGACCTTTCTTTATCTTTTGTATATTACTTTTAAATTCAGCATTACGTTTAATATAACGTGGGCATGTTACTGTCCTTTTGAATTCGAGACATTTCTTTGTTGATTTCTTGTTTAATTTTTTTTTCTTTCTTCTCCTTCTTAGTATTTTAAAGGCCTTATTTCTTAGTATTCTTTTTTTTAAGTCTAACATTGAGATAATTGATATATAGGATTAGATTAATATTATTTGTTATGCAATTTATGATTTATATATCAAATACGTATGATATATTTTATAATAATTTCAACACTTAAAGTTAATTATATTTAATGACCTCTATATTAAAACTGTTTGTAGCTTATTTGCAACTTAGACGAATACATTTAATTGTAAATTTTATTTAAGGGCATTATTGATAAAATTTATCCCATTGATTCTGCTAATATTAAAAAACAAATAAAAAACTTCCAACTACCAAATAAACTCTTTGTTAAACTCACTAATGGAAAAATATGATATACTGTTAATCATCGATATCAAAAGAGAAGGAGAAAACTCAAATTACCTAAACTAATTAAAACAGAAAACCAACTATTTTAATGCCAGACTTTGGGGCGGTTTAGTTGTTTGCCTATTTGTTTTAGTTGGGTGTGCAGGTGCATCAGGTCGATGTTGAGTTGGATACGGTCGGGGCCGGCTCCGGTTATGAATCGCTTGTCGTATAGTTTTCCTATTTGTTTGCGTAGCTCGGCTTCGCGGGCTTCCAGTCGGGGGCGGTCGCTTATCAGCGTACCGAATTCTTCGGGAGCCTCGGTTGGGATTTCCTGCCCTTGGACGACAGCCTCTTTCCTTCCCATAATTGAATCGGGGGTATTCAGACTGGTATCGGACTCTACCAGATGTGATTGTTGGTTATTAGACTTAACGGCTTGCAAATGCGGTTCGCCTTTAGAGATTGCTGATGTAGTACTGGCTGCTTGATTCCGGGTTTCGTGTTGATGCGATTCTTGCAAAGGCGCTTCGCTTTTGGGGGTGGTGGACTGGATTTGGTCGGTTAGTTG
>CALFXE010000273.1 GCA_937927845.1 uncultured Paludibacter sp.
GTTGTATCCCCAGTATATTTACATTATAGAGCTGACGGAAATTGGATTCCTTTACCCGTTTATTGATCAGTTTTGAGGTAGACATCAACACAACCTCGGCAATGCCAATTTCAGAAAACTCCAATCCGCCAGCCTTAGAGTTGGACATACCATTGTCTGTACCTTCCAGTTTGTGCGTATCAATTAATTTCAAACCGTTCTTGTTGATAAGTTCCGTCACATCATTGAAATTCCCGAATACATACAATATATCGTTTTCCCTGAAAGTACTCGAGGGTCCCGCCATCGTCATATCCACAGTTTTATGAAAACGGTTCCGTGAGTTGATCCTTCGTATTTCAAGTATGCTTACATTATAGGTCCGGGTGATATTTAATTCCTGAAGCGTTTTATTGATAAAGGGAGACCCTTTTTCTATCTGCACCCTGTAGAGATTCTCTGCCAATTGGTACTCTGATACCAGTTGATTCAGCGATTTATTTTTCTTTATAGCCGATTTTTCTTTATCCCTTCCCGTGACCAATAACTTGCTGAGTGGCCATAGTAACAGGATGCCAAGAGTCAGCGTAATTAACCCGACAGGCAAGAATGAGAAGAAAGAGAGTCCCTCAAACCCACCACTGACCAATGCATCGTTGATGATCAGGTTGGGAGGGGTACTGATTAATGTGAGCAGTCCCAGGCTACTGGCAAACGCCATCGGCATCAGAAACCGGCGTGAGTCTGTTTTGGCTTCCGCTGCCAGACTCATTACGATAGGCAGCATCAGTGCTACTGTTCCCGTATTGCTTACAAATCCGCCGATCCCGCCGGTTACCAACATCACCAGTATAAAAAGCTTGAATTGGTTACCCCCCGCCAGGGCAAGGATTTTTGTACTGATCATTTTCGCAAGTCCCGTCTGGAAGATACCCCCACCGACAATGAACAGGCAAACGATCATGACAACCACGGAATTGGAGAATCCCGATAGTCCCTCTTCGGGTGTGAGTATGCCTGATAATACCAGTAAAACGAGTGAGGATAGGGCAACAATATCCGATCGTATTTTACCCCACACAAAGAAAGTAACTGTCAGAAGGATAATTCCGAAAACAATGAGAATATTTATATCCATAATACGTATTGAGTGTAGTTAAATGATAACCTGCCTGTCACAAACCTGCTTGTCATAACGAGTACAAAGGTACTAATTTATTGAAAGGTGGAAAAAAATAGGGAAAAGTTTTGAAAATCAAAAAACAGTCCATATTTTTGTGATATCAAAATAATATCATTTTAAATTTATTGATTTATGGAAACAAAAGAATTCAAGTTTAAGGGTTTCAGAATGAACGGTTTCATGATGCTTTTTGTGATGTTAATCCTGTTGGCAGGAATTGTGTGGCTTTTCTCCCCAGGGGAGATTTGGGGTATCATTACCGGCATTATTCTGTCGATTGTATGGATTATCATGTTTCTCGGATATACCAAACTGGAGCCCAATGAGGCCGTAGTGATGATCTTCTTCGGAAAATACAAAGGAGTATTGAAAGAGAACGGATTCTTTTGGGTGAATCCCTTTATGACAAAGAAAAAATTGTCTATGCGCGCCAGAAACCTGAACGTGGATCCTATCAAAGTGAATGACAAAGTGGGAAATCCGGTATTGATAGGTTTGGTATTGGTTTGGAAATTGAAAGATACTTACAAGGCGATGTTTGAAATAGACGCACAGACGATGGCGGCATCCAGGCCAGGGAAAGACGGGGCTGTTTCCTATACGGTAAGTAAACAGATGGATGCCTTTGAGAATTTTGTGGCAGTACAAAGTGATGCTGCGTTGCGTCAGGTTGCCGGTCAATATGCATATGACAATAATGTGGTTTCGGATATCGAACTGACATTGCGGTCGGGTGGGGAAGAGATCAATGATGATCTGTTGAAAGAATTGAATATCCGTTTGGAAATGGCCGGAATAGAAGTGGTAGAGGCACGCATCAATTATCTGGCGTATGCACCCGAAATTGCAGCCGTGATGCTTCGCCGCCAGCAGGCAGAGGCCATTATATCTGCCCGGGAGAAGATTGTGGAAGGTGCGGTAACAATGGTAAAGATGGCGTTGGAAAGGATAGAGGATGAAAGTATTGTAGAACTCGACAGCGATAAAAAAGCGGCTATGGTTAGTAACCTTCTCGTGGTACTTTGTGCCGACGAATCGGCTCAACCGGTACTGAATACGGGGACGTTGTACCAGTGAGAGTGGAAAGGTGCCTGAGTGCCTAAGTGAACAGGTGGTTAGGTACTGGTGTGTAATTTGATAAGATGGAGCGAATGAAAGATGGCTAAAAAAGAGAAAACGACCAGGAACTTTGCATTGCGGTTGGATGCCGACACCATGGATGCAATAGAGAAATGGGCTGCCGATGAATTTCGCAGTGTGAACGGTCAAATTCAATGGATTTTGGATCAGGCGCTCAAAAAGAACGGGCGGTTGAAATGAGACAGATTTGTTTTGTTATTAAATTTTTATTTTCACAATAAATCTCTTATCTTTGTTTGAACAGAAATGAAAAAGGTTGAGTTTACATCTTACTTGGATTTCCAAAAATTGAACCGGTTGAGAGTTCGATTGGTTATTGATAATGGAATATTGTTAGATGTAGTATATCAATATAAAACATTTTTACAGGGAAAATGGTTGGCGATTGTCCGATATGAACAGAAAAAATAATGACACGAAAAGAGATAGTTGAACGCAATATAAGCTTGACTTTTGATTTTGTACATCATCTTATCGATAATAAACTTGAAATCAATGAATTACCGAGTGATTTTGATATTGAGTTTATTGATAAAGATTTTCCGAAAATTGAAATGAAAATTGAAGGGGTTGATGCTTTGTCGGAACCTGAAGTTCCAAAAAAATATATTACTGTCAAAAGAACATTTTCGTTAAGCTAATTAGACAAAATAACTGGTTCCAGTTTTCATAAAAAACGATTTGATGTAATCAAAAAGACTGAAAACAGTGAGTAGTGTTTTGTATAAATAATTAAACCGATTGATTTTCAGTCGGTTTTTCTTTTAGTCGAAATTTTAACAATCTAAAATATTTTATTTAACTAAATATATTCGTCGTAGAACGAAAGGTTTTAGTTATATTTGTATTGTGATTGATTTTTATCAAGTTTTGTTCTTCGAATCGGGATGAAACGTTTGAAAATCGGAGATCACACAACATTTAAAGTGAAGTATAACAATTTAATAATCAAAATATGAAAGAGTTAACACCCAGGGAAGAAGAAGTAATGCGATTTTTTTGGAATGAAGGACCGCTGTTTGTAAAGCAGTTGGTGGAGAGGTATCCCGATCCGAAACCACATTTCAATACCTTGTCTACTTATGCACGTATGCTGGAAGAGAAAGGTTTTCTGTCGCATGAAGCATTCGGTGCTACCTATCGTTATTTCGCGATTATCAGTGAGGAGGAATATCGCAACCGTACATTGAGGAGTGTGGTGAAGAAGTATTTCGATAATTCCTATCTGAGTGTGGTCTCATCGCTTATCAAAGAGCAGGATATTTCTGTGGAAGAAATCCGGAAACTATTGGATGAAGTGGAAAGGTCGGATCCTAAAAAATGACTATTATGGAACTTTTTCTTTATTGGTTGCTCCGGGCAACCATCTTAACGGTATTATTTTATGGCTTATACAAGTGGTTTTTTGCCAATAATACCTTCCACAGTGTCAACCGTTTTTCGTTGATATGCATATTATTGTTGATAACAGTGCTTCCCCTTTTCCGTTTTAATCTTATTCCTGAGAAGCAACCGGAACCTATTACCGAATCTTTTTGGACGGATTTTTCTTCCATTCCCGTTACCGGGTTTGTGGAAACGCAACCGCGGATAGAAATTCCATGGATCCAGATACTGATGATCTTGTTTGTTATGGGATTTCTATTCACATTTGCCCGTTATCTGATCGGCTTGGCCCAGATTATAATTATCATCCGTAAAGCAGAAAAACAAACCCTGGCTGATCATACCGTCTTATGTATAACCGATAAGAATATTTCGCCATTCAGTTGGATGAACTATATCGTGCTTTCCCGGAAGGAGTTGTCAGCGGATAATCAAGCCGTAATCCGTCATGAAAGGGCACACATTCATTTCCGGCATTCGGTGGATATGATCTTTTTCGATGTTTTTACCTCTGTTTTCTGGTTCAATCCTTTTTCCTGGTTATTGCGACAGGAAGTTCAGTCTGTTCATGAGTATCAAGCGGACCAACAGGTGCTTAATTACGGAATCGATTCCCAACAATACCAACTTTTATTAATCCGCAAAAGCGTAGGCGATTATAAATTTGCTTTGGCAAACAATTTTCATCAACGCGACCTGCACAAACGAATTACTATGATGAAGAAAAACAAAACAGACCGTAGAGTAGGGTGGAATTACGCAATGACGCTTCCCGTATTGTTTATGGCCCTGATTGCACTTTCAGTGCCGAAGTTGAATGCGAAAGCAGTAGAAAAAGAGAATAATGACACAGACTTAGTGGAGGAAAAAATTACTGTTTCAGGGCAAGTAGTGGATGAAAGCGGTAAGCCTATTCCAATGGTTGCAATTATTAACAAGGAAAACAGTTCAGGAACTATAAGTGATAATAATGGACAATTTGTACTCAATACCGAAAAAGGAGCTACCTATTCTTTTGTGATGGTCGATTACAAAGAGCGAAAAGTTACCTTGACAAAATCCCAGTCCGATCTGAAGGTGATACTCGAAAAAGGAGAGGGAGAGAGTGATGAACTCATTACAGTCAGGATAAAAGGCCGGGATGATGTGGATGAAGTAGTCGATAATCAGTCGACAGTCATGGTGTCGGGAAGTGTAAAAGACAAACAAGGCGTGATTATAGGAGGGCTGGTTACGATCAAAGGTACAGAAAAAGGAACAGTGACCGATTTGGATGGAAATTTTCGTATTAAAGCAAATATAGGTGATATACTTCAATTTTCGATGATCAATTACAAAACTGTGGAGTATCCTGTAGAAAAAGAGGAGAACAACCTTGTTGTTGTTTTAGTGCCTGAAGAGACTACCAGTGGGGATAATAAATCAGGACAGGATAAATTGAAAGTGATTGGAATAGATCAGATGGAAAGTTCTCAAAATGGTAAGGGAAAGGTGACTCTACGTTCAGTGGGTGGTAAGCAGCCACTTTATATTGTAGATGGAAAGACTATCTCCGATACAGAGATGCAAAAAATAAATGCCGACAATATTGAATCCATCTCTGTCTTAAAAGACAAGGCCGCTATCGAGATTTATGGAGATAAAGGAAAAGATGGTGTGATTTTGATTGAGACGAAAAAGGAAAATAAGGATAATGATGTTGTAGTAGTCGGTTACGGATCAATGGATTCTCTCCGGGGTAATATGAATCGCATAGTAATAAGTTCACATGATAAGAACTCTCAGGATTTAGATCCATTCAATGGACATTCACCCTTAATTGTTGTTGATGGAGAAAAAATGCCGAAAGATTTTAAAGTGAATTCCATTGATCCCAATGACATTAAATCAATCTCGGTGTTGAAGGATAATAGTGGTACGCAAATGTATGGGGACGAAGGAAAAAACGGAGTGGTCATTATTACGAAAAAGCCAATTATCCCATAATAGCTGAAAGATACAACATAAAAGGTAAAGAAAGACTTATTCAGGTTTTTACAAAGAAGTGAAAAATTACAATCATGAACCCATTTCAAATGTCAAAACCCATAAGCGGCCTGCCGCATCTCCTTTGTCGATGCCAACGGATGTGGCGGGTTCAGGTAGCGTTCTAAAAATTTCCGTTGGTAAATTGGCATGTATTCCGCTATGGGGAAGTAGCATATATACAATACAAAAGTTATAAACCGGCCGAAACGGTATAGGCATCGTGATAAAAGATAAGCGTGCGCTTATCTTTTTTTGCTTTGTCCATAAAGCGTTTCTTTTCTTCCATGGCAACGGCCACACTATTGTCATAGCCCGAAAGCCAGCTTAATGAGAGGTTGAGTGATGTGGGTACCACATCACCCGGAAAAGCGTAATTTCCTTCTTCCGTATCGAAAAGCACGGCGATCTGTCCCGGAGTATGTCCGTCATAGAGTTCCAGCCGGACCTGTTCATCGAGTTGCCCGTCCTCCAACACGAACTGTAATTGTCCCGCATCATACACCGGTTCAATATTGTCGGCGAAAAAAGATCCCTTTTCAAAAAGCGAGGGAGTGCGGTAATTTTTCCATTGGGCAAGGCTCAAGTGATAAGTGGCGTTGGGGTAGGTGGGTACTGCCTTTTTATCGCTGTTGAATACTGTACAGCCGCCACAATGGTCAAAATGGAGATGAGTGATAATCACGTCGGTCACCTCTTCCGGCGTATATCCGATTTTTCGGATTTCCCCGGCAATATCTTTCTGGTCGAACGGCTGAAAGAATTTCAAGCGGGAGTTGTGCTTGTCGCCTATTCCCGCATCCACCAGGATACGTCTTGTGTCTGTCTCGATAAAGAGGCAGCGCAGCGCCATCACGCACATATTCTTTTCATCGACCTTGTATTTTGCGGACCAGTATTTTTTGGGTACGGTGCCAAACATCACGCCGCCGTCACCATGGAAATATCCCGATTCAATGATATGGAACTTGATCATACACTATAAATGTTTATGCAAAATTACCTCTTTTTGCGATATTGTGCACTGAAATCACCAGATTTCGTTAAACAGTCATAGATAAAAACAGGATCATTGCTTTTTTTAAAAGATATGATCCCGCCTGTTAATGAAGCATTTTTTGTTTTGGATGCGTGCTTATTCTGCATCAGAAGTAAAATTGGACTCCAATAGTGGCCTGGTTGGCTTCCGGTCCTTTGTTATTTCTGAAGAGGTTGCACGGAGAATAGGAGGCGAAGAATCCCAGGTCGTCCACTCCTCCCTGGAGCAGTAGATCCAGGGTAACGGGTCGGATATTCAGTTCTCCGGGCAGTTTAGTCTTCACTTTTTTCCCATTTTCGTTGTTCGCCCAAACTTTGGATGATGACGCGGTCTTTACTTTGGCAACCACACCTGCATTCACAAAGAAATGAGAGCGACGTCCCAAATCCCAGTTGGTTTCAATGAGGAATGGAAAGGTGAGATAAGTATAGTGCAGACGGGTGTCCCTATATTCATTGCCGGGCTCGGTGGTGGTGACGACCGATTTGTAATCCACTACCTCGATGGCTTTGTTCTTTTGCCAGTGGATGGCGTTGAATTGAATGCCCATACCGGTAATTCCGGTGAAATTGCTGTTCCCTATACGCCATGAACCTTCGATAAGGTTCAGGTTGTATTGCAATGAACGGCTGAGGTTGACGATAGATGCCAGTTCGCCGTCGAAATCTAGTCCGTTGGGGAGATTAGCGAATCCCACACCGAACCCTGCCCAGTGTGAACGGCTTGGGCGACGCTTGCTTTTCGGTTTGAAAATATCGGGTACCGATATCTCGAAACTATTTTCGTATACTCGTTCAATACTTCTCCCGTCGGTATAGATACCTTCGTATATCTTCCGGCTCTCGATGGTATCACCCTGTTCATTTTGATGATATACCGAGATATTCATTCGATGGTCGTTTTCTGAAATAACCACTTTCCGGTTGTTGTAGTGAAAAGTGGTGTCGGCCGGGAGTAGTGTTGAAGCGTCCATATACAAGGCGAGCAACAAAAAAGCGATGATAATTGTAATTTTCTTCATTGTTTTATTTTTTTAGAGTAAAGAGCAAAGAATAAAGACTTTTAGAACCAAGAGCCAAGACTATTTGGGGTTTGTGAAGTCGGATTTGAGATTTCAGAACCAAGACCCAAGACCAGAAATTTAGCTCCATTGGTAATTAGTAATTAGTAATTGGTAATTGGTAATTGGTAATTAAATAACTACTTAGTCGCTTCTAATAAACAACCGGTTGATCAGCTCTTCGGAATCATTTCCTCCTTCCATATAAATCAGCGTGGCAGTACCGTCGTTTCCGATCTTGAACAGGATATATCTGTTTATTTGGTTTTTCTGTTCGGGAAGCTGGTAATACCCCGACGAGATAATACCATTGTTGATGACCTCTTTTATCTGGTACGCCTGTTGCTTGTCCGTTTCGAGGCATTGTTGTATTTCCTCCAGGATGGTCCGGTCGTATTGCAGGGTGATGCTGCGGTATTTATCAAGTTGATAGTTGTGGAGTGCTTTGCCGGAGAGGACTACCATGGTGGCACCTTTTTGTTTCCCATATTTTTCGAAGACTGTATTGATCCTTAGATTTTCCTGTGCTTGTACCGTCACCCCCGTGGTGAAAAGGAACAGGAAAAGGATAAACAGGCGAAAAATTGTTTTCTTTATCTTCATTGTAATAACGTGTTTATATTCGTATCGTAAAATTATCATTATAAGAAGGTTCATCTGCATTGTGCTTATTCCAGCATAAAACGAAGCTGATCTTCGATGAGGTCATTTTCTGGTTGTACTCTCCCTAAAGATGCCTCGGCATATTTATCTACAATGGCAGGATCTGTAATTTGTTTGCCATCCACCCAGACATAGTTTCCGTTCAGTGACGGTTGCCGATTGGGACGTATCAGTACCAGGATGACGATCAACAAGGTGGCGGCCACAGCGGCGATCATCCGTAGATTTTTATACGACCGAACCCTGCGTCGAGTGCGGTGACCGTTTTCGCTACGTATCTCATTCAGTACGGCCAAGGCTGACGCTTCGTCGTCGATGAAACGGAATATGGATGCGTACACCTTCAGGTCTTCGGACAGGTTGTCCTGCGCAAAGTAACGACGCAACACCTTCTCCTCTTCTGCAGAGCTGTCCCCCTCGAAATATTTATCTAACAGGCTCCTGATATCTGTTGTCATTCTGCTGATTCTTTAGTTTGGTAATACATTAGATACAATTCGCGTATCCGTTTGCGCGCCCGTGAAAGGTTGTTGCGAACGGCTTCGGCCGCCATACCTGTAATTTCCGTAATTTCATCCGTCTCATATCCTTCGATGTCCTTCATTTGTAAAATGCGCTGTTGTAATGGCGGTAGCATTTCAATTATTTTACGAATGGCATCACGTTCTTCTTTTTCTTCGAGCAGCGAATCGGGCAGTTGCTCTCCCGTTTCTTTGCCGGCCAATTCCAGTTCGTCGGAGAATGCCTTCCGACTCCGGATTTTGTCAATACTCAGGTTCTTGACCATTGTCGTGCTGTATGCTTTCATATTTTCGTATTGATCGATCCGGTCACGGAAATGCCAGATCTTCAAGCATACATCCTGCACCACATCCTCCGCATCCTGGGTATTTCCTGTAATGCGGCGGGCAACTGCGAGTAACGAAGGACGCAGTGCGACGACTATTTTCTTGTATTCAACAATGTCCATACTCAATTAATTTGACGAAGAAAGCTATCAAAACGTATCATGGAAAAGTGATTTTTTTGAAATTAATTGCAACCAAAATGAGTTGATAACTATCTGAAGAGATAAATCGTTATTGGAAGATGAGAGAAAATATGACGACTCGATGATGCAAAACTTGATCATTCGTTGTATTTTTGCACAAAATTACGTTATGTTGATAGCCCGGCAAAAGAAACAAGAGAATATTGCGGAATATCTGTTGTATATGTGGCAACTGGAAGATATTTTGCGCTCGTATGAGTTGGACATCGACAAGGTACAGCAGTCGCTGGTCGATCCGGTGTATCATACGGAAGAAGAAAGGAAAGAGGCCCGAGACTGGTATGAAGGGCTAATCCTGATGATGAAATCGGAGGGTGTACAAGAAAAAGGACATCTGCAAATCAACAAGAACCTGATCATGGACCTTACTGATCTTCACCTGCGGTTATTGAAAGAGCCTAAGGAATCGGCGTATATCGGTGTCTATTATAATACCCTGCCTCATATTGTGGCTTTAAGGGCAAAGTCGGATAGTAAAGATGTTTCTGAACTGGAAACCTGCTTCACGGCTTTGTACGGGTATTGGTTGCTAAGATTGCAGAAACGGGAAATCTCCGGTGAAACCCAGGCTGCTGTCGCACAAATTACCGGCCTGCTGCGACTTCTTTCGGAGAAATATAAGGAGGTTGATGATGATCCCGATAAATTGGGACTGGTAGTGATGATTTAATGATCCCGATGAATCGGGACGAGTAGTGATGATTAATGTGCCAATGAGACTAATAAAAAATTGGTAATTAGTCATTGGTAATTAGTAATTAAAAAAAAGCATGCCCATATTTACAGGAGTGACCAAACATTTGGGGGGGATTGACAAGGATACCCCTAAACAGCAATTTTTTTACGGACTGGTACAGAAAAATGTACTGGTAACCGGTGCAAATGGCCAGTTGGGGAATGAGTTGAAGAACCTGACAGCCCGTTCGAACCTGCCGTTTCAATTCTTTTTCACAGATAGCGATACGCTGGATGTGACCGACAGGGATCAAGTGACCGGTTTTGTCAGGGATTATCACATCCTCTATATTATCAACTGCGCTGCCTATACAGCTGTGGATAAGGCCGAAACAGATGTGGAGACAGCTTATGCCGTCAATGAAAAGGCGGTAGAGAATATAGCGATCGTAGCAAGGCAGGAGGGAGTAAAAGTAATTCATATATCGACTGATTTCGTATTTGACGGCCAGTCAGAAATTCCTTATACCGAGGAGATGAAACCACATCCGCTTTCTGTTTACGGCCAGTCGAAACTGAAAGGTGAGGAAGCCCTGCAAGCGGCCGGTGGAGAATGGCTCATCATACGTACTTCATGGTTGTATTCGGAATATGGCAACAATTTTGTGAAGACGATGATTCGGCTGATGAATGAACGTGATAGATTGACTATCGTGGATGATCAGCGGGGAGCACCCACCTATGCGGCTGATCTGGCGGAGATGATCGTTCATATCCTGCAATATACGGAAGAGACAGAATGGAAAACAGGTATTTATCATTTTTCGAACAAGGGGGAAACTACCTGGTTCGGTTTCGCAGAAGAGATTAAAAGACAGGCGGGCATCGATCGGTGTGAACTGGCACCCGTCAAGACGGAGGAATATGGCGCACCTGCTGCCCGCCCGGCATATAGCGTGATGAACCTATCGAAAATATGTGCAGCTTTTCATGTGGAGATCCCGGATTGGAAAGAGGCGCTGAAACGATGTGTTGATTTGATATATGCTTCGCATGATAAATGATAGTATGCTTTGCATGATATAAGAAAAAGAATGACATTAAAAGAAGAGATACAACGCCGGCGCACGTTCGCCGTGATCAGTCACCCCGACGCGGGAAAAACCACATTGACGGAAAAATTGCTGCTTTTTGGAGGAGCCATTCATGTGGCAGGAGCAGTGAAATCGAATAAAATAAAAAAGACGGCCACATCCGACTGGATGGAGATCGAGAAACAACGCGGTATTTCTGTTGCCACTTCGGTGATGGGATTTGAATATAGTCATCACAAGATTAATATTCTGGATACCCCGGGCCACCAGGATTTTGCGGAAGACACTTACCGGACACTTACGGCAGTGGATAGTGTAATCGTGGTGGTGGATGTCGCAAAAGGGGTAGAAGCCCAGACGCGTAAATTGATGGAAGTTTGTCGTATGCGGCATACACCGGTAATGATCTTTGTCAATAAACTCGACCGGGAAGGAAGGGATCCGTTCGATATCCTTGATGAACTGGAGGAAGAACTGAAAGTCAGTGTTCGGCCGTTGAGTTGGCCTATTGATATGGGAGAACGCTTTAGAGGGGTATATAACCTGTACAGGAACAGCCTGGATCTTTATCAGCCCAGTAAACAAATGGTGACGGAATCATTGCGGTTCGATATCCAATCGCCGGAACTGGAAAAGCATATCGGTGAGCGCTTGTCGAAGAAGTTGAGGGATGATGTGGAACTCATTACCGAGGTCTATCCGGCATTCGACCGGGATGAATACCTTGCCGGAAAACTGGCGCCTGTCTTCTTCGGTTCCGCATTGAATAATTTTGGTGTGAAAGAACTGTTGGATTGTTTTGTGGATGTTGCCCCCTCACCCCGTAAAGTACAGGCCGAAGAACGTGTAGTGGATTCGTATGAAGAGAGTTTTTCCGGCTTTGTGTTCAAGATACACGCCAATATGGATCCGAACCATCGTTCATGCATCGCCTTTGTGAAAGTATGCTCGGGAAAATTTGAACGGAATGTAAACTATAAGCATGTCCGTTTTAACCGGATGATGAAATTCTCGTCGCCTACCGCTTTTATGGCGCAGAAGAAAGAAATCATGGATGAGGCGTATGCCGGTGATATAGTGGGGTTGCCCGATAACGGCAACTTCAAGATCGGTGATACGCTTACAGCGGGCGAAGAACTGCATTTCAAAGGATTGCCGAGTTTCTCTCCCGAGATGTTCAAATACATAGAGAATGCCGATCCGATGAAATCGAAACAACTCCAGAAAGGGATTGAACAACTGATGGATGAAGGAGTCGCACAACTTTTTACCAACCAGTTTAACGGACGGAAAATTATTGGAACAGTGGGACAGCTTCAGTTCGAAGTGATACAGTATCGCTTGCTCCACGAATACGGGGCACAATGCCGCTGGGAACCTATCAGTTTATATAAGGCCTGCTGGATTGAGAGCGATGATGCCGCGCAACTGGCGGATTTCAAGAAACGGAAATACCAGTATATGGCGCACGACAAAGAGGGTAGGGATGTCTTCCTGGCTGAATCGAACTATATCTTAATGATGGCGCAACAAGATTTTCAACATATCCGTTTTCATTTCAGCTCCGAATATTAAGATTCTTCCAGCGGTTTTTCCAGAGTGACCGACATACGTTGTGTGGAGCTGATCATGCCCCTCTCATAGAGTTGTTTGTAAACGGCTTCACTCAAATCGTGATTCACCTCTCCCTCGTCCCCTTTCTTTGTCCATACCCGGAAAACAAATTCGAGGGTAGTGGGATTGATCTTCGACATCCTTGCAAAAGGTGCCGGTTGTTTCAATACCTTGGGATGCTTTGCTGCAGCTTGTAGCAACAACTCTTTTACCTCTTCCACGTTACAGCCATAATCTACGTTGACGATAATCTCGGTGCGAAGTAGACCGTTAAGGCTGTTATTATTGATGATACTGCCGGTCGACAGTGGTCCGTTGGGTATATAAATTGTCTTGTTATCACCGGTCCTTAAGACAGTATGCATAATGCCGATCTGCTCCACGGTTCCTTCCAGATTCTGCGCCTTGATGGTGTCGCCGCTCCTGAAAGGTTTGCTCAACAGGATCATCACACCGCCGGCAAAATTGGCGAGGTTGTCCTTCATGGCAAGGCCTATTGCCAATCCCACTGTACCGATTATAGCGGCAATGGACACGGTTTTTACCCCCACGGAATTGATGATAATCATGAATAACACAATAAAAAGGAACGTCTGCAGTACGCTGCTGATAAAACCCTTCAGCGTATTGTCGAGCGAACTCTTTCGCATGACCTTTGCCACGAAATTATCAATCTTCGTAATCAAGAAACGGCCAATGATAAACAGTACAATGGCTATTAATATGTTTACTATCAAGTCGATCCCCCAGGCGAGGAAACTATCCAGGATATCATTGTATTTACCCTCTTTGATCAGCTGACCGAAAGAAGGATCATCAATAGATCGTGGTACGAAAATGCTGTCGGAAGGAGTCGATATTTGAAGCAATGTCATCATTTTGGTTTTTATACAGTGTAACATCGCAAAAGTACAAAAAAACAGTTATTTTTGTGATGGATTTTTTGTTATTATCATAATGTACAGAATGAAAATTATTTTTACGGCTATATTGTTTTTTCTTGTTTACGGGCTCTCTGCCCAGTCACTGGATTATATGGGATGGGTAGACCGTTCAGCCAACCATATAGAACAAAACCGGCTCGATAGTGCCGCTGTGGCACTGCAAAAGGCGATGGCGCTGGAGCCGGCCAATGAAAATAACCCCGTCTTGCTGCTTAACCTCGGAATATTGCAGCGTCAAATGAGGCTTTATGACGATGCCTATATTTCATTCACCGCTTCCCTGGGGAATAGTCCTTTGTCTGAGTTGGTGTTACATAACCGGGCTTCCCTTTTGTGCGAGATGGAGCGTTTTGATGAAGCAATGGAGGATTATAACACCCTTATCCGCAATTATCCGGAGGATGTAGAAGCTTATTACCGGAGAGGATTGCTTTTTCTTGAAAAGAATGAGAGATCCAAAGCCGAGGCCGATTTTAAAACTTCGGACACGATAGATCCGGATAATAGGTACACGAAACTGAGCAAGGCGCTGCTTTATAAGTTGGATGATAATTGGGAGGCTGCCGAGAAGGTTTATACCGGACTGATACAATCTTCTTCGCCTGTCGATCCCAGTTTCTATATGAACCGGGCGGAATGTTATGTGAATACTGACCAGATATTCAAGGCATCTGCCGACTTGCGGGCTGTGGAAGGGTCACAGAAAGGAAATCCTTATTTTTATATTCTCCGGGGGCGTGTCCGCCTGGGCCAATTTGACAAGATAGCTGCCCGTGCCGATTTCCGGAAAGCCAAAGATTTGGGGTATGAAGCCGATATAGTGAACGATTGGCTAAAAAAGACGGAGTAATGGGGACCGGGAGACTGGGGGAGAGAAGTAATCAAGTGAAATAAAGAAAACCAAAACCTGTTTTATGAAGTGGATCAATAGGAACGATAGCCAGGCCAACTATGAAGATCGTAGAGGTAAAGGAAGAAGGAATGCCGCCGTCGGTGGAGTAGGAGCGATTATTGTCGCCGTGATTGCTTTGCTGTTGGGCCAAAATCCTTTCCAGGCCATAGACATGGTGAGCAGTATGGCTCCGGGTGGAGACTCTGAGGTTGTAGATCCATCCAGGACGAATGAGAACGAAGACCTGAAGGTGCTCACACTTGGAGTCTTTAACAGTGCCAACGACGTATGGGCAGAGATTTTCAGGTCACAACTCAATAAGCAATATGTACCTCCTACTTTGGTTACTTTCACCGACGCAACGGTTACCGAATGTGGTGGTGCAACAGCGGCGGTGGGCCCTTTCTACTGTCCCGCCGACCAGAAAATGTATATCGATCTCAATTTTTTTCATCAATTGAAATCCGATTTCGGGGCTGAAGGTGATCTGGCCATGGCCTATGTGACAGCCCATGAGGTGGGGCATCATGTGCAGAAGTTGTTGGGTATTATTGATCAGGTCAATCAATACCGGGGGCGGATCAGTGAAGCGGAATACAATAAGATGAATGTAAAGTTGGAATTGCAGGCCGACTTCCTGGCGGGAGTCTGGGTGTATCATGCACAGCGGATGAATATGATCCGGCTCGAACCAGGTGATCTGGAATCGGTGATCAGCGCCACTACCGCGGTAGGTGATGATACCATTCAGAAACGTTCGAGAGGGTATACCGTTCCCGATTCTTTTACTCATGGCACTGCGGCACAACGTACTTACTGGTTCAGAAAAGGGATGCAGAGCGGCGATATCAGCCAGGGTGATACTTTTAGCGACCCCGGTTTAAAATGAGTTGGATTTTTTTTGTTATTTTATTAATGTGATCAGATGATTATTAATCTCTTGAATTAAGTCTGTATTATTATGAATTATTTAAATACCAGTGAAGAGAAGCAGGAAAGCGGAATTTTTTCAAAAATCTATCCTGCGGGTATAATGCTTTTATTTTTTGTATTATTTTGTCTCTTTACCTCCTGTTCGGATGAACCGGAGGTTCAGTTGTCTTCTGAGGCTCAATTTGAATCGTTTTCCTTTAGCACGACTGTCAATAAAGATTTGGAAATAGGAGTACCGGGTAAGATATCAGGATCAGATATTATTGCCACGATACCTTATGGTGTATCTCCCGATGGGTTAATCGCTACATTTACCTATTCAGGGAAATCTGTGAAAGTGGGAAATGTAGAACAGAAAAGTGATGAGACAAAAAATAATTTCAGCAGTCCCGTAGTGTATAGTGTCTTTGCAGAAGATGGGACAAAAAAAGATTATATCGTTACTATAGTCATAGGTGAAACCCCTGATCCCGAGTTGGAATCATTTAGTTTCAGTTCCGAGTTCAATGAGGGATTAGAAAGTATTGTTACTGGTGAAATATCGGGATCGGATATCACTATCTCTATTCCTTACAGTATGTCCACCAACGCTTTGGTCGCTACATTCAAATACATTGGTAATTCGGTAAAGATAGGAAATAAGGAACAGACCAGTAATGTTACTCCAAATGATTTCAGTGAACCTGTAGTTTACTCCATAGCCTCCGAAAATGGGAAGAAAACTGATTATACTGTAACTGTTACAAAGAATCAGCGACGCATACCGAGGGTCTATATCAATACAGCAGGAGGAGTTCCTATCCTTGATAAAGAAAATTACGTGACTTCTACGGTCCGAGTGGAAGATCTTGATAGTTATTATACCGACGGAGTGAAATTTACTTCCGGTGCAGGAGTAAGAGGACGTGGCAACTCTACCTGGGGAATGGATAAAAAACCCTATCGCATAAAATTGGACAATAAGGCCTCTTTATTGGGCATGAGTAACGATAAAGACTGGGCATTGCTTGCCAATCATACGGATAAAACATTGTTGAGAAATATCACTGCTTTTGAGATATCAAAGATTGCAGGAATGAGTTGGACACCTACATCCTATAGTGTTGATTTTTACCTGAATGATGAATACAAGGGAGTGTATGCATTGACCGAACATGTAAAGGTGGCAAAAGAAAGGCTTGATATGGAATTAGTGAAATCAGCTGATAATTCAGGGGAAGCTTTGACTGGTGGTTATTTTATGGAACTGGACTTTCATTTTGATGAACCCTATAAATTCAAGACAAATAGAGTTTATCCGAAGATGAATGAAGGGTTGCCAATCATGTTTAAAGATCCCGATGAACCGACAGATCCTCAATTTAATTATGTTAGGGATTATTTCAATACAGCAGAGGAGGTCTTATACGGCGATAATTTCATTGACCCCGAAGAGGGTTATCGCAAATATATTGATGTGGAATCGTTTATTAATTACTATATTGTACAGGAATTAGCTAAAAACGTAGATGGCAATATGCGTGGCAGTTGTTATTTGGCTATTCGTCGTAACGGAAAGATCGAACAGCCCTTAGTCTGGGATTTTGATATTGCTTTTGGTAATGCCGACCATATCACATGGGAACAAGGTGCTTCTTCCCGGGAATGGGACGGCTGGTTTATTAATAGCTATAGTGCTAATGATAATACTTATACTCCTTGGTTCGATCGTTTCTTTGAAGATCCCCATTTTGTTTCTGAGTTGAAAAAAAGATGGAACGAGTTGAAACCGCAATTGGACGGTATTCCCGATTTTATCAGGGAACATGCTGCTGCGTTACAGGACTCCCAAGCCAGGAATTTCGGAATGAAAGCTAACGGTGGTGCAGGGTGGAGTATTACAAAACCTGAATGGAACACATCAATAGTCAGGGGATCCTATAAGGCGGAGGTTGATTATCTGGTAGATTTCGTGGAAAAACGTCTCCAATGGCTGGACACAAATATAAACAAACTATAGGAGTTATGAGTTATAAGTAAAGGGTGGAGAGTGAAATAGTCTGTCAATTGCTGAAGATGGATATACCCCAAAAGAGGGATATTTCACCTGAAAAATAGCTATTTATTGCGATTGCGGACACACTCCCGATTCTGTAACTTTGTGACAGAAGTACAATCCGGATGATGCTCAAGAGTACTTTTTGTATCATCCAATTATCACAGCGTAAAATAGAAGTCTTCTTCTACAAAAAATGTTTTATTATGGATGAAAAAATGGGCAATACAATATTTGAGAGTTTAGACCGTGATAAACTCCAACGAATGCTTCATCTCAAGCAACAGTACGAAAAAGGTGACCTGTCGGCTGATGAAGCGAAGAGCCGGATGAAAAATGAAGTAGGGAAAATTTCACCCGAAGAATTTGCCGCCGCCGAGCAGCTGCTCAAAGACGAGGATCCTGACGAATGCCGCAATGAGGATGTACGTACCATGTTGGATATATTTGAAGGATTGATCCAACCCGATGAGCCGGGATTACCATACGGCCATCCTATAGAAGCATATTTGCGGGAAAATAAAAAGATGAAAGAGTTGCTCCGGAAAGGGGATGAGTTGCTACAAAAGCCATTTATCCTGAATCCCTGGTTGGAATTGATGGAGCAGGTCATCCAATACAAAGTACATTTCAGCCGCAAACAGAACCAGCTATATTCTGCATTGGAGAGACAGGGTTTCGACCGTCCTTCCACCACGATGTGGGTGTACGACGACGAGATACGTGACGAGATGAACAGTGCATTGGAGGTTTTACGGAACGGCGATGTAAATCCCGAATTCTTTTTTGATGCATACACACGAATGACCATCGACCTGAGAGATCTTATGGAGAAAGAGGAGATGATCCTCTATCCGACTTCTTTGAAGTTGATTCCGGATGATGAATTTGAAGAGATGAAGTCAGGCGACAGGGAAATCGGGTTCTTCCTGATCGATATGCCCGGCCTTGATCACCGCTCATCTGCCAAAGAGGAGGAATCGGTGGAGGCAGGCCAGGCCGGCCTGATGGACGATCTGGCTTTGTTACTCGCCAAATATGGAAAAAGTATAGAGACGGCCCCGAAGGATAGCATATTCGATGTGGCTGAAGGCAAACTTACCCTGGATCAGATCAATCTCATTTTCCGACACATGCCCGTGGACCTTTCCTACGTGGACGAAAACGATCTCGTGAAGTTCTATACCGATACGGAACACCGGGTCTTTCCCCGCAGTAAGGGTGTAATCGGCAGGGAGGTTCGTAATTGCCATCCGCCAAAAAGCTTGCATGCCGTGGAAGAGATTATCGAGAAATTCCGCAGTGGTGAGCAGAGCAAAGCGGAATTCTGGATCAATAAGCCGGATCTTTTTATCTATATCGTCTATGTGGCCGTAAGGGATAAAGACGGCACTTTCAGGGGCGTATTGGAAATGATGCAGGATTGCACCCATATCCGTCGGCTTGAAGGAGAACGTAGACTGCTTACATGGGAAAAGGAACAGCATCGGCAGAACGGAGGCGAAGAGGCTTCTTACCAAAGTGTCCGGGACCTCCAATATTCCCAGGAACCGGAAAACGAAAGTGGAGACGTAAGCGATAACGACCTAACCGGTGATGATAGTGAGGGTGAGATAACTATTTCTGCGGAGACCAAGCTAAAGACATTGATCCAGCGCTATCCCCGGTTAAAGGACGACTTGCCTTCTATAAATCCCCGATTCTCGATGTTGAAGAGCCCCATGGCAAGAGTGGTGTTGCCTATTGCCACCATCAAAATGATGAGTGAGCAATCGGGTATGCCTCCACAGGAATTGATCGACAAGCTAAAAGATCGTATTGCGACTTATTGAATCTCTTGAGAACTATACACGCGCCATCCTCAAGATGGCGCGTGTATAAAAATGATAGCGTAATACTTTTATTTCATAGATAAGCTGTTTTTTTCTTGTTTTCTATCAAAAAAATGACGGTTAGTGATGTTTTTCTGCTCCAGCAATAGCGTTCATTTACTGGCTTTTCCGGTAGCTCATCACCGCCCATGTATTCAATGCCAGGGCAAAGCCGCACAGGGCGAGGAATTGGGGTATCATCTCGAAGAATGTGCTGCCTTTGAGGTACACCAACCGCATTACCTGTATAAAGTATTTCAGCGGATTAAAAACGGTGATGGTTTTCGCCCATTCCGGCATACTGGTCGTGGGGGTGAACAACCCGCTCATCAATAGCAGAATCATCATAAAGAAAAACATCACGAACATGGCCTGCTGCATGGTGTCGGAGTAGTTGGAGATAACCAGTCCCATCCCTGAAACCACAAGAATATAGATTGTGGCAAAAAGGAAGATGGTAAGCAGGTTGCCTACGGGATAAATACCATAAACCAATGCTCCCAACCCTATGGCGACTGTCAACACCGCGAAGCCGATAACCCAGTAGGGAATGAGTTTCGCCAGTACGAAAACCAGTTTTTTTACCGGGGTCACGTTGATCTGTTCAATGGTGCCGGCTTCTTTTTCACCGACGATGTTCAGCGCGGGTAAGAATCCGCACAACATCGTCAAAAGCGTCACCATCAAGGCGGGTACCATAAATACCTTGTAATCCAGATGGGGGTTGAACTTGTATTGCGACATCACACCGAATGAGGGAACTTCGACCGCTGTCACGACCGCTTGCCCTCCCTGTTCTTCCCGAAGCTCAGTGGCATAATCGGCAAGTATGGCCGACAAATAGGATAAACCCAGGCCCCCTTCCGTGCTATTGACCGAATTGGCCGAAATCATCACACGGGCCGCGCCTTCGTTGACAAGGCTCTTCTCAAACTCATCCTGAATTTCCAGGATAATATCCGCTTTTCCCGATTCTATGCTGCGCATCGCTTCGGGATTGCTGGCGGACACATCCGTCAGCTTGAAATAACCCGAAGAAATGATTTTATTCACCAGCCGTTCCGAATAGACACTATGGTCGTTGTCGACAATGCTCAACCTGACGTCTTTTACTTCCTGGTTGGCCGCCCAGGGAAGCACCAACATCATCATCACGGGCATCATTATGATCATTCTCGGCAGGAAGGCATTCCTGACAATTTGTTTGAATTCTTTCTCTATTAAAAATTTCAGCATGGTTGTCTAACTTAATCTGGTTTTGAATTTACTCAAGGCAAGCATGATAAGGCTGATCGCCATAATACCTATAATGGCCAGTTCCTTGGCAATATACTGCACTGCTACTCCCTGGATCATGATCTTTTTTACCGCTTCTATATACCATCGGGCAGGCACTATGGTGGAAATCCACTGTAGTATGGGCGGCATACTCTCAATGGGGAACATCATTCCCGACAGTAGCATGATCGGCATCATCAATCCCATACCCGACGCCAGCATGGCGGCCATCTGGGTATTGACCAGCGTGGATATGAACAAGCCCAACGCCAACGCCACGAAGACAAATAGCAAGGATAGGATCGCAAGCCAGAACAGGCTTCCGGAAACCGGCACGCCAAGCACAAACACCGACAGGAGGAGTATGGTGATGAGGTTCACGATGGACAAGGTGAAGTAGGGAACCGCTTTGGCAAGGATGATGTATATCGGTTTCATCGGCGATGAAAGCAGTATCTCCATCGTGCCGGTCTCCTTTTCGCGCACAATGGCGATCGAGGTCATCATGGCGCAAATGAGCATCAGGATCAGTCCCATCACGCCCGGCACAAAATTATAGGCACTCTTCAATTGCGGATTGTAGAGCATCCTTGTTTCAGGGATGACCTGGAACGGCACTTTGTATTGCTCCATGAGTTCCTGTTGGTAAGAACCCAATATGCCCGAAACATAGCCGGTGAGCGTGGACGCCTGGTTGGGGTCAGTGCCGTCGGCTATCAGCTGCACTTTCGCTTCACCCGTGTGTAACAGGTTTTCGGCAAAATTATCGCTGAAAACAACCACAAGGTTGATTTTACCATATTTGAATATGTCGTTGATCTGGTCGATATCCGTCAATTCCTCGGCAATGGTGAAATATTCACTGGTGTTGATGCGTTCCTTGATCAGTTGCGTGGAAGCATCCTTTGACGGGTCGAACACGGCTACCTTCACGTCTTTCACTTCAGTGGTGATGGCGAAACCGAACAGCAGTATCTGCACGATCGGCATGGCCAACAGGATCAGCATTGTCCGCTTGTCACGAAAAATGTGATAGTATTCTTTCCTTACGAATGATCTGAATTGTTTCATATCTCAATCTGCTTTACGTGTGGCTTTTCGCGCCAATTGCTGGAAGACATCGTCCATGGTGGTTGCCCCGAATTGTTGGCGCAGGTTTTTGGGACTGTCAAGGGCTTCAATTTTACCATCCACCATAATAGATACGCGGTCGCAATATTCGGCTTCATCCATGTAGTGGGTTGTCACAAAGACGGTGATGCCCCGTTCAGCCGCCTGGTAGATAAGTTCCCAGAATTGTCGCCGGGTGACGGGATCAACGCCACCGGTGGGTTCATCGAGAAAGACCACTTTCGGTTCGTGGAAAATGGATACCGAGAAAGAGAGTTTTTGCTTCCAACCCAAAGGCAGTGATTTTACGAGGGTCTCCCGTTCTTTTTCCAGTCCGAGTTCCTGTAAGATCTCATTGGTCTTGGAGACTATCTTTTTGTCTTTCATGCCGTAAATACCGCCGAAAAGCCGCAGGTTCTCCCACACTTTCAGATCTTCATACAGTGAGAACTTCTGGCTCATATAGCCGATATTTTGTTTCACCTTTTCCGGTTCCCGGGCAATATCGAATCCGGCGACACTTCCTTTTCCGGAGGTGGGGTGGCTCAATCCGCACAACATGCGCATGGCGGTGGTTTTACCTGCCCCGTTGGCACCAAGGAATCCGAAGATCTCCCCTTTTTCCACTTCAAAGGAGATATGATCGACAGCCGTGAAATTACCAAACCGCTTGGTCAGATTTTCCGTATATATTACTCTATTTTCCATTGTTTTCTTTCTTTGATAACAGCATGAAACAATCTTCCACTGTGGGCTCTATTTCCTGAATGGCAATATCCGAATAGGATTTTTCTGCTAAAAAATCTTTTAATTGGCCGGGAGTTGCATCGTTGTTGAGGGTGACATGGAACGTTTCACCAAATGAGAATGAAGATTGGATGAAAGGGCAGTCACGTAAATCTTTCAGTAATTGATGCATCTGGCTGGCCTGCACGGCCCACAGGGTGTGCGGATAGTCTGCAATGATGTTTTGGGGCGTATCCACTTTCAGGAATTCGCCATCCTGTATCAGGGCGATACGGTCGCAGAGCGTGGCTTCGTCCATATAGGGTGTCGAAACGATGATGGTAATCCCTTGTGATTTCAACCTCATCAGCATCTCCCAGAATTCCTTGCGCGAGACGGGATCCACGCCCGTGGTGGGTTCATCGAGAAACAGCACCGTCGGTTTGTGGATCAGGGCACAACTCAACGCCAGTTTTTGTTTCATCCCGCCGGACAGTTTTCCCGCCCTGCGGTCTTTGAACGGTTCTATCTGCTTGTAAATATCTTCAATCAGGTGATAGTTCTCTTCGATGGTGGTATGAAAAACCGTGGCGAAGAAGGTCAGGTTTTCCTCCACCGTCAAATCCTGGTACAAAGAGAATTTCCCCGGCATATAGCCGATGATCTTTCGGATCTGTTTGTAATCCTTTACCACATCCAGACCGTCCACCGTCGCCGTGCCGCTGTCGGCGAGCAGGAGTGTGGTCAGGATACGGAAGAGCGTGGTTTTCCCGGCGCCATCGGGGCCGATGATGCCGTAGATTTCGCCCTTTTGCACCTCCAGGCTCAAATCCGTGAGGGCCTGTACCGTCCCGTAGCTTTTATTGAGGTTATTGGCTGATAAGGCTACCATGATTAATTGATTTTGATCTCTCCATACATCCCCTTTTTGATATAGCCGTCGTTTTTCACGGCCACTTTCACGGCATACACGAGGTTGGCGCGTTCATCGCGGGTCTGGATTGTCTTGGGCGTGAATTCGGCCTTGTCCGAGATCCAGTTGATCGTTCCCGGATATTCCTTGCGGTCCGATTTCCCCTGATCTGCGTATACTTTCACCGATTGTCCGATTTTCAGGGAAGTGAGCTGGTCGGCAGTGATATATACCCGCAATGTCATATTCTCGATATCGGCCACCTTGAACAATGTCCGTCCCTGTGTGGCCAGTTCGCCCTGTTCGGCGTATTTCGATAGTACGGTGCCGTTGATGGGACTCGAGATAATACTTTTCTGTATCTGGTCGTCAATCTGGTCGATCTGTGCGATCAATCCCGAACTTTCTCCTGAGACACTGCGGTTGTTGTTCTCCAATGTCTCGGTTTGCGCGGAGAGTTGCTTTTCGAGCAGGGCGATCTGCGCGTTGATATCGTCCAGTTGTTTCTGGTTGGCGGCATTGGACTGTACCAGATTTTCGTATCTTTTCTGTTCAGTCTTTTCCGTGGCGATCTGTTGCCGGATTGAAGCGATTTGCCGGGAAACATTATACTGGCGGCTCTCTACCGATTTCATGCTGGCCAATAGTTGCATTTTCTTGAGATGGAGTTGCACGGTGTCGATATAACCCGCTTGCTTGCCTGCTTCCAGTTTTTGTCCCTCTTCGATGTCGAATTGGATGAGTTCACCGGTTGTCCTGGCCGATACAGTGACTTCCCTCGCTTCAAAAACACCCGAAGCGTCATAAGTTCCATTATTCTTCCCGCATGAAGTGAAAATTAGGGTAGTGATCCCGACGATGAATAAAATATTCGTTTTCATATTTTTATTGTTATTCTATTGTTATCCAATTGTTATTTGGTTGTTATTCGGTTGTTATTCAGTTGTTATTCAGTTGTTTTTTTAATTATTGGTGGCGAACTTGAGGTTGTAGATGGCAAGCAGTAGTTCGGTTTCGTGTAAGATCCTGTCCTGAATCGCCATTTGTTCAGCATTGATATCCCGTGTCAGATCGCTGGCGGAGATGGTTCCGTTGGCCATTTTTACTTCCGATGCACGTTTGACGGAGCCCCTTAGCGCGATGATTTCATCGTCGTATTCCAACTGTTCGAAATAGTTGTCGATATAGCTGCTCTTTTGTGTGACATCAAGGTTCGTATTGAAAAGAAAAGTCTCACGCTGCGTTTCAATGCTTTGTATGTTGTTTTGGATAGCTCTCCGGCTATTCTTTTGGGTGTATAAGTTGCCGATGTTCCACGAGAGCCTGACGCCGGCGACATAGTATGCCTCGAAACCGTCTTTCAGCATGTTCAGTCCCGGTTTGCCATATCCGCCCGTGGCGAACAATCCGAGTTTCGGCATCAGCCCTGAAGTGATTTCACGGTCTTTTATGGCAAGGTTTTGGATCTGCGCGTCGTATAAGCCCAATTCGGGACGGTTGATCGTGAGGGTTGAGGGACGTACCGGCATGGGTTTTACAAATTCTGTATCTTCACCTAATTCCTCGCCAATCAGTTTCGACAATACCTCAATGTACGCCTTTTTGGTATTGGTGAACTGGACCTCATTCTGCTTCGCTTTTAGCAAGTCCACCTTTACGGCATCCAAATCGGACTGGTTGGCTATCCCGTTGAGGGCGTATGATTCTATTTGGTTGTAATTCCTTTGGAGTTCGTCCTGCAATAGGCGATTCTGTTGAGTTTGCGCCTCGGCGAGCAAAATGCCAAAGTAAAGCTGGTTGATCCTTTCGTTGAGGGCGTAAATGTTCACCTCCACGTTCTTTTTATCCACTTCGGCTGCCGTTTCCACTCCTTCCTTTTGCGACTTGATGGTGCCGCCGTCCCATATTACCTGGTTGACATCAAGCGTGGCGCTGTACTGGTCCTTGCTCAATGTGGGAACACTTATGTCTTGTATTCCCAATTGGGACAAGTCAATCGGAAACTTTGTCACGTCCGACTGGTAGGAGGCTTTGGCCGAGAATGTGACTTGCGGCAGGTACCCCTTATTGGCATTCGAGAGATTATACTCTTTTGTTTTCTCGACCAGATCGTATTGTTTGATAAGCGGGTAATTTGCCTGCGCTTTCGTGTAGCAATCCTCGATTGTTATCTGGGCAAAACTTGTAAGACAACCCAGAAACAAGAGATGTAGAATAAAAAACTTTTTTATCATATAGATATTTTGTTAATTTGACTATTTAATTATATAATTAATTTGATGGTAAAAAAATACATTGACTGGAGTGTTGAATTGTTGAATCGTTAAGCTGTTGACCCGTTAAACCACTAAACCTTATGAATTGTTAAACCATTATATTTATCGAATTGTTCAGTTTATTCCGGGGGAAATTATACCCTTAAGCGGGATAAAACCGTTTCAATTACTTCTTTTTGCCGCTCTTCCAGTATTTTTTCAAAATTTCCGTCCGGTATGTTTAACGCCCTTTGGAGTACGGGTTTTACCAAAAATGGCATGATGTTCAACGATAAGATTGTAATCAGTAAGTCTGTTGCCAGAATCGGACGAATAGTCCCTTTTTCGATCTCCTTTTTAAGCTCTGTTTCCAGGTGGGTTAAAATAGGGATCATGTATACTTTCAATCTGTCTACTAAAGACTGGAGCCGGTCAGGATTAGAGGATATTTCATTCAATACAAACTGGGGAAGCATTGGGTTTTGCTTCAAAAAATTGAAATGGAAGCTTACTATTTGGGCTATCCTTTCTTCAACGTTGGATATATTCCCCCCTGTATTTAAAATATTTGCGGCTATCATCCCGACTTTTTCCTCGAACACCTTTTCAAACAGGTTGTCTTTGGTACGGTAGTAGTAATGCACCAACGCCTGGTTACAGCCTGCCAGCTTCGCAATCTGACCTGTCGATGTTTTTGCATAACCCTGTTTCAAAAAAAGCTTTTCGGCTGCTTCCAAAATCTGGAACTCCATGCTCTTATCGTCTTCTTTCATTACTCTGGATTTATTAATTGATTAATTAAATCTATTAATTAAAATGCAAAGTTAAATGAAATAATTAAACGGGAGAATTTTTTGAGGAAAAAAATAATAGATTTTTTTTATGGGCCATCTCGACGTGGAAAATTATCTATTCGATTGCTTTTTTATTTCTGACTTGCCCACATTGGGTTTTGCATTAGGATCTCTTTGTGTACAGGACAATCTTCGGAGTGTGCTCCACGTAAATAACCGATGCTCATTAAAAATTCGTTTACAATTTCGCCACCTGTAAAACGGAATGTTTTTTTGAACAACTTCACCCATTCGTCTTTTGTTTTTGGGTGATGGTGCTCTAACCATTTCTCAAAAGAACCGTATTCCTTTTGGAGTGTAAGAATTGTTTTAGCGTTTTCTATGGCTGCATTTATTTTCAGTTTATTACGGATGATACCTGCATCTGCCAAAAGCCGTTCCTTGTCTGTTTCGGTATATCCTGCAATTTTTTTAATATTGAAATTGCTGTATGCCTTTCTAAATGACTGCTCCTTTTTCAAAATTGTTTCCCAACTCAAACCTGCCTGGTTAATTTCTAAAATCAACCTGCCAAACAATTCGTTATCGTCGTGAATTGGAAAGCCGTAAAGTTTATCGTGATAATTTTTGTGCAACTCTTTCTTGCCGCCTCCCAATGTTTCTATATAACTGCAATATGACATAAATACTATTTGAATGATTGTTTGTATTCTATCGGTGTAACTTGGGCAATCATCATTCTGTCCGAAGGGTCAAGATGTCTTTTCCCATTGATAACTGGTACGGATAAGTGTTCGAGAATTTTTAAATGAATGAGTTCTATGGGTAAAATTTTGATGTTATGATTTTTCAGAATTTGGGTTATTTGCATCAGATCGAGTTGTAGGTCTATTTTTCCCACAGTTCGCAATGTAATAATTTCGTGCAATGCTTCAATACTGATAAAGTAATCGTTTTGGAAATAAGAAATACCTTCACGTATATGCTTGTTCAGTTTTGTATCTTCATCTAAAAACCAAATAAGAATATGCGTATCTAACAAAAAACGTTTCATTAATTTGCTTTCAGATTGAAAACATCGCCTTTTGCGACTTTTATTTTACCTTTCAGGCTGCCGGCCCTTCTGAAATTCTGGTCGGCAATTTTTTTCTGTTCGTTTGTCAGCGGTTTAAAAACATCTTCCGCCTTGTATATTTTAGCCATAATTATTTTCTCCTTTTCGGCGCAAATATAGTGAAAGCCGAGTGAAAAACCAAACTTGTTTGAGTTTTCCGAGGTTGTACTCTATATTATAGAAATACGATAATATTCTTTTATGATAATTGTCGCATGACTTTATTTTGGAGTGATTTATGGTCAAAGTTGCTTAAATCTTATCTCTCCTTTTCTTTGGCGTCTCATAAAAAGAAAAACCGCTGTAAATCAATTGTTTTACAGCGGTTTTTAGTACACCTGGCGGGAGCAAATTCGAACTCTTTATTAGAAGATCTGAAACGTATTAATCAATTGAAAGATAGTCCGTTTCAGTATGAAGTGGACGAAAATCAACCCAATGGGAAACAGTCTCAAATCAAAACGACTGCTCGAAAATTAAAAAGGTAGAAAAACCTTTTGGTACATCGAACTGGATTAAAAGACTTCCAGCCTAATCAGAGCAATTTTAAATCATAACAAAAATACATAAATTAAAATAGTGACATTGCTTTTCACGGAAAAACTTATGGCAGAGTCTTAAATTTTATAGATTATTTATCCTGACTTTCATCTTAAAAAGACTTTCATTAATCGCATTTATTTCAGTACTTATTTCAATTATCCTACTTACAGAAAAAGTTGCAATTCCTTTTTTTACAGATAATTCTGGTATTTTATCTGGAACTGCTGAAGTCTCTGTTAAAAGACGCTTTAAAGAGTTTATTTTATCTGTTATTTCTTTTTCCAACAAATCTATGTCGCTTGTTTTTATTTGCTTTAGACTATCTTTAATGTTTCCAAATATGCTGTTCTTTTTTATCCGGCAAGAGTGAATACGATTAGTTATTTTGTTATAAATAATTTCGTGTTCTTCGATCAGAACGTCAAAACTTTTTAGACTTTCCTCTAATTCGGTTATTTTTGCAATATATAACTCTTTCTCAATTCTAATATCTTGTACTTCTTTCTCTAAAATTTTAGTGATATATATTGCTAAACCGATTGTAATAAATAATGAGAGAGAATCGACAACGCTTATTTCTTTGGAAAGTTCGAAGTATCCCCAATTCAATAATTTCCCAAAAGTTATTCCTATTGAAAAAACTACTATAAATACAATGGTATTAATTACCTTCTTTCTCATCGGCTTCTTTTAGATAGTTATTAATCTCTTCTATATATTCAGGGTCATCATTAGAAACAAATTTGATAGTGTCGATAATAGCTTGATAATTTAAATTGTCAATTCTTATGAGTCCTCCAAAAGATTCTTCTAAAAATGAAGTGCCCAAACCTGCCGTACCGTCAAGGTCTATTTCTAATATTTCTTTAATGTCTATTGCTTCTTTTAACTTTGGCAAAAGAATTTCTTGACGGAATTGTTGTCCGGAAAAATCACCCTCTTCCGGAAATCTCGCTCCAGGAATTCTACTAAAATCAGATGCAATCTTGATTTTCATATCTTTATCTATTTAATGTTGACATTATTTGCATTTAACTCCCAATATACAAATGTACCATTTAATTTATTGTTTAAACTTTCATATTTATTATTTGTGCAATCTGCAATGGCGTTATTAGAGATAATAACCAAATTCGAAATCTTGTTGCTTTTACAAGCATCAAAAACTCCAGGTAAACCCTTACCTCGATAATATTGACCAGTAGCTGTTTTGTGAACATCTCCATTCAACAATAATTTTAATATTTCTGCATTTGTCGAAGGATTAAATAGCTGTTTAATCTTAGGGATAACCCCAAAGAACTTATGCCCTTCTTTATTACTTTCCAAGCTTTTCAATATACCTACCCCATAATCTATGAAGGCAAAACAAACTTTGTTATCTTCTTTTGAATAATACGTTGTTGCCCACCAATGATGTTCTCCTTTTGCTGTATTTGAAGCATGATTATTCGTATTTTGCATTAATTCTATAAACACTCTTTGTAAACCTGTGCATCTGCGTTCTTCCTTCCAAATAAATTTACTTACCTTTTTTATTATTTCATCAGATAGTAGAGAATCAACTTTCTTTTTTGCATGTGTGCATATTTCGTTTTCAAAATAATATTCATCTTGCTCTTCAAAATCATTCTCATAAAGATATTTAAAGAATCCAGACTTTCTTAAATTTGCTTCAGCCTTCTTGTTTTTAGGAAAATTACCATTGAAACGTATTTTATTTGCTTTAAATTTTATCATTATTGATAACAATGTAACAATTGCTCCATGTGCAATTATTTCCACTTTTTCGAGATTTACAAAAACTTTTTTCTTTTTTTCAAAGCATTCTTCAATTTTACCTATGAAGGCTAATGATGCTTCAGTGTTTTGAGTCAGAGAAAAAATGACAGGCGCCTTTATGTGTTTATAATCAATAAATTGTTGTTGAAGATTCTGCTTTATATTTTTTTCTTTTCGCTGCTGTTTTTTTACACCTAATAATTGTTTGTTCTTTAGCTTTTTCTTGTACTTTGAACGTAGTTTTCTTCTAAAAGACTTTTCGGCGAGTCTTTTGATAACTTTTTTTCTACCAGAATCATTTTTTCTCATATTGGGTATCTGAAAATCATTTTTACTATAATTTAGTATCTATTGCATCTGGATCGTTTAGCTCAGATCTAAATAGTGTCCTCTTTTCGAGCGGCACTATTTTATTATATCAATAAGAAATGCGGCTTTGTATTTATCCGGCCATACACCATCGAATCTATGCATCAAATCTCCGAGAAATTCAATCTTAACCTTATCTCTTAATTCTCTTCCGCAATATTTCGTTTCAAATTCAACGACAAAATACATATTGGAGGGGGTGTCATCGTTTACTTTCTCACTAATGATCTTTAGAAATTCCGGGGCATCCGACATACTTTTGAGAAAATCCATATAGGTTTTCCTGTTTTCTTTCACCCTGTTCGATTCGCAACCGCCTATTATCAATATGACCATTGCAGCCATCATTACAACCAAAATCTTTTTCATACTTCACATAAGATTTAAGATTAGTCTACCTATAGAATATACCGAATCACGAGCAAATTGCGCTAGCCATTTATCTGCATTCTTATCAAAATGAGAATCACTAAACTCATTTCTTGCATTTGATATTGCGTTGGTCATCGTTGTTATTAAATTTATTATTTGTTCTGGATAATCAATTCCTTTTTCTTTAAAACTATCAATAATATCGTCTCGAACAATTTTGGCTAATTGATTTAACTTATCTATATTGGACTTAGCGGGAATTAACTTTAACGTGTATGCTTTAAATAATCCTTCCAAGCAGGAATAAGCATAGGTCATCGTTAAACTATATTTTCTATCTTTTATGGATAAATCCATCAGCTGAATAGATTCTTCCAATTTTTGAACATTCCCTATTGTTCTAGGTAGAGTTATTGAAAAGGTTAATTTCTCACCTTCATTATTTATAGTCGATACAGCTGATATAATTTCTTTAGGACATCCAATTATTTCTAAATCTTCGATGATATTATGAAGATCAATATATTCACCCTCCCATTGCTTGTATTCGTATAGAAACAATTTGATAAAGATAAAAAAAGCATAAATATTATTCGAATAAAAATCATTCATCAAAAAAGCAAAAGCATTGTCACGATACATTGGTGTAAAATCAAAATTTGCCGCAATAATTCTATTATTTACACGGGCTAAATCGAAATACGAATTCCACTTACCTTCAAAGCTATTTTTAATGCAGAAATTTTTGAAATTTCTAGATTCAAGAAATTCATCGATGCTCAACCCTTTTAGGTCATTAAACAAAGGTTCAAGCTTTGGCTCATTTCTAAAGATATCTTTTATTCTCATATTTTCTGCACCTAAAATTCGTAAAAAGCAAAAATAAACATTTCCCGTCTAAAAAGACAACTCCTTTATTTTTTTAAAGGAAAAAGTTTCTGTGACAACCCTATGATCAATCGAAGTACATCGCTCGGTTTAGCGTTGTTATTGTTCGAAGTGTAAAAGAAGCTATCGAAAAGGAAGGGAGCATTTGAAATAAAATGTACCTTTGTTGAATCACTATTTAAAAGGATTAATTTTATACATGAATCGCATTATTTTAATCGGAAACGGCTTTGATTTGGCTCATGGTTTAAAAACGAGTTACAAAGATTTTATTGATGATTATTGGAGTAATATTGCAAAGCATCTAAAGGAATCTAAACCGGGTACATTTTCTGATGATAGTGTTAATATTAATTATATTACCAAAAGCCACGATCCTTTCCAGGGTAATCCTATAAATGCTTTTTCTGATATTGAGGAGATGACATATAAAGAAATATGTAGAAGAGTATCGCTCAGAAAAGATGTTAACGTTGAATTGAAAAATCTCTTTTTTAAAAGAATTTCCGATAGCTGCAGTTTAAATAATTGGGTAGATATAGAAAAAGAGTTCTATCGTGCTCTGAAAGAGTGTTTGAATAATAGACTAAAAGTAAAGAGTAAAACGTTTCAATCTCAAGAATACTTTAGTATTGAAGATCTAAATAGAGATTTTGAGAGAATTAAACAACTTTTGATTGATTACTTATACAACATCCAAATACCTCCGCACTTATTTAAGCCAGACATATTCAACAGAATAGTTTCTGAATTTGGATTCCGTGATTTTACCCAGACCTACAAAAAACAATATATTCGGGATAAAATTAAATACATTTCATCGATTGTAAATAGTGAGGATGATCCGTTAAAAAAAAGTGATGAGAATATTAAAAGAGAATTTAAAGATCGGGAACGTATAAATCAAAGAGGTATAGAAAGAATTTTAAATACGCCTGTTTCTACGGATTGTTTTCCTGACTTACTACTTAATAATCTGCTTTTTGTTAATTTCAACTACACATCCACCCCTGAGATATATAAAAAGGAAATTTATGAATATAATAGAAGTTTCCAGAAATTGCATGATAATCAGCCTTTCATCAATACAGAGGATATATATATTCACGGGAAACTAAATAGAAACAATAATCCAATAATTTTTGGATTCGGAGATGAGATTGATGAAGATTATAGTAAAATTGAGAATCTGGATGACAATAAGTATTTGGAGAATATCAAAAGCACCAGATACCATGAAACGGATAACTATAAGAGGCTATTGGAATATATCGATAGTGATTATTTCCAAATATTCATATTTGGCCATTCGTGCGGACTATCCGATAGAACTCTGTTAAGTACACTTTTTAATCACGATAATTGCGTGTCCATAAAGCCATTCTATCACAAAAAAGAAGATGGTAGCGATAATTACAGCGACCTTGTAAGAAATATATCACGTCATTTTAAGAATAAGGCATCTTTACGGGATAAAGTGGTAAACAAAGCATATTGCGAGCCACTAACGGGGTCAAAATAATAAATTGTATATTTGTGAAATAACTTTTAATAATAATTCGATTTATGAAAACTTATTTAGTGGTGTTTAATGGTAAATCTTACTACGTAAATGGTGACAGGCTGATAGAGGGAGGCGTAAATGCATCTATTGTTGATGAAGATGGCAATAATGTCGCCTTAGTCCCCGTGGGATCGCTTATTATTGATAAATCGGCAACTGATGAATCAGGTAATCCTATTCCAGAAAATATACTTATATGATTGAAGATAAAAAAAAACGGGGAGGGGTGCCGTCTTTTTTTACCATTTTTTCTGACAAGATTAATAAGGCCGATGTTTCAATCGTGCCTCCATAGAACAGTTAAAAATGAGCCGTTTCTTGTATGGTTCTTATACTTACTAAAAGCGGGGAGTGATTTCCTCATCATTTCCCAATATACGGTTTGCCGGTATGATATTTTGTATATCGAGCATCCGGCTTGCCGTTTCTAATTCAGTCCGTTTGAAATATACCTTGCCGCGTTTCGGGTTTCCTGTCGGATATCCGACAATCCACCGTTTGCGGCGCCATTCTGTTATCAGGCGCGCACTGTATATTTTTTTAGCTTGTGATTCTGTTACAATTTCATGGGTAATACCGAGAGCGTTCAGCGTATTGTGTACGCCTATCTCGAAAGCTTTAATAATGATCTGTTCGATTACTTTATCTTCCATAACACTTAGAATTTTGAATTTGAGTTATAAAGCGAGCTGGTTTTTGTCTCTTCTAATCCTGCCCATCGCTATGGACAGGCGTTATATTGGATTCCGTTAACCGGAACAGATCATTCTTTTTCATTAGTCTCTAAAATCGTACCGCATATTATCCGGCAATTTTACACTTGACAATATTACTAAACTGGCCGGGGCTTAGGAGTTCCTGTCTCTGAGCTATTTGACAAATCGGATAACATCTCATTCCGGTGCTCGAAATGCGGTAAAGACTTTCTCTGCTTCTATTCTCTTGGACATGTCTGTTTTTGTCGGGCCTTTACTTTTTGGAATATCGTTAATGTTTATCATAACGATTAAAAAATTTTCTGCAAATGTGTAAATAATATTAATACTGACAAAAAATTAAAATATTTCTACTGTTTTTATTAACTGTCAGAAATATTTTATATATTTGCACCGTAGTTCTTTGAAAAGATGTTTTGAAAGCCAATTACTAAGTGGAGTTCTATTTTTTTTGTTTAATTATTTAAACAACCCTCTGGGGTTTCGGGTCAATCGTCCTGTCTGTCCCTCGAAATATCTCAATCCCTAATCAGACCTAACTGATAGAGATTATATAAGGATATCAGAAGATTAGATATTAATGGAATTGATTTGAATGCTTCTATATATTATTGAAAAAGAAGCAGGGATTTTAAAGTGGTGCATAGAGAACATTGCCTACGCATTTAGTTATTGGCTATTGTAAATGAAGCAGGACAATATTGTCCCAATAATTAAATTCAATTACAATTATGAGCAGAGTACAACGTATTCAAAACATCGATGGTTTAAGAGAAACATTACAAACCATCTTAAAGAGCCAGTGTTCTCTTTCGGAAAGTGACGTTAATTTATTGAATGAGGCAGTTGCTAAATTGAATAGGTTAAGAACAAAAAAAGGGTTGACGGATAAGCATTATCAAATGGAAATCGCTGATATCGTTGAGCTAATTACTGAGTTTTTAATTTAATGCAACTGAGTTATGAAACAGATTTTACGAGAAACATACATCCGACACCCTTTAAATTCTTCCATTAAATATCAACTAAGATGAATTTAGGTACAGTAATCAAAGATATAAGAAAGCAACGAGGGCAAACTCAAACAGAGTTTGCCGAGTGTTGTGGTATCACTCAAACCTACTTATCTCAAATAGAGAATAATGCCAAAGAACCAAATCTGGCAACGCTCAAAGAGATAAGTAAAAACCTTGATTTACCATTACCGATATTATTCTTCTTGTCTCTAAATGAGGATGACATTTCTCCCGAGAAAAGGAGGGCTTTTGAAATTATCAACCCATCCGTAAAATCTCTGATAAATGAGTTCTTTAGAGTGGAGAGGTAAGCTACATTTCCCGTCAATTATCGGCAAATCAAGAAAAGAGCTGGATGACTTTGTCAAAGAGATTGACAACTATTACACCGAGTGGTCTGAAATAAAGATTGACAAAAAGACTAATCAACCGAAGAGATATAAAGATGGGACCATTAAAGAAAGAGTAATACGACCATCAAAAATGCCTTTGAAAATAATTCAAAAGCAAATAAAAGATCGCATTCTTTCTTTAATAGAATTGCCTGATAATGTGCATGGTGGTGTTAAAAAGCGGAGCAATATCACAAATGCTAAACCACATCAGGGAAAGAAATATATACTAACTACCGATTTGCAAGATTTCTATCCCTCAATAACAGCACAGAGAGTATATGATACATTCATTGAGTTAGGCTTTAATACTCAATGTGCTTTTTACATAACTCGGCTAACAACATGGAAAGGGGAATTGCCACAAGGTACACCAACCAGTACGCATATTTCAAACATCGTATTTTTAAAGACTGATTATAAGCTTATTGAGTTTTGTAATGCTCACAATATCACTTATACAAGATACATAGATGATTTAACCTTTTCGTCTCAATTAGATTTTCAGGATGTCATTGGGGAAATCTTGGAAATTGTTTTACAAAGCGGTTTAAAAATCAGTAGACGTAAAACACTCTACAGTGGTTCACAAACCGTCACAGGAATTAAAATCTATCTAAACAAGATAGACGCACCTGAAAAAATTATTACAAAGGTAAAAGAGGAAAAAACATTACCTGACGGAACAATGAAACCTTATACAAATTATAGAAACAACATTTTAAAAACGAACATAAGAAAAGAATAGATTAATGACCCCATCTGAAAAATTTGTATCTGAATTATGTGAGAAATCTTTCCTGCCGTTCTGGAGCTTTCCAAGTCCTTTAGGAAAGAAAAATAAGGAACTGTGTGATGTCCTGGTGGTTTGTGAAAACTCCGTTATAATTATATCCATTAAAGATATTAAGGTTTCAGAGCATTCAGACGAAAACATTCAGTATGAAAGATGGCAGAAAAAAGCCATTCAAAGCTCTATTGACCAAATATATGGTGCAGAAAGGTTTCTAAAGAATGTCGATGAAATAACGCTTAGAGATAGGGTTACTAAAATTCAGCTTCCTCCATATTCCAATCGAGAGATATTTAGAATTGCAATAGCTTTTGGGCGGAAAAGTGAATACCCTTTGGAAACAGGAAACTTTGGAAACGGTTTTGTTCATGTATTTGATGAACAATCAACTTTTACTGTTTTAAGTGAATTGGATACAATTACTGATTTTGTAAATTACTTAAAAGCCAAAGAAAAATTTTTGGTTAACAAAACTATTATGGTTCCGAGGGAAGTTGATTTTCTTGCGCTCTATCTCCGCACTTCATTAGAATTTGATTTTGAGCCTGATACTGTTATTCTTGATGGGGGTATGTGGGAAGAATATGTAAAAAGCCCTGACTATGAATATTGGCAAAAGGAAATTCCACAGAGCTATATATGGGATGAAATTGTATCTCAACTTCATACTATTCACATTAAAGAAAAAGGGGACTATGCTTTAATATCCGACTTAGAACGAGCCACACGAATAATTGCCTTAGAACCCCGAATAAACAGAATGGAATTAGGTATGTGTTTGATAGATGCGATTGAAAAGGAAGTAAGAGGACGGATGATACCTCCTCTTAAGGATAGTGACCATTCTTATGTTGTTATGCCTTTAAACCATAAAAACTGGGAAAATAGAGACAAAGAATTACAACTTAGGTGTTTGATAGCAAGAAAGGAAAATAAAAGTGCTCCAAAAGTTATTGGAATTTCAATCGGAAGAAGTCCTGAAAATGAATATATATTCGACATAGCCTATTTTGATATTCCGGAACTGAATGACAAAATGTTGGAAAGTATAGCAGCCGCTAAACAAGAGTTGGGATATTTTAAAAATCCCAGTATAAGCCGCAGTAAGGATATGAGAAAATAATCAAATACTTCGTTATATGAATGTTAATTTACAATTCAGATCAAACTTATAAGAAATTTACTTGTTTAATTTATAGATTGCCATATTTTTATTAAATAAAAAAGAATTACCTTTGCAGCAAATGGCACAGTTGGATTACATAAAAGATATAGCAAAGTATGGTCTTGAAAATGACCAAGAACGCTTATTATCTGTACTGAACGAGTTAATTGAGCATTCAAAAAAAACTAAAAAGCTAAACTTTGCCATTCAGCTTCAATCCATTCTGAAAGATGCTTTAAGAACTCAAAAAACGAATGGACTAACAAAAGTCGGTTCGGAAGCATATCTAAATAGAATTGAAGATAAAGAAATCTCTGAATTGATTTTAGAGAAAATAACTTCTGATTATACCTTAGATAACATTATTGCAAATGAAAAGGTATATAACGAATTGATGTTTTTCATAGAAGAACATCAGAAGATAGATGTACTACAACAATTTGGATTACCAGTTTCCAACAAACTGCTATTATATGGCCCATCAGGCTGTGGAAAAACTTTAGCTTCCTATATTATTGCAGGTGAATTAGAAAAGATGATGGTTGTTATTAATTTAGGTGCAATCGTGTCTTCTAAATTAGGGGAAACAAGTAAAAATCTATCCAAAATATTTAAGAAAGCTGCCCTTGAAGATTGTATTATTTTCTTGGATGAGTTTGATAGTTTAGGTAAAATCCGGGATTACAGTCAAGATCACGGAGAAATGAAACGGGTTGTCAATACTATTCTCCAATTGTTTGACTATCTTCCTCAAAGTAGCATCGTCATTGCAGCAACAAATCAGAAAGATATGTTGGATGACGCTTTATTAAGAAGATTTGACAATATTATCGAATTTCAGCTGCCTAATGAAGTAGAAGTCAAAAAGTTAATTGATTTGGTATTGCAAAATGGTAATTTCAAGTTCGATAATAAAGCCGCAGCAAACAGAATTATAAAACACTGCGTTGGGCTTTCTTATTATAGTATCCAAAAGACACTAATCACTGCTATTAAAAGAACTTTGTTTGCTACCAAAGAACCACAAAAAATACTATCTGCCAAAATAGATACTGCTATTTGGCAGAAACTAGTTGAAGCAGAAAAGCTATCATTAAATATCTAATGCTTCCGCTTCTAATCCTGTGTCGATACTAATATCCTGGATTGCTTCAATATGATTTACTAACTGAATTTCATCATATAGTTTTCCTGTACTGTTTTTCACAGTCTCTTCAATAGTCAACACAATAGAGAAGGGAAATTCTGTAGGGTAGTTTCGGGGTAATCCTCCAACTATTTGTTCAGATAATTTGGCGTGAATAGCTAATCTGAAAGTATTCGCTTCATTATTCAAATCATCTATGCTCACATTTAATGATATTTTTTGAGTATTGGAATATGGTAACGGCTTTGAAACATATCTACCATTTTCAGACCAAGATAAGTTTGACCTCAATTTGGATTTCAGTTCTTCATCAGGCTTCATAATATCTTCCGCAGACTGATTTTTGAAAATACTAAAAGCCATATGGATAGGGTTATAAGAAAGCTGATTGTTCTTAATCGGCAAGAACTTAAAGCATAGTGCAGCAGTAATTTTTAAAATTCCTCGTTTCTTTCCTAAATCATCTTCCACTAAGTATCTTGGAAAGTTGATAGGATAAATTTTGATTTTACCATTTTCAATGGTATCTTCCAAAATTAATGTTGCCGAATTTTCATCAGAATACAAACTTTTAAATTCATCAACCAAGCCATTCCCTGCAACTCTGTTTATTAGTTTAGAAACATTAGAGGCAAATTGTATCAAATTTAGTGATGCCCCATTTATAATGAGAGCCTTGACACTTTCATTTGATAGACCAGGATAATTCTTTATAATTTTAGCTGCAAGATTAGCAACTAAAGGGGTTGCATAACTTGTCCCTGCATCTGGTGTCACACCTATTTCTGGACGTGCTGATAGTAGAGTAAGTGCTGGTTCATCCATCCAATCCAAAACGTTTTCACTATAGTATCCTACATCTCCACCACTTTCAATTACATCAGGTTTGAAATAGTTTTTATTTGTTTTCTTGGCATCACTGTAGATTGCAGATAAATCAATATGTCCCTTTCTCGTGTATAGTGCTGGAAATTCCTTGCCGTCGGCAATACCTAAAAAGATACCATCTTTTAAATTATCGGCTGCTGCTCCAACAGTAAGATTATTTAGACTATCAGCTGGTGTTGATAAATTGGTGTGGTCTCCATGAAAATAGGATAAATCATAACCTGTATTTTCGTTGATGCAATTCTCATTATTTCCTGTACAAATAAAGATGAGACTATTTGTTTCATAGGCAAATTTGTCCAAAGAGTACGTATAGTCGGAGAAAGCCTCATTCTTGTTCATATAGCGGCTATAACAAGTAGTCAATGTAAATAACCTTATGTCAGGATATTTAGCCTTAACATCATATAGCATTTTCAATAAATCTACTTCTGAAATATAACCGTTGCCATTTTCACTGATTTTTATCGAGAGTAATTTTGCATCGGCTAAAACATTGCCATTAAAATTGTTTCTATGATTTTCTTTACCCAGTGCTACTAAACCTGCTACAGCCGTTCCGTGTCCTAAATAATATAATCCACTTCTACGCCCTGCCTGGTCAATAAGTGGATTGCCTGCAAGAGTGAATGTAGCATCATTAATTATTAAAGGAGCTAATGCTGTTTGATTGCTAATGCCTGTATCAATAATACCAACAATCGGTAAATCTTCATCTGCATTTTGAATTGTAAAGCCAAATTGACGTTCTACTGTATTAAACTCACTTGGTCGAACGGTCGTAAATGCAGAGCAGGTAGCACTCTCGATTATGTCAAAGTTTTGGACGATTTTTTGAATTTGCTCGGGTGTTGGTTTTTGTAATTCTATTCTGTCATTTTCAGTGTCATGTTTATAAGCAATTCCATTCGTTTCAAAATAAACTATCAATGATCGGACAATTTGCTGTTTAATAGTATCGTCCAAGGGCAAGTTCATTAAGGATAGATATATAATATCACCAATGTTTTCCAATGTAAATTTTAAAATGTCTCTTGCTCTTAACAGTTTGAAACTGGATATATACTTAATATAGTTGGAATACTTTGCGTTTTGGTTTCTATCTAATTCACAATCAATAAAGTTATGTACATTGGTAATAAATGTTTGAAACTTATCACGGTCAAAAACAGCAAATAGTCCTCTTTTAGCGAAATCATAAAAGGCAGTTGCCTCTAAACCAAAATCGTTGTAATAATCTTGAAAATACTTGTTTATTACAAATTGGTCTTGAAAAGTGATTTGTACATAATCTATATCATAAGGTATCTCCAAAGTGCGGTCTTTCGCATTGTATTTTGCTTCTAAGTCATTATCCAATTTTTCTAAATCTGATTTAAACGAGGTTGCTAACCTAACATAATTTTTAGGGGAGTTATCTCTATCATCTTTATCCTTCTCAAAACCGTAATTATATTTAAAATTTTTAATTTCAGACAATTGCTGCTCGTTTAAAAATTTCAGGTGAGATTTATTTGCCATTAATTCCGCTTATTTTTTAAAATTTCTTGATATGTGAATATTCTCAAATGTACACTTCTCTATAAACCACAAATGTACTAAAAGATTTCAAATGTAAAGCCATATATAACAGTACTCTAATCTTTCTACAATTCAGTTTGATCTAATAAAGCAGTTTATTTCTTTCGATAGTGTCTTTCATAAGAAAAATTTGATTTTGCAATCTGACCATCGTTCAAAGTCAATAGAAGGGGGGTATTTTTCATAAAAATCTTCCATGACTTCGGTATATATCATGGAATTAATTCGTAGTTAATATTAATATTTGTGCTTAGAATAGTTTTCACACAATTAAAAAGTATTAGCTATGAAACTGAACAACATCATGGCTGAAATCCAAAAACTGGAAAGAAAACTGTCAGCCGAAACATCGAGTTTTATTGACGAAGCGTGTAAAATGACTATTTACCTCCAAGAATTATTACGTACCGTTAAAGATGATGTAATGAGGGAGGGGTTCTCCGGCATAGATGAGGAAATCTATTTTTTTAAGGTGATCAAGCCGAACATCCTCGGTAAACTTATTCACTATAATAAAGTGTACCGGATTGAGACGGCTTGCCCCGTGGATAGCGGTGATCTTAACCAAAGTTATTATGCTTTACAACTCAAAGCATTGACACAGGAATATAGGGTGCATATATGTTATTCAACTTTCTACCGGTACTATCGTTCGGGCAGGACTGACCGTGACGGGGAGTATTTTACGCTGGGAAACATTAATTATTATGATGGATTGAACAGCTACGTGTTTGAGATCGATCCGAAATTTTCTACCTACTTTGACTACAAGGTGGCAAAGATCATAGCCAACGAACTAACCTATAATTACCTGACGTCAAAACTAAATCCTGAACAAAATCCCGATGTGCTGTTGCAAAGTGAGGAAACCAAAAACTTCTACTGGACGCAATCAAAAAATGCCCTTATCGAACTGATCTATGCGCTCTATGCGAGTGAAGCTATTTCCCACGGGAAAATAGGTATCCGTAAAATCAGCTCGATATTCCAGGTCCTTTTTCGTGTTTCACTGAACGACATCCATAACAGTTTCCACCGGATGAAGACCCGTGCAGGTTCACGGACATCATTTTTGGATCAACTGAAATTCAGTTTGGAGGAGTATATGGACAGGGATGATACCCTGTAATTCTTATGCCGCTTTTTGACAAAAGTGCAGTATATATTGTAAGCATTCGGTCTATCCCGTGTTTCATTCCAGTTTAGATTGTCCTACTTTTGTCGGCAAAAAACCTATGTGGAACCAGAAGCAATTTGAAGAGGTTTATGCCCGCTACCAATCCAGTGGGTTGCGGGTAAAAGATTTTTGCCGCAATGAGTGCATCGTGACCTCGAAGTTTTTCTATTGATGCTGCACTTTTTTTACACTGTTTTTTGAGGAGGCATGTTTGTTGGTCTGTATCAATCGGTGCTGCACTTTTTTGCCCCTTTGCCGGCAAACGTGTACCGGTAAATTGATTGGGGAAACCTGTAACGATGAATACACAAACGGCTCATTAACAGGTGCGCTTCTACCTACTAAAATTGTTTTCAAAAGAACAAAAGAAAAAAACAGAAAAAAAAGAAAGCTTTTCCATCAAGGCGGACATCTGCGGAACCAAAAGGAAACGGAATAAGTCCCTTCAGGGTGGCAGGGTAACACTGTAAACACGGTAAAGATTCCTTATGTTACCCTGCCATTATGCCGTAGTCTTTTGGTGGGGTACAGCGGATGTCCGCCTTACCTTTGCGGCCTTTTTATTCTTTTTTGGAAACGATTTTATCTCTCACAAAATCAAAAATTAAGCCTTTCGACAAGGGAAAATAATCTATAATTCTCACCTCTCTTTCCGGCATAAGCCGTAAGTACAGTATTGGCCGGGGTTGTACTTTTTCCACATGTATGTTTGTCGATACCTGTTGCTGCATTAACGCATCAACCGGGCTTGCGCTTTTTTTACCCGTCTGCCGATGTATATGTATCGGCAAATTGATTGGATTGCATGCCGACCTGTTAACCAATAACTACAGAAAACGCATAAAAACAATGCTTTAACCTGATTGAGATAAAAATGAAAAAAGTGCCTTTTTGATAGACACGTATCGGAAGACAGCCTGCGCCAATAACTCCAATTTTGCGGTGTACAAATCATTAAAAAAAGATTGCTATGAACATCGACAGAATGGAATTTATCGCATGGATGGAACGTATCATGGAGCGCTTCGACATTTTGAAAGAATACGTCCTCAACATCCAAAAACAACGACACAGTATTGACGGTGAACAGTTACTGGATAATCAGGATGTGCTCCAAATGCTGAAAATCAGCCACCGCTCCCTGCAACGATACCGCTCGACCGGTAAGCTACCGTATTACACCATCAGCGGGAAGTTGTACTACAAGCTATCGGATGTACACCAGTTCATCAGGGATAGTTTCAACTCACCCTTACGGCGAACCAAAGGAAACAAGTGACAAACACTACCGCTTAAGGACAGATACGGCATAGCCGTATCTGCTTCGCCTATTTTCGGGTAACACTAATTTTAATAATCAACAGTTATGAGCGAAACAACAAATGAAAATCCACAGCAATATCCCGAACAACTTTCGGATGTGCTGCTGGTCATGGACAAGGAGAAAAAGAAAATCCAAGCCGTCACGGGCATTGACGAAAACGGTAATCTGAAAACCGTTAATCCGGCCAAGAAAAATCAAAGCCAATTCATGCGGGTTGACAGGGCGGGAGATCTGTTCACCAATTTTTTCTCCAACTTCTGGAGACAACTGAAAGACCCGACCCATTTTTCTTTTTTCAAAGTTCCTGCTTCGGAGGCGGTCGCTACCGCCAAAGCAATACAGAAGCAAGTCAATACTCCTACTACGGAGGGCGAGGCGATCCTGGCAAAGCACCGGGTCGAAGAACCAAAGGGGCAACAACAGCAAGTTCAGGAACCAGAGGGGCAACAACAAGTAGTTGATAAACCAAAGGAACAGCAGGAGAACAAAAAGGATATGGCAATTACACAGGACACTTCGCAAGCAACATCGCAGGCTGCCTCTCAACCGCCGGGGACAACCCAGACAACCCAGACACCACAGACACCACAAACACCACAGGCACCACAAACACCTGAAACATCGGAAACAAAGGAAACAAAGGAATACCGGTACAAGGCAGAGGACATCGACTGGAAAACGTTGGAACAACTTGGGGTGAAACGCGAAACGCTCGAAAAAATGGATGCCATGGAACCTTTATTAAAAGGTTACAAAACCAATTTCGTGATGCCTATAAGTGTCAACTTGGATACCGCCATTCTCCGTTCGGAAGCAAGGTTGGGCCTTCAACAGGGGGCAAACGGAAAGACCGTCTTTGTCATGTACGGCGTACGCCATGCACCTAACCTCAAAGACGAGTTCTTCGGTCATACTTTTACCAAAGAGGACAAGGAAAACCTGCTCAAAAGTGGAAACATGGGGCGTGTGGTGGACTTGACCAACCGCAGGACAGGAGAAAAGATACCGTCCATTATCAGTATCGACCACCTGACCAATGAGGTTATCGCATTCCGGCAGAACTGGATAAAAGTACCCGATATTATCAAAGGTGTAAAGTTAAATGAAGAACAGAAACTGGATTTAAGGGATGGAAAACCAGTTCTTTTAGAGGGTCTGGAATTTAAAAACACTGAAAATAAAAATGCGTATGTCCAATACAACGCAGATAAGAGGCGGCCGGAGTTTCTTTTCGGGGATAGGGCACCCAGGCAAAGACAGGAGAATAACCCAAAAGTCTTCCGTGGCAAAGAATTCTCCGATGAAGAACATAAAGAACTTATGGCAGGCAAGACACTTTATGTTTCGGATTTCAAAGATGGAAAAGGACAACCGTATAAAGGATATGTTACGTTGGACAAAGAAACGGGAGGTTATGATTTCAGCTTTAAAAATCCCAATACATTGAAAGAAAAAGTGCAGCCCGCCGAAGCACACAGGACACAGGTAGCCGTCAATTCAAACGGGAAAACCAACGAGGCGACCAAACACATCAAAGAACCTTTGAAGCCGGAGCAACAGAGACCGAGAAACAGTGCGCAACAGCAACGGCAGAATGCTCCTAACGGTCGAGCTAAATCCAAAGGGGTGAGAGTTTAAATCACTAAAATCGAGAAAACGTTATGAAAGCAATTATTGCGGAAAAACCGAGTGTAGCGAGGGAAATAGCCAGCCTGTTGGGAGCAACCGAAAAGCAGGATGGTTACCTGACAGGGAACGGTTATGAGGTTACGTGGGCATTGGGGCATCTTGTCACATTGGCAATGCCCGAAGATTACGGGGTACAGGGCTTCCAAAGGGAAGCCCTGCCCATTTTACCCGATCCTTTTTTACTTACGGTACGGAAGATTAAAAAGGATAAAAGCCATGTCCCCGATAGCGGTGCATTGAAACAGTTGAAAATTATTGAACAGGTCATCGGTCGCTGCGATAGTATTATCGTGGCCACCGATGCCGGTCGAGAGGGTGAACTTATCTTTAGGTACATCTATGAATACCTGAACTGCCGGAAACCTTTTGAACGTTTATGGATAAGTTCACTGACGGAAAAAGCGATCAAGCAGGGTCTTGACAACCTGAAAGCCGGAAGCGATTTTGACGGGCTTTACCGTGCCGGACAAGGGCGGAGCAGAGCCGACTGGCTCGTGGGGATCAATGCCTCGCAGGCATTGAGTATTTCGGCAGGTCGTGGCGTGTACTCGCTGGGACGTGTACAAACGCCTACGCTTGCCCTTATCTGCAAGCGATATGTGGAAAACAAGGATTTCACCGTCAAAAAGTACTTCCAGGTACAATTGGAACACCGCAAAGATTTTGTGGACTTCAAAAGCCTTTCCAAGACCAAATGGGATGACAAAAAACTCGCTGACGATACACTGAAATCGGTACAACGTGCGGGAATAGCTACCGTTACGGCAGTTGCAAATAAAACGGTTTCGGAGCAACCGCCTCTGCTGTTCGACCTCACGGGATTGCAGAAAGAAGCCAACAAAAGGGCATTCTATACTGCCGAGGAAACATTGAATATTGCCCAAAGCCTGTACGAAAAGAAATTTATCACCTATCCCCGTACCGGTAGCAAATATATCCCCGAAGATATGTGGGCTGAAATACCTGTACTGGTAAGAGCATTGGAGACAAGGATTTCCTGTAAGGAGGCTGTTGAAAAAGTGAAATGGATTCGTTTCAATAAGCGTATTGTGAACGATGTAAAGGTAACAGACCACCACGGTCTGTTGATTACCGAAAAGATCCCGTCCGGATTGTCCACAAATGAAAACGTCATATATGACACGATTGCGCACCGCTTATTGGAAGCCCTTTCGCCTGTCTGTTCAAAAGAGATAACCGACATCGAATTACAGGCTTCTCATTATGATTTCACATTGAAAGGGTGTAAAATTATCGAAGCAGGATGGCGTGGTATCAGAAAAAATTTTACGGAAGAAGACAGTGAACCTATACAGGAATTGCCGGAATTAGGGGTTGGAGATGAACTGAAAATCAAAGAGGCGTCCGTGCTGGAAAAGAAAACCAAGCCGCCTGGTCTTTACACCGAAGCAAGTCTATTGTCCGCAATGGAAAACATCGGAAAGGAAGTTGATAACGAGGACGGACGGAAAGCCCTGAAAGACATCGGCATTGGTACGCCTGCCACAAGAGCATCCATTATAGAAACGCTTTTCAAAAGGGATTACATTCGGCGTGAAAAGAAATCACTTGTCCCTACCGATAAGGGATTGCAGGTTTATGGGGCTGTAAAGGACAAACGGATTCCCGATGTTGACATGACTGCCGAATGGGAAATGGTATTGCAGAAAATCGAAAACAACGAAGCGGATGCCACGGTTTTTCTCAAAGATATGGAAGCCTATGCCATATCCGTTACACGGGAACTTCTGGATATGAATATCGTCAAAGAAAATCAACCCGAATTGGCCTGTCCCAAATGCAAAAGCCACCGACTTTTGGTTTGGAACAAGGTTGTGAAATGCCCCGACGAGGCTTGTGGTTGGATTCAATTCCGTAATGTATGTGGAGTGCAGTTAAGCCTTTCCGATATAGAAAATCTTGTAAGAAACGGAAAAACCAACCTTGTCAAAGGTATGAAAAGCAAATCGGGTAGAAAATTCAATGCCTATATTATCATGGATGATAAAGGCGAAACAACCTTTGAATTTGAAAACAGGAAACCAAAAAGGAAATGATTAGTATTATCATAATGGTACATAGCAGGTAAGCCCAAACAATATTAGTCCTCCTATAAATGGGGGTCAGACAATGAGGCACAAAAACGAAAGTGTTGATCCAATGAAGTGAAGTGTTCCGCCCAGCTTGCGGGTGGTTTAACGGAACGGAATGGATCAACTTTTTCGTGTGCCGGATATTTTAATGTTTTCTATTCGCCTGCGAATGGGAATTATTAAAATATACCGCTATTGGGTGGGTGGGGTAAGAGTTTTTCAGTTTTTTCACTTTTCATCCTGCTCGTTCATTTTCCTTATAAGCCCTTCCCGAAGTGTATCAAGGAATTTTGTTGGGTTTATTTTTCGGTTTCTCAATTCCAAATAGGTTTGGTAAAAATTACCCAGATTGACATCAAACGTATTTTCAAAATACTTGGCGATTAACCTTATATCGGCGTTGCCATCGTTAAATACACCTTGATTATGTAATGCATAAATGAGTTCTATTAACGCTACTTTGCTACCTGTCCAGTTTAGCTTCTTTGGTGCTGTTGATTTGTCTTTCAGGTCTTTGTCGTATAACTGGTCTTCTATATAGACCTGTATCAAATCGTTGGCAATAATTTTTGCAGCCTTGTAATCATGTGAGGTGGAAAAGTTATGGTCAGACTGAAAGTAATAGGTATCCAAGCATAACTTAATATCGTAACACTTCCTGACAAACAGTTTCTCGTCCAAATAGGAATTGTTGGTACGATAGTATTTATAGAAGTCGAGGTTATTGTCAAAGTACCGTTTGAGTTTTTTCAATTCCCTATTGAGGTACTTCCGTATGGGTTCTGTTCCGTAAGGTTTCTTAGTCTCGATTCTATAAATGGCATTGTAGTAAATGAGTTTGGAAAGAATGGCTGGTTTCTGATATTTGAAAAAACGGATTTCTTCATCAATGTTTTTGAACCCTCGTTCCGAAACGTATTCCTTTACTTCAGAGAGGCACTTCACAATTAAGTGTATAACAGCCTCTATTCGTTGTAAAGAGCAATCGGATTCTATCTCTAATTCGTTGATTGCTGTTTCCAGTTTATGTAACGTCTCCTTATAAAATTTATCCATTCGTCATTATTTTACTATTAACAGAGAAGCCCAAATACTGTCATATTTAAAAAGGAATTTACATTTTCGGACTTCTCTTGGGGAACTGTGATTTGTTCCCGTAAACAGAACCGTTAATTTTATTTGATTTTTGTTTGACATAACTCTTTTTTGCTCGTCACCGGACTAACAATTTCTACCTTGGATGATTGCGATGACGACGATGACGGTGACGGTGATAGGCATAGGGTTAAGAATATCCCAAAAGCTATTAAAAAGAATGAAGGTTTCTTCTTCGACAAATTGACATTTGAAGGTTTGGAAGCTCCGTATTTTTTGTAGGGAGGCACTTTTGTATAACTTTTACCTTTCTTACCCATAGCCTATTTTACCCATTACTAACAGGACATAATGACCTAATTCTAAAATTTCATCCGTTGTATCCTTACTGCATTTAGTATTGCCAATAACGCCACGCCTACATCAGCAAAAACGGCTTCCCACATTGTGGCAAGACCGCCTGCACCCAATACCAATACAATCCCTTTTACCGCAAATGCCAGTGTGATATTTTGCCAAACAATTTTCTTTGTCTGTTTACCGATATTGATTGCCATAGGTATTTTGCTGGGCTTATCATCTTGTATTACCACATCTGCCGTTTCAATCGTGGCATCACTCCCTAAACCGCCCATTGCAATACCTACGTCGCTTAATGCCACAACAGGGGCATCGTTTACACCATCCCCAACAAAAGCAACTGTTTCATTTTTGGTTTTGATTTCCTTTACCTTGTTTACTTTATCTTCCGGTAGTAAATCGCCAAAAGCATTGTCTATGCCCAACTGCTCCGCAACATACTTTACAACGGTACTTTTATCGCCACTAAGCATTGTAGCTTTAACATTTAGTCTGTGCAGTAGATTGATGGTTTCCTGCGAGTCTTCCTTTATGCTGTCGGCAATCGTGATGTAACCAACAAATTTATTATCGTAAGCAACCGCAATCGTAGTATAAACAATAGTGTCCGGGTCTAAATCATATTGTATCCCGAACTTATTCATCAGTTTGAAATTGCCAACCAATAAATCCTTACCATTGATGGTTGACTTCAGTCCGTGTCCTGCAATTTCCTGCATATTTTCCAATTTAACTTCATTACTTGGCTTTCCAACGTATTCGTGAATAGCGGTTGCTACGGGGTGTGTACTGTGGCTTTCCAATACATTGACCATTTGCAGGATTTCGGTTTCATTAAATTCAGGGGCAAAAACAACTTCCTGAACCTTAAAAACACCCTCTGTCATCGTTCCAGTCTTATCCATAACTACGTTTTGGATATTGGAAAGGGCATCTAAAAAGTTGCTTCCTTTGAACAGTATTCCATTTCTTGAAGCAGCTCCAATTCCACCGAAATAACCTAACGGAATAGAAATAACCAAAGCACACGGACAAGAAATAACCAGAAATACCAAAGCCCTATACAACCAATCTTTAAACTGATAATCGTCCACGAAAACGTAGGGTACTAAACAAATGGCTACGGCTAAAACCACTACAATAGGTGTATAGATTTTGGCAAACTTGCGGATAAACAACTCCGTTGGTGCTTTCTGCGAAGTGGCGTTTTGTACCAATTCCAAAATCTTACTCAATTTACTGTCAGTGTATGCGGTCGTAACCTTTACCTGCGATACGGTGTTCAGGTTTATCATTCCAGCCAAAACCGTTTCGCCTTTGTTCTTTGTATCGGGTTTGCTTTCGCCTGTTAAAGTTGCCGTATTGAATGACGATGTTTCGGATAACAATTCTCCGTCCAAACCTAATTTTTCTCCCGGCTTCAGTTGTATGATTTCGCCGATGTCCACTGTTTCTGCCTTTACGGTTTGTGGTTCATTGTTTCGTAAAACCGTTACTTCATCGGGTCTTTGGTCGAGCAATGATTTGATATTGGCTTTGGCTCTGGAAACAGCCAATGTCTGGAACACTTCTCCAACGGCGTAGAACAACATTACGGCGACACCCTCCGGGTACTCTCCAATGGTAAATGCTCCGATAGTGGCAATCCCCATAAGAAAGAACTCCGAAAAGATTTCGCCTTTACCTATGCTTTCTACGGCTTCTTTGAGTACAGGTAATCCGACTGGAATATAGGCAACCACATACCAAACAACCCTTACCCAATCCGTAAACCATGTTTGCAGAAACCAATTATCCATTGCGATACCTGCGAGCAATAGTACAAGGGAGATAATGGCAGGTAGAAACATTTTGAAAATACTATCGTTACCGCCCGAATGAGAATGGTCGTGTCCGTCATCATCATCACTGTGGTCGTGATTGTGTGCTGTTTTGGGATGCTTTTGTTCCAATAACTTTTTAGCGTTTGCATCCGTGTAAATTTTTTCTTCCTGTGGTGTGCAACAAAGCTGTCTGCCTTGTGCATCGTATTGATGTTTGTGTTTCATTACAATACTCTTTTAGTTTTTTGTTTATATTCCTGATATTGTTTGCCATGCATAGCCTGCATCTTCTTTTGGTGCATCTGCAACAAGAATGTAACCCGTTATTAACAATACGAATGAAATACCGGCTCTAAAAGAAGCCCTTTTCTGTGAGATATTTTCTTCGTTTCCTTTGATTAACTCACTGCTATTACTCATAATTTCTTCTTTTGTTTTTTATTTATAACTTTTTTGCCAGAATGATCTTCAGGGAGAAATGCGAAAGGCATCATTCCAAAGAAAAAAGTGCACGCTATTACTTCCATCAATGGACAATAATGATAGAAACACTTGTCGTCATGACATCTTGTAAAAAAGAACCAGAACAATAAGCCCGAAATTACTCCAACGGTAATACTTATTCCAAAAATCCATTTTCTTGTTTTCGGGCTTATCTTTTTCTTTTTTTTCTTTTTGTTTATTTGCCTTTTCATGGCATTCTGTTTTACAGTTCTACTGCCGATAATTCTGCAAATGCCATTTGGTAATCCCTTTCGGCCTCTAACGCCTGATTGACGGTGTTATAATACAAACCGATTTCAACGATATAATCCAACAGGGATATTTCTCCCGCATCCAGGGCTTTTTTCAATAGTTCTGAACTGTTGGCCGTCTCCAAGGAATAGCGATAGGTATCAGCCGTGGCTTTTAATCCCAAAGTGCGATTGTAGAGTATTTGGAGTTGCCCGTAAAACTGACGTTTGCTATCGGTTTCTCTCGACTCTGCCGCCCTTACGGCCGCTTGTGCCTGTTTCACACGGTTTTTATTCTCCCACAACGGAATGGAAACTCCGACCGAAACTCCCTGATAGCGTTGTCCTACCACTTTTTCGCTCATATATCCTGCGGAAAAAGTGGGTAACCCCATTGCCTTGCTTAACGATACCTGCTTCTTGCTTACTTCTATTTCCTGTTTTACATAGGCTAAAACAGGGTTTTTCTGTTCAGCCCCTACATACCATCCCTCGAAACTTAGCGGAAATTCAATCTCAGGAAACAGGTAATCATCCAGAGAGATATCGTTTCCTCCGTTCAATCGTTTCAGGTGCTCAATAAGTGCATTACGCTCAACATCTACTCTCGATATCTCACCTTGGACGCTTGACAGGTTCAATCTTACCTTGTTGTACTCCAAAATACTGACATCTCCCTTATCCAGACGTTCCTGATAGCCTGCCGCAATTGTTTCGGCATGTTGCAGACGCAAATCCAATTCTTTTTTCAGTGCATTGTAATATATCAACTCGATACAATACTGCTTTGCTTCCAGAAGAATATTCATCCGGTCTGCCCTGTATTGCCATTCAACCAGATTATTCTTTTCTCCGGCTACCCTGTTTTTTATGCCGGTAATAGTTGGTATATCAAATGTTTGCATTATGTTGAAATCGGTGCGATTGCCAATATCCGAGGGATTTCCCCGCAGGTAATTGAACCCGGCCTTCGGATTTTCAAGGTATATACCTGTTTTATTTCCTAATTTTTGCGCTTCTGCGCTTTCACGAAGCGACTTCAAAGTCGTATTGTTTTCTTCTATCGAAGCCAATACGGAATTGATATTTGTCTGTGCATTCAAGGTAATGCCCATACACAATACCAATAGGTTTGTTATGATTGCCTTCATTTGAATTTTATTTGTTATTTTCTCCATCTTCATTCTCATCATCTTTTATAATCTCTGCTTGAACTACTTTCCTTTCGGTTATCAGGTACATTATAGGAATAATGAACCCATTCAAAAAGGTAGAAGTCAGCAATCCGCCCATTATAACTTTAGCCATAGGACTTTGTATCTCGTTACCCGGCAAATCTCCGCCAAAAACAAGCGGTATCAGGGCTAAAGCTGTTGTTAACGCAGTCATCAGTATAGGGTTTAACCGGTCTAACGAGCCGTGCATTACACTCTCGAATTTTGAATAGCCTTCATCCTGTAAATCGTTATAACGCGTGATAAGTAACATTCCGTTGCGAGTAGCAATACCTAAGAGCGAGATAAAACCGATAATGGCGGGAATACTGATTACCCCATTAGTGAAAAATATGACAAATACGCCCCCTATCAATGCTAACGGAAGGTTCAGTAATATAACCGCTGATTGCCTCACACTCTTGAATTGAGCAAAGAGTAAAAGAAATATGACCATAATAGAGAATATGGATGTAATAAGCAACATACGGGATGCTGCCTGCTCGCTCTCGAATTGTCCTCCATACTCGATATGATAACCTTCGGGCAATTCAATTCCATCATTGACTTTTTCCTGTATGTCGGTTACAACTCCACGCAAATCTCGTCCTGCCACGTTCGCAGAAATAACCAGTTTACGTGCCACATTCTCACGGTTAATCGTATTGGGGCCGGTGGAAGAGGTAATTTCGGCAATATTCTCTAACGGTATTTTTCTACCGTTGACATCCACTATCAACTTCCTGATTTTATCGGCGGTTGAACGACTTTCATTGTTCACTTTCAATGTGAGGTCGAATGATTTGTTGCCTTCGTAAACTTGTGAGACGACTTCTCCTGCCAAAAGTACATTAACGATTTCTGCAAATTCAGGTAATGAAATTCCATATTTCGCTAACAATTCCCGTTTGGGTTCTATTTTCAACTGTGGACGTTCAATTTGTTGTTCCACATTCAGGTCGGCAATTCCTTCGACATCTTCAATAGCTGCTTTGATCTGATTACCCAGGCTGTACATTTTATTCAGATCCGTCCCAAACAGTTTAATAGCAATATTTGCTCTTGTACCTGACAGCATAGCATCTATTCGATGAGATATAGGTTGCCCTATTTCGATATTTACGCCCGGCAGCAATTTCAGTTTCTCCCTTACTTCTTCCAGCACTTCATCCTTAGAACGCTTGTCGAGAATGAAAGGTGCTTCTATTTCAGAAACGTTAACGCCTAACGCATGTTCGTCTAATTCAGCACGTCCTGTCTTACGCCCTACTGTTTGTATTTCCGGCACAGAGAGTAATAGTTCTTCTGCTATTCTACCCATCTTCCCCGATTCTTCCAATGATATGCCGGGCATAGTGCTGATGCTGACAGTGAACGAACCTTCGTTAAATGGCGGAAGAAAGCTGCGTCCAAGTGTAAAGAAGAAGATAATAGCCAATAACACAACAACGCCGGTTCCTCCAAGTGCCCATTTTCTATGATTGAGAGACCATTTTAATGCACGCTCGTAAATTCCTTTCAGTTTTTTTGCAACGTAGGCTTCTTTTTCTGGTGTATCACCTCCTTTTCTGGATTTCCCCAGCAAATAGCTGCATAATACAGGTGTTAATGTCAGTGCAACAACCGTGGATGCAAAGAGAGCCACGATGAATGCAATTCCAAGTGGAGCCAGCATACGTCCTTCCATACCTGAAAGGAAGAATAATGGAACAAAACTGGCAATGATGATAAAAGTAGAATAGAGAATGGGCATACGTACCTCTTTCGATGCATCATATACAACCGATATTACACTTCTTTGCTCTTCTTTCGGCTTTTGCCGGTTTTCCCGCAGTCGTTTAAAAATATTCTCCACATCTACAATCGCATCATCGGCTAACGAACCGATGGCAATCGCCATCCCACCCAAACTCATGGTGTTAATAGTTAATCCCATAAACTTCAAGGCCAAAATAGCCGATACCAGTGAAAGAGGAATAGCCACAAGCGAAATAACAGTCGTCCTTACATTCATTAAGAAGATGAATAAGATAATCACGACAAAAATTCCCCCTTCAAGTAGAGCTTTTTGAATGTTGTTGATTGAATTATTTATGAAACGTTCCTGACGGAAAATATCGGTTGATATTTTCACATCGGCAGGGAGCGATTGTTGAAGTTCCACCAGCGACTGGTCTATCTTGTCTGTCAGTTCAAGCGTACTGGTTGCCGGTTGCTTAGTTATTGTCATAAGAACAGCCGGTTTTCCTTTTTCAGAAGCAATCCCTAATTTGGGCGCCTTGTCGCCAATTTTGACATCAGCTATATTTTCAAGTAAAATAGGGGCATCGTTCACACTTTTTACAACGGATTTGCCCAGTGCGGCTACCTGATTTGTAGAAAGAATACCACGGATGATATACTCGTTGCCGTATTCGTACAGCACACCTCCGGAAGCATTCTGATTCATATTTTGTACTACACTGATTACTTCGTCCAATCCTACACCATAGTGTTTCATTTTTTCCGGATTCAGCAATATCTGATACTCTTTGATTTCGCCACCAATCACGGTAACTTGCGCAACACCTCCTGTTGATAATAGTCGTGGGCGTATTGTCCAGTCGGCGAGTGTACGCAAATCTTGTAATGAGGTTGAGTCAGAAGTCAAACCAATAATGACCACTTCTCCTAAGATGGACGATTGCGGCCCTAATGTCGGATTTCCGACATTGGATGGAAGAGCGTCCCTGACAACCGCCAGCTTTTCTGATACGATTTGACGTGCTATGTAAATATCCGTTCCCCAATCAAACTCGACCCATACAACTGAAAAACCTGTTGTTGAAGACGAACGGACACGGCGTACATCAGTAGCACCATTCACGGCAGTCTCAATAGGAAAAGTCACCAGCCGCTCTACCTCTTCGGGAGCCATTCCTGTCGCTTCCGTCATTACAACCACAGTTGGAGCATTCAAATCAGGAAACACATCCACCTCCATATTTGTGGCGGTATATGTTCCCGCCAGCATTAACAATACGGAAGCGACCAGAACAACCATCCGGTTATTAAGTGAAAATCTTATTATTTTATTCAGCATAACATAAGATTTTAAAGGTTAGTGTGTGTGTCCATCCGGCATAATGGACGAAATAGCTGCCAATTTCACCTGATATACACCTTTGGTAACAACTTTATCTCCCGAAGACAAACCTGCAAGGATTTCAACCCGTTCTCCGTTATTCTGGCCGATTATTACTTCCTGTTTCTTATAGCCTTCTTCGTCTAATTGTAAATAAACAAAGTATAATCCTTGCTCCTCAGTCAATGCTGATACGGGAACAGAAATTATATTCTCCTGTGGAGATGACAGCAAATAAACTTCTGCAAACGAGCCAGGGATAATATCTCCTACGTTATCGAACTCGAAAGTAACAGGAATATAAAACGATTGCCTGTCCGCCGCTCTGCCGAATGACAACAGGCGGCCGTTCATATCCGACAGTTTGTAAACCGTCTTGTCGTAGGCCATTCTAAAATTGGCGCTGCTTATGTTCCTGAGGCTATTGAAATAGTTCTCGGAGACTTCCGCTTTCAATTGCACCCGTTTATTCTGCGAAACAGTAGCGATAGGCTGTCCGACAGATACATATTCTCCCTGGCTGACCAGCCTGTTTTTAAGATAGCCACTGATAGGCGACGTAACTCTTACTCCACCTGCGGTCGTATTGGCTGCTTGTGCTTCATACACGGTTTTTGCCGTTTCATAACGAAGTTTTACCTGTTCATATTCTTTTGTCGAAATAATATTATCCTTAATAAGCCCTTCGGCGCGTTTAAATTCTGCCTGCGCAGTCTCAAAGGCGATCTTTGCCTTTGCTGTGGGATCGCCATCCAGAAGATTCCTTGCAGAGATTGTGACGATAGCCTGGCCGGAACTGATAGCTGTACCGTCGGATATTGACGAATTTATAAATGAAACAATTCCGTTTGAAGTGGCGACAATAGTGGCTTCATCTCCTTGGGTAGCCTGTACTTGTCCACTTGTTTTTATTACGTGTAAAAATGTTCCGGGCGATACGGTTTCAGTAGTTAATCCTACCGATTTTGCCTGTTCTTTGGTAAACAGTATCTCATCTGTATGTTCAGCCGTTTCTGTACCATGATTATGTCCGTCGTCTTTTGAATGGTCATGTCCATCTCCCTCCGAATGGTTGTGTCCGTCGTCTTCCGAATGATTATGCCCGTCACCGGGTGAATGAACGTGCCCATCGTCTTCCGAATGGTCATGTCCATCGCCCTCCACGTGTTCGTGAGTATCTTTTGGATTTGATTTCTGATTTTTATTGTTTGAATTGCAGGCGAATAAGAGCGTAGCCGCTACTAAAAATAAACCTAATATATAATACTTCATTTTTGTTTTTATTGAAATGGATAAATACGATCTATTATATTCGTAATATAATAAACCTCTAATCTATTGTAAATAGAGAATATTTTGTAAAAGGAAAAGTGCGGATTTTACAAATCCATTGATAGTGGTATGAGTGATATGGTTGAATAATCTGTATTCAACGTATAAATCACTTACCTAAAAAGAGTAGTAAGGTTAAGAGAGAAAATAAGGCGGAGCACGCAAACCATGAAATTGGTTAGCTTCTGCGGATTTATAGAAATTTATGTATTCTCCATATTCTCCATATTCTGTTTTGGAAAAGGAGTCTTCTATTTCGTGATGCAGAAAATCTGCGATAAGAAAATGAATAGGAAATAAAAAGGTGTGACCGTAATCTTCGAAATACGAAACATTTGATTTTATTGTATCGCTAAATGGTCGTACGATATATTCAAAGTCTGCTGTACAAGATTCGGTATTTCCATCAGGAATATGATGATATGTGTGTTCATCATTAATAGTATTATCTTCCTCACAAAACTCTATCACAAAACATGGAGATATCTCGTGGTGATGGTGAGGTATGATTGTATAAACCAACAAAAGAAGTGTTGATATAACAATGAATGATATGGAAATTACTCGTTTCACTATAATTTTTGTGCTGCAAAGATATAATAAATATTTTGCAACTTAGTAGCAATTTTATTACATTTAGCACAATATCCCTTAATTACATGGTTTATACTTAAATTTTTTATGCTTTTCGATAAATGAAATTGAGAAAAAATCATCCCGGTTTGCTTATTAATATTAAGCCAGATAGTTTTCCATAAAAATGAGGCAGTCCTTTTCAGACTACCTCATTATAATTATTTTCTCTATAGTCTATAGATTCACTAAAAATTCTCTTTAAAGAATGTTTCCAACATATCAAAAAGGGACACTACTCTACAATGGCTTTCAAAATACCTACTTAAATATAGGTCATTAAATTAAGAGCTGTTTTTAAAACAACCTCTTTTCATATTCACCTAACTATTGTCGTTGCTGTATCAAATGCTGTAAATTAGGATCATTCTTTATTCGTTCCAGTTCGCTTTCTACAATCTGTACAACATCCACTTTAATCTGCCTGTAATTGGCTTCAATTACTTGTTTCATATTGTCGTTTCCGTATTCATCGGTAAAGGATCGTATCTGCGGTATTTTTTTGTAGGCTTTCATTTCGGAAATTACCTTATCATTGTCCACCACGATTTCAGCGTGAAATATTTTCTGCTCGATACGCTCATCGAAATTATCCGTTACAGCTCCGACAAAGTGCCCCTGAGAAAGTGTGGATATTTTGGATGCAGGTATCAGGCTATCCATTTGGGTGGATATGGATGTGGATTTATCATTGCGGTTAATACTTATACTTTGCCGTTTTTGCAATACCTTACCAAAACGCTCACTTAAATTTTTCGCCGTTTCACCCACTACTTGCCCGCTGAAAATATTTCCAACAATATTCTGTACAACTCGTGCTTCTTTATCCCCATAATCTCTACTTAATTGACTAAAATCCTGGAAACCCAGGCATACGGAAATCAAATTGGATCTCGCAGTTGCGATCAGATTGGAAAGTCCCATCCAGAATATGGATGAAAGTTCATCGACAATAACAGAGCATTTTAACTGATATTTTTTATTGATAAGTTTTACAATCCGGGAGTTGTACAAACCCAAAGCGGCGGAATAAATATTTTGCCTGTCGGGATTGTTGCCTACACACAAAACTTTGGGTTCTTCAGGGTTGTTGATGTCTAACGAAAAATCATCACCCGACATTGTCCAGTACAATTGGGGTGAAATCACCCTCGATAGAGGAATTTTTGCCGATGCGATCTGCCCCTGCAACTGTTCTGCGGCTCCCCCTTGCCATGCATCCATAAAAGCTGACAGGTAGTTTTCCAATTCAGGATATGAGGTAAGGATGGTAAATAGGTCTTCATACTTTTTATTCAGTAGTTCTATCGTGTGCGGAAAGGTACAATACATCCCATTTTTATAGATTTTCAGATACCAGATGATTGCGGTGAGCAGCACGATTGGACTTTCCACAAAAAAATCCCCCTGCTTGCTTATCCACGTCCTGTTCAAGTTCAGCATGATGGTATAAGCGGCTTCGTAAGCATCGGATATATCCGTCATAAAGGCGGGATTGATCGGGTTACACCGGTGGCTTCTATGTGGATCATCAAAGTTGATGACGTAAAATTTGGGTTTTACCTTATATTTATTAGCATGTTTGAGCAGATGATTATAGGCAATGGTTGAAAGGTCATCGAACTTGAAATCATATATATACATCGCAAAGCCTTTTTCGATGTGTTGCTTGATGTAATTATTAATGACTGCCCACGATTTCCCTGCTCCCGGCAGTCCGCAACAGGCTGTTGCACGATAGGGATTTACTACGTTAATATAGCCATCATTCCATTTGCCTTTATAATAAAATTTGGTGGGCAGGTTGACGGAGTGTTCATTTTCTATTAGACGGGTTTCCTGTTGGAAGCTCTCGTTCTCGTTATTGAAAGCATCCTCCATCAGGTTATTCCGGAGCAGTCGGCTCATCCATACTCCTGCCATGAGCAGGACTATATATCCCATACTTGTTGTAAGTATATAAAGCGATGTGGCAATCCCTGCCGGTAACTTTAACAATGATGTGTTCAGAAAGAACAGCACAAAGCCGATGGTTAAGGCTATGTAAATCTTTCCCCATGTTATCTTTTCATCCTTTACGCCTTTAGTACCCAAACAACTTAATGCCAATAAGAGCAGTGCGAAAATTTTAGTGTAAAGCGTATGTTCAAAAAGTCCTGCCGTGCGGTTGAAATTGGCAAGTATCTTGCCGATAATCTCCGGTGTCCATCCACGTTCGGCAAAAAAACCGTAACAGAACCAGTAAAAGTGCATCAGTACCAGAAGAATACTTACAGCACGCATAAAAGCCATGATTTTGGCTAATCCTCTCAAATCGTCTTCTCCTTGCATAACAAAAAATTTTAGTGATGCAGGAAATTTAGAGGCTATTTAAAACCATTTATCCAAAGGGGCGGTGAATGGCTTTTGGTGGCTTTGTTTGACATTGGCTTAAAACCACAAAGACCAAGATGCTAATCCTGGTCGTTGATAGTTAACAAAATTATTGTTGTCTTCCCCGCTTTCTGTATTTCTTCTTTTTCTTCATGCGGTTGGCAAATGCCAGTTCCTCGTAGTCTTCGCCCTGTACTTCCGGCAATAAGCCGCCAATACCCTCTATCAATCCGAAATCATCGGCAGGCTGTTCTCTATTTAGGAAATCAAAAAGTGCATGGGTTTCCTCTTTTCCTGCCGTGGTGCTGTTGCCTGCGGTGGGTGGCGTGTTTTGTGCATTTGTCTTTTCAGCTACTTGATGTTGTTCAACTGCCTGTCTATTCCACAAATCATTAAAGATATTTGCCGACAGGTTTTTGCCCAAAGCTGATCCGTTCCAGACGGTACGGCTTTCGTGGTCTATAAAAGTCATGCCATAGATACGCCCCTCATTATTGCGCCGTACCACGGTATTGATGCCCTGTTCCAATAGTTGCTTTTTAAAATCGGCTTCATTGGTGGTGGTATGCATCGCCACGTCAATGGTGTTTTTGAGGACAGTTCTTGCGGGATCGGTTTTCATTTTTTCCTTAACCTGCACAAAATGGTTTTGCAGTCCGTCCAGTCCTGCCTGTTTGCCGAAAAGGGATGCCTTGAACGGATTGCCCGCTTTTTTACCCTGTTCGTTCAAGGCAAAATATACAAGACCGTTTTTAGGTTGTCCGTGTAATTCTCCCTTGACTTCTTCTGCCGTGATATTGAAAAGTGACAGTAAGGCGTTGTATGCCCCGAGGCTTGCGTACCCGTAATATTTCGGCAGGTGTCGCACTACCGATGCGACTTGGCTCTTAACGTCTCCGGTTTTGTAGTCCACGGGACGGAATACCTGTTTGTTTCCTGTTTGCTGTTTTTCTATTGCGGGTATCAGATTATATTCTTGTTCCAATGCCCGGCAAACCTCCATTGATCGCAATTTCTCATACTTGTCGGGTATCTTTTTCCCGTAGCGGTCAACGCAGGTGGATACAATATGTATATGTGTACGGCCGATGTCGGTATGTTTAAAAACGATATAGGGTTGTTCGCCGTAACCCATGTGTTCCATGTACTCCCGTGCCATTTTTATAAACTGCGCATCGCTGACCCTGTCCGCAGGATCAGGGTTGAGCGATATATGGAGGACAGGCTTTTCCGTTCTCTTGTTTGCCATGAAGTAAGGCTCGAAAGAGCGGTATAATTGTGCCACCGTATAACGTCCGTCCGGTGTTTCCATGATCCTTTGGGTGTCTAAAACCTGTCCGTTTTCCTTGTCAACTTTATGTTGATTGTAGGAAAGTGCTCCCATCATGTTTGCCCCACGACCTATTTTCGCTATCATATTTCATCGCTTTTATTCAGGTGTCTGGCTTCAAACTCCTTTGTGAGTTCCATAATTTCACGGCATAAATTTGCCAGTTCAGCCGTTTGTTTTTCCAATTTAAATAGGTAAGCTGATGCTTTCTTTTCTGAAAAATTGCGGTACAATATCTTTACAACCTGGTTATAATTGACCCCGATTGCCCTGAACTGGCCGAAGAAAGTAGTTAACCGTGTGTAATAATCCATGACAGCCATATCCACTTTTACGCTTTTAATCGGTTTTTCAAAGAGCACGGAAGTAACAAACCGTGCTTTGTTATCCGCTCCCGATGCTTCAAAAAGCGAAAGGAATTTGGCATTTTCCTCGTCCGTAAGACGGAATACGTAACGGTGGATGCTTGGGTTTGCTTTAGGCTTGCGTCCACCTTTGTTCTTTCTCTCTTTCCTATCCATCACAAGATCCATTTTAATGTTCAACGAAACCCCGACTTCGGAGGGTGTTTCCCAGCCCCCTGCAAGGGCAAGTGGTTTTTAGGCACGAAACTCGTTTCGAGTGCCTAAAAACACAACTTGCTCTGTTCCGGTGAACAGAAAATCCGCCCTGCGGGTCGGATTGGGTTTTCCCATTCACCCCATGTTTTTAAACTATTACAAAGTAAGGATAGCTTTTCCAAAGCATTGCCATGTTCCGCTCAACCAAACATTTCCAAGAAATGCCCTTGACTGCCACATTAAATAAATGGAGTGGAATATCCCGCTTCTTTGTGGTGGCAGTCATGCAAGCCTGTTTGCTGGCATTCAATCCCGACGGCATTTCAGAAAGAGAGAATGCCGGATTGCAGGAAAGCCAGCACACCTGACGGCGTTCCATAGGGCAGGCAGGAATACCTGACGGCAGGACGGCATGGGAACTGTCCCGTTACCATCCAATCGTGCAGGACAACAGGCAGGCAAGCCATCGGGATTGCTTGCGTGAAAGCCGGAATGCCGGAACGACAGATAGCACGGATGATAGCCGGAATTATATCAGGATTGCCGGACAGCATGCAGGGATGGCGGCAATCCTCCACGTAAGACAGACGGCAGGCAGTACATAGGATGTGAAACTTTAAAAATAGAATGGAAATGGAAACAAAAAACAAAACACGGTTCATTGCTTTTTCAAGCCAAAAGGGTGGCGTGGGAAAAAGCACCTTTACAACAATCATTGCGAGCATACTCCATTACCGGATGGGGTATAATGTGGCGGTCTTCGATTGTGATTACCCGCAGTACAGCCTTTGCCAGATGCGGGAACGGGATTTGAAAACGGTCATGCAAAACGAGGTGTTGAAAAAGTTGGCGCACCGCCAATTCTCCACCATCAACAAAAAAGCCTATCCGGTACTGCAAAGCAGGGCTGACAATACATTAAAGGATGCAGAAGCATATTTGCAATCTTCGGCTGTTCCGGTAGATATGGTTTTCTTCGATTTGCCGGGGACTGTGAATACTCCGGGACTTCTGAATACACTGGCAGGGATACACCATATCTTTTCTCCCATCACGGCAGACCGTGTGGTGATGGAAAGCACATTGAGTTTTACCGATGTATTAACGAACGTCCTCATGAAACAGGGAAAGACCTCCATCGAAACGATACGGCTGTTCTGGAACCAAGTTGATGGCAGGGAGAAATCGCACCTGTATGAAACCTACGGCAATGTCATCAAAGAGGTTGGACTGCAAGCGATGGAAACCCGCATTGCCGACAGCAAACGCTTCCGCAAGGAAAGTGAGGTGACGGCAAAAACCATCTTCCGCTCCACGTTATTGCCTCCCGATACAAGATTGATGAAATCCTGCGGATTGGACTTGTTTATCAGTGAATTTTTAAGAACCGTCAAATTGTGATCCTATGGAGAACGGAAACAGGAAAAAGCAAAATGCCCCGATTGACGAAGCGTACCTAATGTCTATCATGGCAGGTGAAACAACAAAGCCTGAACAGGCGGCAACACCCCAAGAGCCGACAGCAGAGCCTGAAAAGGAAAGGATAATGGATAAACCGGTAACCAAAGAGCGCACCCGACAAAAGAAGGTATTCGGCACAAGCTATGGCGAACGTTTTCTGAATAGCCATACGATGACCCGCCGGGGCGATAAGAGTATATACATACGGCAGGAATACCACGAACGGCTTTCACGTATCGTACAGGTTATCGGTGAGGACAAGATACCCCTGTACGCTTATCTGGATAATATTCTCGAACATCATTTCGAGCAGTTCGAGAAAGCTATTACCGATGATTTTAACGAGAAGTTTAAACCCATTTTTTAAAGTAATTGATTATGATAAACAGAATGAAAATAAAAATAAGATTACAACGGGAACAGGTATTGCAGGTTGAGCAATACAAATCAACATTCTTAAAACCGACCGGATTAGTCGCAAGGCAGGGGAAATCGATATACATAAGCCCCGATTTCCACAAGAGAATATCCCGTATCGTCTTCATACTCGGAGACGGAAAAATCACACTTTCCGATTATCTGCATAATGTGTTGAAACACCACTTTGAGAATTTCAGCGATGAAATAAAGATAATTTCCGTTGACAAGCAAGAACCAATCATATAGTTATGGAAACAGTGATTGTAATATGCCTTATTATCGTCATCATACTTTTACTGAAAGACAAGGTGGTTATCCATAGGGTCGTCCGCAGGGAGGAAAAACAGGAAAACGAAAGACCCGACCTGCCGGATATTATGGGGCGTCCCAAATCCGCAGAGAGAAATGGGGTGCTTATGAGTGCCACTAAAAGCCAAACAGAAGAAAGTCGAAAGATGGCTGATAATTTTGCAACAGAAACCTACGGGGAAAATAATGATTGGAAAAATCCGCAAGATCAGGGAGAGCCGGATGAAGATTCCGGAATTAAATCCGATTTTGAAAATGGGGAAGACGAATGGGATGATGATGGGTTTCAGGACAGGGACAATGAGTTTGCCACAGGGGTTACCTTTGAAGAACTGACTACCGTGGGGGCATTGTTGGAGCAAGAAGTGCTTGAGCCAGCCCTGCAACAAAAAGCGGTGGATATAGTTCAGCGTTTACAAGGAACTGAATTGTTCAGTCTGCTCGAAAACTCAATGGAGGGGGCTTCCCGGAAAATTGCAAAGTTGCTGGATAAGAGCCTCTCCACCGGAACGGATTTCAGTTCTCCCGTTTTGCGGAAAAATGATTTGGAAAATTTCGACATCGGGGAGTTCGTCTGAATGGACGGCTTCCCTTTGTTTTTTTAAAGTATGGAATGTGATATACCATATATTATTAATCACCACAAAACAGAACAGGTATGATAAATTCAAAAAACGATACAGATTATATATTCGAGGAATACAAAGGATATACTATAGTAAGTCATAAAAAAAATGTTGTCGAAAAGGACATAAACAATCTTATTATTGTTTTCCGTTCAGACGAGTTCCCGAACTACGGGTATATTGTAGGACTTGATGACAGCAAACTATCAGGAAACAGAAAATCCTTACCCCACAATATGGACGACGCAAAAGCCTACATTGATTGGGCGGTTAAAATCCGTCAGGAGCAAAGTAAAAATAAGGTGGAAATACCCAAACCACGAAAAAGCAAAGGACGAAGAATGTAAGGGGTTAACCCGAATTGTAAATAATAATTGAAAAGTAGTCCACTAAAATAATTGAAAAATATACCGCCGGTTAAGGAAACGTCAGGCTTCGGAAAGTTTGGCGTTTTTTTATGCCTTTTACTTAACACAATACCATACCCTGCCAAAAAATTCCACTGGCGACAACTATCAAATAATGCTTCGATTTCCATTAGACTTTTGTTCCGAAGCCCGCAACAGGCGGGGAAGTAGTAACAAAATAAATTCAGTTTAACATGGAAAGACTTAGTAAAAAAGCGTTGCTGACCGGCGTTGTGCTCCTGTCGGCATTCGGAGTGTTCGCACAGGGAAGCGGCTCTGCCGGTATCAATGAAGCCACACAGATGGTTACAAGTTACTTTGACCCGGCGACCAAACTGATCTATGCGGTGGGTGCGGTGACAGGTTTGATCGGGGGTGTAAAGGTGTATCAAAAATTCTCATCGGGTGATCCCGATACCAGTAAAGTGGCTGCCAGCTGGTTCGGGGCTTGCATCTTCCTGATCGTAGCGGCAACCATTCTTCGTTCATTTTTCCTGTAAAAAAACGAACAAGTTATGTCGAGAAACGAAAGAATGAAAACGCCATTAACCTACTATGGGGGGAAACAAGGTCTGGTACATATCATACTGCCACTTATTCCAAGGCATCAAACCTATGTTGAACCCTTTGTAGGTGGCGGAGCTATATTTTGGGCAAAGCCACCCTCGAAAGTCGAGGTGGTAAATGACTACAACCGGGAACTTATCAATTTCTATGAGGTCTGCAAGAACAATTTTGTGGAATTGGAAAAGCTGATAAGGATCAGTTTGCATAGCCGTTCACTACACAATGACGCACAAGCTATTTATAACAATCCGCACCTGTTCTCCAACCTTCAAAGAGCCTGGGCAGTTTGGGTGCTGTGCAACCAGTCGTTCAGTTCAAAGATAAATGGTAGTTGGGGATATGATAAAACAGGATCTACAAGTACTTTGAAATTATTCAACAAACGGCAATCATTTACAGAAGAATACGCCATTCGATTGCAGAATGTGCAAATTGAAAATACCGATGCACTACGGATTATCAACTCGCGCGATTACGAACAGGCATTTCATTACTGCGACCCTCCCTATATCAATACAGACTGCGGACATTACGACGGATATTCCCGTGAAGATTTTTTGGCACTTCTCAAATGCCTTTCCGAAGTAAAAGGAAAGTTCCTTTTGAGCAGTTATCCAAGTACTGAACTGGCAGAGTTTACGAAAAAGCACAATTGGTACAATATCAAACTTCATCGGGAGGTAATTGTGGATATCAACAGGGGAAAGCCGAGGAAAAGAAAGATTGAAGTGCTTACCGCAAATTATGAATTAAAAAAGCAATTAGATTATGGGCAATTACAATATCAATAAAGGTATCGGCAGGACGGTCGAGTTCAAAGGATTGAAAGCACAGTACCTTTTCATGTTCGCCGGAGGTTTGCTCGCTGTGCTTATCCTCGTTATGATTATGTATATGGCAGGGGCAAATTCGTTTGTGTGCCTGTTTATCGGGGCAGTCGGCGGATCGCTTGTCGTATGGCAGGCATTTGCAATGAACCGTAAATATGGAGAACACGGATTGATGAAAGCAGGGGCAAAGAAAAAGCACCCGAAATACATCATCTGCCGCAAAGCGGTACACCGCTATTTGAAGTATAACCGTAAACCCACTGCCCTATGAGAAATACAGCAAAAACCACAACGTTGGAAAGCAAGTTCCCATTACTGGCGGTGGAACACAACTGCATCGTTTCAAAGGATGCGGACATCACGGCTTGCTTTCGTGTACACCTGCCGGAATTGTTCACGGTAGCATCTGTGGAGTACGATGCCATCCATTCGGCATGGCACAAGGCTATCAAGACCTTGCCGGACTACTCCATCGTCCACAAACAGGATTGGTACATAAAGGAGAACTATGCGCCGGATATTGCACAGGACGGTTTGAGTTTTCTTGCCAAGTCCTATCAACAGCATTTTAACGAACGTCCTTTTTTAAACCATTACTGTTACCTGTTCCTGACCAGGACGACCAAAGAGCGGATGCGGATGCAAAGTAACTTCAGTTCACTTTGCAAAGGTGTCCTCATCCCAAAAGAGATAAGGGATAAAGAAACCGTCCGCAGGTTCATGGAAGCGGTGGCACAATTTGAGCGTATAGTAAACGATAGTGGTTTTGTCAGACTGGAACGTTTGACCGATGATGACATCATCGGTACACGGGACAAACAGGGATTGCTCGAACAGTACCTCACCCTGTCAAGGGAAACTGGAACACCCATGCAGGATATCGTTTTGGGAAGTGAGGATGTGCGTATCGGTAACAACAGGCTGTGCCTGCACACGCTTTCGGACACGGATGATTTGCCCAATACGGTATCGGCGAGTACGAGGTATGAAAAACTGTCCACGGACAGAAGCGATTGCCTGTTGTCCTTTGCCTCTCCGGTGGGGCTGCTCCTAAGCTGTAACCACATCTACAACCAATATTTGTTTTTGGATAACAGCAATGAGAACCTGCGCAAGTTTGAGAAAACCGCAAGGAATATGCACTCGATGGGAAGATACAGCCGTGCCAACCAGATTAACAAAGAATGGCTCGAAAGGTATCTGAACGAAGCCCACAGTTTCGGGCTTTACTCTATCCGTGCACATTTCAATGTGATGGCATGGTCGGATGACCTGAATGAACTCAAACAGATAAAGAACGATACCGGTAGTGCGTTGGCCTTAATGGAATGCAAGCCACGCCACAACACCACGGATGTTGCCACGTTGTACTGGTCTGCAATGCCAGGGAATGCGGGTGACTTTCCTGCCGAGGAAAGTTTTTATACGTTCATCGAACCTGCATTGTGTTTCTTCACCCAGGAAACCAACTACCAAAGTTCGCCATCGCCGTTCGGTATCAAGATGGCAGACAGGATCACGGGAAAACCCATCCATCTGGATATTTCCGACCTGCCGATGAAAAAAGGTATCATCACGAACCGCAACAAATTTGTTTTGGGGCCATCAGGTTCGGGAAAATCATTTTTCACCAATCACATGGTGAGGCAATATTTTGAACAGGGTGCGCATGTGTTGATCGTGGATACCGGAAACAGCTATCAGGGGTTGTGTGAATTGATTAAAGGCAAGACCAAAGGTGAGGATGGTGTTTACTTTACCTACAGCGAAGATAACCCCATCGCCTTTAACCCCTTTTTCACCGAGGACGGTGTGTTTGATATTGAGAAAAGGGAAAGTATCAAAACGCTCATCCTTACACTTTGGAAACGTGACGACGAACCGCCGAGCCGTTCGGAAGAAGTGGCGTTATCCAACGCCGTGAGCGGTTACATCGAGCGCATCAGGCAAAACGATGGCTACCCGTCTTTCAATGGCTTTTATGAGTATGTGCAGGGCGATTACCGCAATGTATTGGAGGACAAAAAGGTAAGGGAAAAAGATTTTGACCTTGCTAATTTTCTGAATGTACTCGAACCTTATTACAGGGGAGGAGAGTACGACTACCTGCTGAACTCCGATAAGCAACCCGACCTGCTTTCCAAACGCTTCATAGTCTTTGAAATTGATGCGATAAAAGACCATAAAATCCTCTTTCCCGTGGTAACCATCATACTTATGGAGGTATTCATCAACAAGATGCGCAGGCTTAAAGGTGTGCGTAAACTGATACTGATTGAGGAAGCGTGGAAAGCCATCGCAAAAGAGGGTATGGCAGAGTATATCAAATACCTCTTTAAGACTGTCCGTAAATATTTTGGTGAGGCTATCGTGGTAACGCAGGAAGTGGACGACATCATCCAATCACCGATTGTCAAAGAGAGTATCATCAACAACAGCGACTGTAAAATCCTCCTGGATCAACGCAAGTACATGAACAAGTTTGACGACATCCAGACGATGCTCGGACTGACGGAAAAGGAAAAATCCCAGATCCTTTCCATCAATTTAAACAATGACCCAAGCAGGCTTTACAAGGAAGTGTGGATCGGGCTAGGTGGAACGCACTCTGCAGTGTATGCCACGGAGGTGTCGCTCGAAGAATACCTTGCCTACACTACCGAAGAAACCGAAAAGATGGAAGTCATGCAACTGGCATCCGAACTGGACGGCAATGTGGAACAGGCTATCAAGCGCATTGCCCGGGAAAGACGTGAAAACGAAAACAGTTATTAATCATTTAAAAAAACAGGAACAATGAAAAAAGTAATGTTACTGGTGTGTACGGCAATAATGCTTGCCGTTGCACCGTCCGCAAAAGCACAATGGGTTGTTGTTGACCCGTCAAACCTCGCATCGGGCATCCTTAATTCTGCCAATGAAATTGTGCAGACTTCATCCACCGTTTCAAACGTGGTAAAAAATTTCAATGAGGTAAGGAAAGTGTACGAGCAGGGCAAAGAGTATTACGACAAGTTGAAAGCGGTAAACAACCTTGTGAAAGATGCCCGTAAGGTGCAACAGACGGTTTTGCTCGTGGGTGATGTGTCCGAAATGTATGTGCAAAATTTTGGAAAGATGATGAACGACCCCAATTTCAGCTCGCAGGAACTGACGGCAATCGCCTACGGATATTCCTCATTACTGAACGAGAGCACCGAACTGTTGAAAGAGTTGAAACAGATTGTCACCGCATCCTCACTTTCCATGACCGACAAGGAACGTATGGATGTCATCGACAGGGTTTACAAGGAGGTCAAGGACTACCACAGCCTTGTCCGGTACTATACCAACAAGAATATCTCCGTGAGCATTTTGAGGGCTAAAAAGCAGAATGACACCCAACGGGTGCTGGAATTGTACGGTACTCCCGAACAAAAATACTGGTAAGCTATGGAATGGAATAATCTTCATGAAATCCTGCGCTCGCTGTATGATGACATGCTCCCGCTATCCGCTAATATGGCGGCAGTGGCAAAGGGCATCGCCGGACTGGGTGCATTGTTCTACGTGGCATTGAAAGTATGGCAGGCGTTGAGCCGTGCGGAGCAGATAGACATTTTTCCTCTGCTCCGACCGTTCGGCGTGGGGATTTGCATTATGTTCTTCCCGACCATCGTATTGGGAAGTATCAATGCGGTGGCAAGTCCGGTGGTGAAAGGTACAAACGCCATGCTCGAAAATCAGGTGCTCGACCTGAACAAGTTGCAGGGACAAAAAGACCTGCTGGAAAGGGAGGCGATGCTCCGCAACCCTGAAACAGCCTACCTCGTAAGCGACGAGGAATTTGACAAGAGATTGGATGAATTGGGATGGTCGCTACCCGACCTTATGGCGAATGCGGGGATGCGTATGGAACGTGAAATGTACGATTTGAAGAAAGGCATCCGTAACTGGTTTCGTGAATTGCTGGAAATACTATTCCAAGCAGCGGCACTGGTCATAGATACTATACGGACGTTCTTCCTGATCGTGTTGAGTATCCTCGGGCCGATAGCCTTTGCGATAAGTGTATGGGATGGTTTTCAATCCACACTTACGCAATGGCTGACCCGATACATTAGTGTGTACTTGTGGTTGCCTATCGCCGATATATTCAGCGCCATGCTTGCCAAGATACAATCCCTGATACTTGAACGGGATATCGACAAGCTTAACGATCCAACATTTATACCCGACACGTCCAACACGGTGTATATCGTCTTTATGATAATCGGAATACTGGGTTACTTCACCATTCCAACGGTGGCGGGCTGGGTCATCCAGGCCGGAGGTGCAGGAAACTATATGCGCAACGTCAACCAGACTGCATCGAAAACCGGAAACATCGCCGGAGCGGGAGCGGGGGCAGTTGCGGGCAACATCGGTGGCAGGTTAATGAACAAATAAAAAATATTGGTAAAGATGGAATTTAAAACACTAAGGAATATAGAAAACAGCTTTAGGCAAATACGCCTGTACGCCATCGTATTTGCGGTGATCTGTATTTGCGTGGCAGGATATGCCGTTTGGCAATCCTACCGGTTTGCGGAGTTGCAACGGGAAAAGATTTATGTGTTGGATAATGGCAAATCATTGATGTTGGCATTGTCACAGGATGCAAGCATCAACAGACCCGTCGAGGCAAGGGAACACGTCCGGCGTTTCCATGAACTGTTCTTTACGCTCGCACCGGATAAGAATGCTATCGAAAGCAATATGAAAAGGGCTTTCAATCTTGCCGATAAATCGGCTTTTGATTATTACAAAGACCTTTCGGAAAAGGGATATTACAACCGTATCATTGCGGGCAATGTGCAACAGCGTATCGAAGTGGACAGCGTGGTCTGTAACTTCGACACCTATCCCTATTCCGTCAGGACGTATGCCAGGCAATTTATCATCCGGTCGAGCAACGTTACAAGGCGAAACCTTGTGACCTCCTGCTATCTCGTGAACTCCGTCCGCTCGGACAACAACCCGCAGGGTTTCAATATTGAAAGGTTTTCCGTATTGGAAAACAGGGACATGGAAGTTATCAATCGCTAAAAATAAAAATTATGGAAGTAAAATCAGATTTGAACACGTTTGCCAAAATCCTTACGGAGAAAGGATATGATGGCTATTTTCACACGGAGGGTGCATATGCCGGAAAGTTGAAAGAGAGCATAAGCAAATATCTCGAAAACTGTCGGAATGGCTCGGAGGGGACACCCAAGCCGGAACTGTTGTTGACAAGCTACCTGCAATGGTCGGGTGAGGACGACCCGTATGTGGTATGTAATATGTATGTGAGCCACAAGAACGGAAAATTTTCTCTCGAAAAAATGGAAATTTCAAGGAAAGACAATTACGGGCAACTACTGAAAAAATCGGAATTGGCAAACCTGTCCGTGATGACCGTACCCAAAGCAAGGGAGGCAATCGCTATGGTGAATGATGCTCCCAAGCAAAAGACAGTTTGCCCCAACAGGCGTTTCAGGCGCTAAGAACGGGAAACAGTCAAGGTATGAAGAATTTAAGGACATCTGTCAATAATTGGTTTGATAAGCTCAACGGGCAATGGCGGGCGATGCCTGTAAAAAAACAGCACCGCTGTACCCTGCTACTCTTTTCGGTGTATGCCCTATTATCCATTATCGTACTGGTTAATGTGTGCTACGATGTGGCAAAGCCCGGTAACACCATCAGGATAGAGCATATCGAAAATCCGGTCATCAGGCAGGACAAACCCCCGGTTTCCCCGCAGGACAGTATTACAACAACTTTAGAAAATAAAAAATATGGAAGACAATGAAAATAAGAAAGTGACTATTTTGGTAGAAGACAAAAACCAAAATATCGGAACGGATGCACCCCAAGACGGTGCGCCGGACAAATCCGACAAGCTGACAAAACCCATCATTTTTGCACTTATGGGTGTGGTATTTGTCGGCTGTATGTATTTAATCTTCAAACCATCCTCCAATAAGAATAAGGTAGAGGATATCGGTTTGAACGATGTCGTGCCACAGGCTACCGATGCAGGGCTTCAATCCGACAAGCAGAAGGCTTATGAACAGGAAATATTTGAACAAAGAATGGAGGAAAACCGCAATGCGCTTCTGTCGTTATCCGACTACTGGAGTGGGGATAGTAATTCCGATATGGAAGATGAACTGCCGGGTTACGACTACGAAAACAGTAATGCTTTCAGGCGTGCAACACGCCGGAACAACAATCCTGCCGTGGAAAGTTATCGGGATGTACAGGGCACGTTGAACTCGTTCTATGACAACTACGATGATGAAACAGAAGAACTTCGCAGGCAGATTGACGAATTGAAAGAACAGTTGGCTGAAAAGGAAGTACCACCGGCAACAACTTTGGAAGACCAACTGGCTTTGATGGAAAAGTCATACGAAATGGCATCACGTTACCTGCCGTCAAATATGGCACATCCCAATAATGCAGATACGGCTGCTACGGCAAGGAGTGCCTCGGAAAAGGAACACTTCGTTTCATTCACTCCTGAAAGGAAAAATACGGTGTCCGCATTGTACCGTGAACCTGCCGACAGTGCTTTTTTTGCAAATTTGACTGAACCCCGAAACCGTGGCTTTTATACGGCAGGTGTTTCGCAACAGGTCATACAGCCAAAAAACAGCATCAGGGCGGTAGTGCAGGAAACACAGGTTGTAACCGATGAAAGCGGTGTGCGGGTACGATTATTGGAAACGGCACAAACCCCGATCCGTTCCATTCCGGCAGGAACAGTATTAACGGCAAACGCCAAGTTTCAGGGAGGCAGGTTGCAACTAAAGGTAACATCCATTGAATTTGAGGGTAACATTATCCCGGTCGATATAACCGTGTATGATGTGGACGGACAGCAAGGATTATACGTACCCTATTCCCCCGAAATGAATGCGTTAACCGAAATCGCATCCAATATGAGCCAGACCTCCGGAACATCCTTTATGATGACCCGTTCGGCGGGGCAACAAGTAGCCTCTGACCTTTCCCGTGGGGTGGTGCAGGGCGTATCGGGGTACTTCTCCAAAAAAGTAAGGACACCCAAAGTAACCGTCAAAACCGGTCATCAACTTTTTCTCGTTTCAAAAAATTAAATGTCCAACACTAAAAAATCAGAATGAAAATGAAAGCAATATTTAAAAACCTATTGGCAACGCTCTGTTTAATGGCCTTTATTACCGGTGCGGATGCACAACAGGTTGCATCCAATACGACAAAATTGAGCATGGGTAAGGTCGAACCTTACGAAATGGTGGTGACGTATAACAAGACTTCACACCTGATCTTTCCGTCCGCAATACGCTACGTGGACTTGGGTAGTGAATACCTTATCGCGGGTAAAGCCGAAGATGCGGAAAACGTACTTCGTATAAAAGCAAGCGTAAGGGATTTTAAAGAGGAAACCAATTTTTCGGTTATTACGGACGATGGCCGGTTTTATAATTTCAATGTCCGTTACCATCCCCGTCCCTCAACGCTGAATTACGATCTGCTCACCATGCAAAAAGCAACGCACAGGGAAAATGTCAATGACGTGCTGTTTGAGGAATTGGGAGGCAATTCGCCGTCGCTGGCCGGATTGCTCATGGAGACGATTTATAAGGAGAACAAAAGGATTGTAAAGCATATCGGCTCGAAAAGTTATGGCATACAATTCCTGCTGCAAGGCATCTACGTCCATAACGGAAAATTCTATTTCCATACTGAACTGCGCAATAGAAGTAATGTACCGTTTAATATTGACTTTGTGAATTTTAAAGTGGTGGATAAAAAAGTAGCCAAACGTACCGTGGTACAGGAAAAGCCAATGATCCCGTTGCGGATGTACAAACCGCCCGGTGAAATCAAGGGCAATACTACCGATCAAAACGTCTTCCTGCTCGACCAGTTTACCATTACGGACGACAAGGTGCTGGTGATTGAGGTTTTTGAAAAAAACGGTGGCAGGCAGCAGGTATTGCAGGTGGAAAACACCGACCTCGTACACGCCAGGTTGATAAACGATATGCACCTGAAAATTAATTAATTCAAACAGAAAAGAATATGATAAAATACATTTTTACCGTGGTACTTGCCATGCTATGCATTACGGTAGTACATGCACAGCGTATGCTCCCCAAACAAAAGGGTGTGGAAATAAATGCAGGAATGTTATCCAAAGAGATAAACGAAAATTACTACCTGAATTTGACATTGACCGTGAACGGAAAGAGCGGCAATTATTGGATATACGGTGCGGAATATACCCATCAGCTTTCCGCTTACAGGGATGTGCGGATACCGCTCGAAACCTATACGGGTGAGGTGGGCTACAGTCTCCAGCTATTGGGCGATATAAGAAAGAATATCGCACTGAATGCGGGGCTTACAGCCGTGGCTGGTTACGAGACCATTAACCGGAGCGAAACGGTGTTGCCTGACGGCTCGACAATCCTCGATAGTGACAATTTTGTTTACGGTACAGGCGGTCGGCTTTCGTTGGAAACATACCTGTCCGACCGCTTTGTATTGCTCCTGCAAGGCCGTACCAAAGTGCTATGGGGTACGGATTTGAAACAGTTCCGTCCATCGGCAGGGATCGGACTAAGGTTTAACTTTTAACTTGATTTGCTATGACAGTATTAATCAGAAAATATAGGCTAAATTCCCTGGTATTTATTATGCTAATGGCAACGTTGATTTGCTCGGTGGTGCTGACCTCCTGCGAAAAGAATGAACTTGAAATACAGCAAAATTACCCTTTTGAGGTACAGGTGATGCCCGTACCCAAAGAGGTCGCCAATGGGCAAACCGTTGAAATAAGGTTTACCATTGAACAGTCGGACAATTTCCAGGATGCGGAATACTTTATAAGGTATTTCCAGTTTGACGGGCAGGGTACATTGCGGTATTACGACGAACCGCCATACATGCCCAATGACCTGTATCTCTTGCCACAGACGCAGTTCAGGCTGTATTACACCTCGCAATCCACCGTATCACAATCGTTTGATATTTGGATATCGGACAACTTCGGTAACGAAAAGCAATTGAACTTTCAGTTTAACAGCCGTGATTAAAGACGGAAAAATCCTGCCCGTGTGGTGGGATTTTTTCATTTTAACTTATTCATATTTCGTGTTTTCGTGTGATCGGAACATTTTTTTGTATCTTTAAGAGCGGAATATAATACTTGTAGTTATGGATGGAACATTGGTTATAGGCATAATTGCTTTGGTCTTGGGATTGGGGCTGCGTTACTGGATTAACCGTCGGAAGTTTTACAGGCGAAGCCCTACCGGAGCGGAGGGCTTTTCTTCCTATGAAAAGTCGGTGTTTATCCGGATTGTTGAACGTATCGGCAAATTGGTAGCCCTTGCATTGATTATATTCGGTCTGCTATTCCTTTGGAGTTATTCAAGGGAGAAAAAAGCAAGCGAAAAAGTATTGCCTGACACGGAGATACAAAGCCCACAATAATAACAAAACGATATTATGGTACGGTACAGATTTAAGCGGTCTGTACCGTTTTTTTATATCAAGTTCCAACTATGCTTAATAAAATTGAGTGCCAAAATAATGTTGCGTAAGAAAATCCGTTATCTTTGCTATTGAAAAATAATATACTTAAAGTGTTTTTGCTTTAAGTCTCGGTACTGAAAACTGGTAATTTTTAAGACAACGGGACGATAAGTAAGAATACTCGCGCCATAGGCGTGGGTGCTCGCTTATTCGTTGTCAGGCATACCAGTGCCTCAGTATCGGTAAGTTGGGTTGCCTGCGCCTTTTTTTGCGGGCTTAGCTGTTTTAAAACGAATATTATGGACACAGGAAAAGACAACACGAACAAAGTAAGGGTAGCAATCATAGATAGCTTTAAAGAGTTTAGGGATATGTCTGTAAAACAACTCGAAAATACGGGTTATACAGTATTGTTCCAAACAGATAATGGAGAGGATGCCTTGCAAAAAATCAGTGATAATGACCGGTTACCGGATGTCTGTATCATAGAGGAAGACTTTTCTACGGCTAAACTTCTACTTGAAAAGCATCCCGATTTAAAAGTTTTAATCTCCAGTACGGAAGATGATGAAGAAAGCGTAACGGATATGCTGAAAATAGGTGTATCGGGATATATATTGAAATATGCCGATCCCGATGAAATGTTAACAGCCATTGACGTATTGAATGGAAACCGGAAATATTTCAGCGTGGGGATCAGCGGGATAGTAACGGAATATTTTAAAAATCAGTCGCAATCTTAGGTTTCTTTGTTACTTTCTTTTCCCGTTTCAACTCACGAAAGAAAGTAACCTAAATCCGGAAACAATAAATTAGGATATTGAATATCCTATAAAACTATTGGCAACCTGTTTGAAAAATACAGACATAGGGATGAATGTGTTTTTCAAAGAGGTTGTACCGCTTTTTCCAGCAAAAAAACTGTCCCGACCATCGGGAGGGTCTGTCTTTTTGCCCGTCCGATTTTTCGGGTAAAGCTACGGGAACGGCGTACCGCTCCCGTAATGTTTAGCCCAAAATAGTGTTTATGAATTGCAGAATACATAACCATCTTCAAACCAGTAGTCGCCCATAAATAAGTCATGGGCAAACTTCTCATAGTCAAAGTAGGATAAAACGAACTCCGGCAAATCGTAGCATTGTTCGACATAATTATAAGCGTAATCTTCTTCGTCCTCATATTCGCCCACATATTCGTTTTCAAAGCCTCTTATCAGGTCATATATATCTTCATCCGAAAAACTGTGACTACGATTATTACACCATATCATAAATGGCTCCTGCTGGCTTTCTTCCATATCATCCAAAGCCTCCAAAACGTCAAATATTTTATCGCTTATCCAACTTTCGGAAATTAAATCTTCAGGGATATTCTCGAAGTCCTGAAACATAAACTCGGGATCTCTCTCGTCTTTGTGCAGCTCCCTGCAAGCGGTGTAAAATTCGTCCTTGTCTGAATAGTTGGAGAGGTTTAACCACTTGCCAAAAAGTGAACCTGCATTATATTTTCCGTATGTGCCGACATATATACTCGCTTCCAATGTGTTGATTTGATGTGCCATTTCTTTACTGTTTAATTGTTGATTGATTTCTTGTGATTTATTCGGCAATGAGAGGAGGTGTTGTTTTGTTTCAATACCATTTTTCCAATGCTTTTAATCCTCATGCCTGACATTTTTTTTATTCGTGTAAAGAGCCGGAGTATGTTATGTTTCGTTTCGGGAGCATAATAGGTTAGTGTTTAGGCGACACAAGGTTTTGAAAAAAAATACTACCAACGGTGGAGATTTTTTTATCAAACTTGCTTGACCTTTTGTCGGTGTTAAGAACACGTTCATACCTTTGCTCCAAAGAAGCGGACATAAAACATACAGGCTGTTTGCATAAAATCAATCGTGGAAGCTATGAGGATGGCATTGGTAAAATGGTTCTAAACTGGCAAACAAAGCCAAACAATTATGCTGAAAAGCCACTCTAAAACACACAGTTTATCAACTCTTTAAGTTTGTCGATGCGGAGTTTTCCCCATTTGTAACAAGCAAAAAGAGTTGAATATGGAAGATGATAAAACGAACGATTTAACTCCTGAAAGAGTAGTTCAAATCTTAAAAAAGAAAGGAACGGAGGTCGATATAGAGGGAGCGAAAACAATCTTGGCATTTGTCAAGAAAATTGCCAGTATTGCAGTAAATCAATATCTAAGGGGAAACCTTTAGTTGTATCAAAAGAGAAATGTTGTAATGAGAAAAGCTGATTTATATATACGTGTATCGACCGATGAACAGGCAGACAAGGGATATTCAACCCGTGACCAAGAAGACCGTTTAAGAAAATATTGTGAACTCAAAGGCATTCCAATAAGGGATATCTATGTAGAAGACCATTCGGCTAAATCTTTCAAACGCCCCGAATGGCAGAAATATTTATCCAAACTACGTAAATCAAAAAATAGCAAGGTCGGGAGTTTGTTGCTTTTTACAAAATGGGACAGGTTCAGTAGGAATGCAGGTGACGCCTATCAAATGATTAACCAGTTACGGATATTAGGTGTTGCTCCCGAAGCAATAGAACAGCCCTTAGACCTGACTATTCCCGAAAATAAAATCATGCTTGCATTCTATCTTGCTGCGCCGGAAGTTGAAAATGACAGACGGGCATTGAATGTTTTTCACGGAATGCGCAGGGCAAGAAAAGAGGGGCGATATATGGCTACTGCTCCGTTGGGATATGTAAACAAGATGACAGAGGACAAAAAGAAATATATTGCTCTGCATGAAATTGAAGCCCCCATATTGAAATGGGCATTTGAACAAATCGCTACAAGTAATTTCAATACGGAACAGATATGGAAGCAGGCAAAGAAAAAAGCCAATGGCATAGGTCGATTTAGCAGAAATAGTTTTTGGAGAGCTATACGAAACCCATTGTATTGTGGCAAGATCTTTGTTCCTCCCTATAAGGAAGAAAAAGGATATTTTGTAAAGGGACAGCATGAACCATTAATTAGTGAGAAACTATTTTGGGAAGTTCAGGATGTTCTCGATGGAAGAAAAAAGAAGATAAAACCCAAGATAGTGTCTAACGATGATCTCCCGCTTAGAGGTTTTCTCAAATGTCCTAAATGTAATAGGATGCTGACAGGGAGTTCCTCAAGGGGTAAGTTGGGAGTTTACTACAATTATTATCATTGTAGTACATCATGTGGAGTAAGGTTCAAAGCCGAAACAGTTAATGAGGCTTTTATAAAACAACTACGGTATATGTCGCCAAAGCCTGGTATGGTTGACGTTTTTATCGAAGCATTCATAAAAGACTTCAACAACAAAACCAAAACACAAAACGTAGAAAGGGCAAATATAATAGGTGAAATTGATGCATTGAACAAACGCTATCAAAATGCACTTTTAAAGAATGCCGATGGAGAAATGGCAGATGATGATTTTAAGGAAGTAAAGAAATTAACCAAAGGGAAAATAGAGGTTCTAGAACGAAGATTAAACGACTTGGCAACAGTAGGGACGGAGATTAAGGATTTGGTAGCGAGTGCCTTAAAAAAAGTCGCAAACATTGATAGACGGTATGAGAACGGGGATATAGAAGAAAAAAGGATTATATTGGGTTCGATGTTCCCTGATTTTTTGGAGTTTGACGGAATAAAACATCGAACCCCGAGACTAAATTCTGCGATTGCTCTTATCTATCAATCTAACAATAAGTTACAGGAACAAAAAAGCGGGACAAGTCTCTCTTTTTTTGACTTGTCCCGCTGGGTACGCCCGGCGGGAATCGAACCCACATCGTCGGAACCGGAATCCGATATTCTATCCATTGAACTACGGGCGCAGGATGAACCTTATTGCCTGAACATAGCGTCTTCCCATTTCAACGTGATGGTGTCGCTCTTCAGAAAAGGTTTTATTTCTGTTATCTGATCCTGGGTCAAAAGCGATTTGTAATTGAATGTCAGCGTTAAATCGCTTCCATTTTCACTGAACTCGGCCGAGATCGGATAAACGTGGTGCAAAGATACGGTATATTTATAATTTTCCATCTCTTTTTTGGAAGAATCGAAGAAAATTCCTGAAGAAATTTCGGGAAGAAAGATATTGTTTTCAATTTTTTCCCATGCTGTTGTATAGAAAGAGATGTGACTGTCACAGGCTTCCGCACAGACGGTTTTGATGATGCATACAATTGAGGAATCATTTGCCACAGGAAGCAACTTTAATTGGGTCGTACCGGCATCCGATGTTTTTATCTTCAGGTAATCGCTGCTTTGCGCCAGTTTTTTGATTTCACCCAGCGCGTAAGGGACGGTTGTTTGCCCTGAATCGACCAACAGCATGGTTTTATTGCCTTCCGACAGGCCGGGAAGGAGTTCCGACGGCATCGACTTGAACAGGTCCCCCATATTTTGTCCCTCTGCCAGTAAAGAAACGGAGAGAAAAAGTAGCCATATAAAATTTCGCATAATTATTATTTTATCAATCTATTTCAATTTTCATCAATCTCGTTCAATCTGATACCCTATCATCGGGATGAGCATCCACACCCTCGTCCAGATGCGGAGCGTGATAGGCCCCCACCTTGGAGATGTTGGCGATATCGCGTGTCCCCGCAATGGTGATTCGTAGTTTTGGAACGGTGACATCATCGAACCTGAGTAGTCGTTTATAGCCGATGGTAGTACCCCGGGCCAGTTCTATCCATTCGTTATTTATCCATCCCTCCACGATAAACTCTTCCACTCGTTGTCCTTTAAGGATGTCTTCCTGCAGCATCACCGTATTGATTGTTTCATCCGGTATCATATTGTATTCCCTGCTTTCTCCGGCCCGGGCTTTCCATTCCATATCGCTATTGGTGATTTTTTCGTTCTCAAAAGTCTGGGTGATATATCTGCCGAATTCTCTAAGGAGTTCTGTATCTGTTTCGTGCAGTCTGCCCCGCTTATCGGGAGGGATATTCAATAAAAGTACCGAGTTCATTCCGACGGACCGGAAGTAGATATCCACCAACTCCGGTAATGTTTTTACTGCTTGATCCTCTTCGGGGTGATAGAACCAGCCCGGCCGGATGGATACATCTACTTCAGAAGGATACCAGTGGATCGTTTTTGCTTCGGCGATAAGGTCGCGGCTACCTAAATCTTCTGCCGTGGGAGAGATACCCAACCGTATATTTTCATTAATGATGATGTCGCTGATATCCGGCTGTAGAGGAGTGGTACTCCATTCTGTTTCCCTTCCTGATCCGTCTTCATTGCCTACCCAGCGCACATCATTACCCATAATAGCTTTTACCGCCCCGGGTTGGAGGCTGTCAATTACCTGGTAGAAATGTAGCCAGTCGTATCTTTGTACTTTACTGTCATGTTCGTCGCCATGTGCACCGTCGAACCATACTTCGTGGATCTCACCGTAATTAGTAAGCAGTTCTGTTAATTGTTGTGCGAACACAGTATTATAGCGTTGATCGCCATAACTTTCGGCATTCCTGTCCCATGGTGAAAGATAAATGCCGAATTTCATGTTGTGACGGTCGCATGCTTCCTTCACTTCTCTTACTACATCCCCCAGACCGTTTCTCCAGGGTGAGGAAGCAATGGAATGAGAGGTGGTTTTGGTCGGCCAAAGACAAAAACCATCGTGATGCTTCGCCGTGAGAATGATCATTTTAAACCCTGCTTCCTGTAGGGTGTAGACCCATTGTTCGGCATCGAAATCAGTGGGATTAAACAGTGCCGGATCTTCGGTACCATCTCCCCGTTCTTTTCCGGTAAAAGTGTTTATGCCAAAATGAATAAATGCGGCCAGTTCCATACGCTGCCATTCATACTGGTTCTGTGTGGGAACGACGTATGCCGAGAGTTTGACTTTCTGGTCGGAAATAAGCAAATCGGGGAAAGTCAATTTCTTTTCGAAATAGGTATTGGCTCTCTGATTACATCCTGAGAGCGATATGAGAGACACCAACAAAGCGGTAAAAAGAATCTTTCTCATTGGCTGCTTTTGTTATAACTGTATTGTATGGATAGGCCTGATTGCATATCCTCCTCGATTGTTCTCTGTATCTTTAGAGAACCGACAAGCAAAGTTACTATTTTTGGCAGAATATCAAATAAGAAAGCCACCCTTTTGGGGTGGCCGCACTTCAATTTTAAGTTTACTCCCTGGTTACTTTACGGCAGGAGCAACTTCTTCAATCACCTGTTCCAGGGTATCGGCGGCGGCTGCTTCAGCTGCTTCGATGGCTGCACGGATGCTGTCAGCCTGAACTTTGGCAATGCTGTCTAATCTGGCTGCTTCAGCGATACTGTCTTGCGTTGCTTTTTCAGCATTTTTTTGAGCATTGTTGCAAGAAATGAAACCCAAAGTTGCGATAGTAGCAACTAATAAAATTACCTTTTTCATTTTTTATTGGTTTTAAACGATAAATAATAATGCTTTATCAAAAACGATACAAAATTATATCAAAAACATGTTCTATAACATATTTCATCCAAAAATTATAGTTAAATAATATTAAACACTTGTCAATCTTAATGATCTGAAACGGAGAGGTGGTTTTCTAACCGTTTTTCATTCATAAAGGAAGCGTTTGATGGTTTTCTTGGGGGTTTTTTCAAACTCTGTTTCCATCATTTCTATAACAGAGATTCTTTCGTACTGGGCTACGGATTGATTGAGTATTTCCCTATTCTCATCCATGATTTCTTTGATTTTTTCTTCCGGTATATTGTCCTCTTTTAGGGCGGGAATATCGGGATAGACGAATGCGACAAGTTTTGTATTGCGCATTACGACTAAACTTTCAGCGATATAGGGGAGGTTGTTCAGTCGCGATTCAATTTCTTCGGGATAAATATTCTGTCCGTTTGATGAGAGGATCATGGTTTTGATCCTTCCTTTGATAAAAAGCCGCCTCCCCCTCATGATACCCTGGTCGCCGGTCTTGAGCCAGCCGTCGGTGGTAAAAGCGGCTGCTGTCGCTTCGGGATTCTTGTAATAACCTTTCATCACATTTTCACCCCTGACCTGAATTTCACCCGGTACATTTTCAGGATCGGACGAATCAATACGTGCTTCCATAATCTTGTCCAATACCGAACCGCAAGATGTAGGTACGAAATCGTAATGGTGATCGTAAGAAATAAGCGGGGCGCATTCCGTCATACCATAGCCTACGGTGAAAGGAAACTTTATCTTATAAAAAAAAGCTTCTACTTCAGTATTGAGGGCCGCACCGCCGATGATTACTTCCCTGAAATTTCCTCCCAATGCCTTTCTCAGCGATCTCTTTATTGTTTGAAGTATGAACTTATTGACAACGGGTATTTTCAAAAGCATTTTCACGGCCGGTTTCTCTATTACCGGCAGGATACGTTTCTTGTATATCTTTTCAAAGACAAGAGGTACCGTGATGATAAGGTGCGGCTTCACTTCTTCCAGGGCAACCATAAGATTCTGGGGAGTAGGGGAGATACCCAGTAACGTGATGTGGACACCGGTAGAAAGTGCATAGAGAAAATCGAATGCACAACCATATACATGTGCCAAGGGTAAAAATGCCAGAATGCGCTCGCCGGTAAAGAGTAACTCCAGTTTATGGGCATAAGTGACATTCCCTGCAAAATTGTTTCCGGTAATCATTACTCCTTTACTAAATCCGGTAGTTCCGGAGGTGTAATTAAGGCATGCTACTTCTTCGTTGCTTACGGCCGCATAACGGATATCCCCGCGTGAGAAACCGTTCGAGTATGTATGGTGAAATAGTTCTTCAAGTTTTGCTACTTTTTCGGCGCTGTTTTTATCATTATCCTTTAGTAGAGAGAAAGTGGGCAATTCGAATACCGGCATCTTCAGATTATCCTTGTCGATGGATTTCCAGATAGCTTCGCTGACAAATACCAGTTTTGAATCGGAATGATCGATAATATGTATGATACTCTCCGCATTGAATTCATGAAGGATAGGGACAATAACGGCTCCGTATGTGACGGTAGCCATAAAAACAATGGACCAGGAGGTGTGGTTCTTGCCGATTAGCGAGATTTTGTCACCTTTTTCAATTCCTAATTCCGAAAACAGAAGGTGAAGCCTGGCAATCTCATGGGCGAGTTGTCCATAGGTATATGAACTGCCGTCTTTGTAGTCGGTCAGCGCAGGCAAATCCCAGTTTTTTCTAAAACTCTCTTCGTATATTTTAATGAAGTTTTGCTCAATCATGATTGCACATTATTGCGAAATATGTGCAAAAGTAATCGCTAAAATTGTATTATCAAAGAAAAAAAGGCTGTAAATTAGCCGTAAAGTTGTAATTTTGTCGTTTCATTTATTCATAGTATAATTTATTGTCATTCGGACTGTATCTGGAGGGGATTGTTTTTCGGGTAGAAATACAGTAACAATGGCAAATCAGATATGATTGATAGAACTATTTTTCAAAATAAGACAGCAGCCTATTACACGCTTGGTTGTAAATTGAACTTTGCGGAGACATCTGCTATTGGAAGACAGTTATTGAATTCCGGTGTCCGCCGTGCCCGGAAGGGACAGGAAGCCGATATTTGTGTGATCAATACTTGTTCCGTTACCGAGTTGGCCGATAAGAAAGGGCGTCAGGCCATCAGGAAGGCGATTCAGGAAAACCCGTCGGCGTTTGTGGTGGTCACAGGGTGTTATGCCCAGTTGAAGCCGGAAGATGTAGCCGGTATTGAGGGTGTCGACTTGGTATTGGGAGCAGAGCAAAAGCTCGATGTGGTGAAATATCTTGATGATCTGACAAAAAAAGAGAAGGGAGAAGTCGTCACCTCAAAGACACACCGTATCCGCTCGTTCGTTCCTTCTGTTTCGGCAGATGACCGTACCCGTTATTTTTTAAAGGTACAGGACGGGTGCGACTATTTCTGTTCTTTTTGCACCATTCCCTTTGCGAGGGGCAGAAGCCGTAACGGGTCGATTGCCGACCTGGTAAGACAGGCCGAACAGGTTGTAGAAGAGGGTGGTAAAGAGATCGTTCTCACCGGCGTAAATATCGGCGATTTCGGTCATACCACCCAAGAGACTTTTCTGGATCTGATTACAGCTCTGGACAAGGTGGAAGGAGTGGAACGTTACCGCATCTCATCCATTGAACCGAACTTGCTGTCGGATGAGATTATCGATTTCGTAGCCGGATCGAATCGTTTTGCACCTCATTTCCACATGCCATTGCAGTCGGGAAGCGATGCCGTACTGAAGCTGATGAAACGTCGGTATGACACAGCGCTGTTCCGGCACAAAGTAGAAAAGATCAAACAGATCCTTCCCCATGCTTTTATCGGAGTGGACGTGATTGTAGGTGTGCGGGGGGAGACCGATGATTATTTTGCCGAGGGAGAAGAATTTATCCGCTCCATCGATTTCTCGCAACTGCATGTGTTTACTTATTCCGAACGTCCAGGTACGGCAGCCCTACATATCGATTATGCGGTGGATCCGAAGACGAAACATAGGCGCAGTAAAACATTGCTTGATCTTTCGGACGAACGTTTACGGGATTTTTATCTCTCACAACAGGGAAGCCGGAAAAAGGTGTTGTTCGAACACACAAAACGGGGAAAGAAAATGCATGGATTCACCGAAAATTATGTAAAATTGTATGCCGATTACGATGCATCACTTGTGAACAAGGTCATTGAGGTGGAAGTAAATGCGTATGACGAGGACGAAATGGCAATGAAAGCGATTATTTAATGGAAGACGAAGGAAGTAAAAAGGGGATCGGGGTTACACTGTTGTATGCGGTGACCTATTTGCATGCACTGCTACCGTTCAGGGTGCTCTATATCCTTTCCGATATCCTCTACCTGTTTGCGTATTACGTGATAAGGTACAGGAGGAAAATCGTAAGGAAAAATCTGAAAAATGCTTTTCCGGAAAAATCTATAAAGAGTATAGGGGAGATTGAGAGAAAATTCTATCATCATCTTTGTGACTACTATGTTGAGACTATAAAGACGCTTCGTCTTAGTGATGAGAAGACACGGAAGCGGATGAAGTTCGAAAATCCGGAGATGATAGAGCGGCTGATTTCTAACGGGAAATCCTGTATAATGAGCCTCGGCCATTACGGGAACTGGGAATGGGTTACTTCTATAGGGTTGACTGTAAACACAGGTGCCGAATTGGGATTTGTCTACAAGAAACTGCACTCCGATGCATTCAACCACCTTTTCCTGAAAACGAGAAGTCACTTCGGTGCTATACCCATTGATATGCAAAATGTTATCCGGCAGATGATACGCAGTCAGAACCAGGGTGAAGTGATGGTGATCGGTTTCCTTACCGATCAACGGCCAAAAGCCCATCAGGAGAAATACTGGACTCACTTTATGAACCAGCAGACTCCAGTGCAGACCGGTATGGAGAAAATAGCCCGGAGACTGGGAAATTCCGTTGTTTATCTGGATATAAAGAAGGTCAAAAGAGGTCATTATACGGGTAAATTCTCTCTGATTACGCCTGACGCCAGTCAAGAGGCTGAAAACAGTATCATGGAGCGCTACGTGAGGAAACTGGAAGAGACCATCATAAGGGAACCGGCCTATTACTTGTGGTCGCATAACCGGTGGAAATTCAAGAAAGGTGATTAAGTGGAAAGGTGGAAAAGTGGAAGGGTGGAAATCTGCGAGTTAGTGAGGGCAAAGTAAGTTTACTTACATTTGCCGAGCGATAGCAGATTGCGCGAAGCGAAAGGTGTGATAAGTAATTGGTAATTAGTAATTAGTAATTTTTGAAAACGTCGGTAGTCATATTGAATTGGAACGGAAAGAAATTGTTGGAGCAGTTTCTTCCTTCAGTACTGCAACATTCATCGAATGAAGAGTGTGATGTGGTTGTAGCTGACAATAATTCAAGTGATGACTCATTGGAATTCCTCCGGACCCACTATCCCGGTTTGCCGGTAATTGTGCTGGACAAGAATTATGGCTTTGCAGAGGGATATAATAAGGCATTGCAACAATTGAATACGGAATACATTGTACTGCTTAACTCCGATGTAGAGACTACGCCGGATTGGGTAAAGCCTCTGGTATCTTATATGGATATGCATCCCGAAGTAGCGGCGGTACAACCGAAAATACGTGCATACAAACAGAAAGACCGGTTTGAGTATGCCGGCGCGTCGGGCGGATTTATCGATCGTTACGGCTATCCCTTTTGCAGAGGGAGGATACTGGAGGTGGTGGAAGAAGACCGGGGCCAGTATGACACCGAGATACCCGTTTTCTGGGCGACAGGAGCATGCCTTTGTATCAGAAAGAAAGAGTATGCTGAAGCGGGAGGGTTGGATGGTCGTTTCTTTGCGCATATGGAAGAAATAGATTTATGCTGGCGTTTGAATGCCCGGGGTAGGAAAATAATGTGTATTCCCTCATCGATAGTGTATCATGTGGGAGGGGCATCGCTGAATCAGGACAATCCTAAAAAGATGTACCTGAACTTCCGTAATAACCTGTTGATGATCTATAAAAATATACCACGGCGGATATTTTATTCCACGTTTACCATACGGCTTTTCTTTGACATCCTTGCTTGTTTGCGCCTCTTGCTGAAAGGGAACTTTCATAGTGCAAGGGCCGTGATAGACGCTTATAGGGATTTCCTGAAGATGGGTCCTTCCTATAAACCGGTACGGCAAGAGAATCTACGGAAAACGAGTTGTGAAATTATTCCTGTACAATACCGGAAGAGCATCCTGATTGATTTCTATTTCAGGGGTAAAAAGACTTATGCAGCTGTGATGCGAAACTGAGGGGAGGAGGTAATTGTATCATTCAAAATGAAAACTGAGCGTGATCATCCGTTGAACGGCTTTCGACAGTGAACTGGCATATTTGCGTAGTTCGTCATCTTTCAGGTCGTTCCTTTCCTTTTCCAGGATATCAGCCAACCCGAAACTGAACTTCAATTCCGGAGCCAGTTTAAAAAGCGGCAGATAAAAATCACATCCTACTCCAAACTCAATTCCTGCATCATACGGTTTTAACAACACGGCCCGATTCTTAGTGGAAGCCAGTTCCAGGCTTGCATATCCACCCACCAGGACATACGGTCGGAAATTATTGATCCGGTCGGCCGAAATTTTCAGGTGTAATGGCAGGGAGATGTAGTTGTTCCGAAGATGGGTAGTGAATTCTTCCCCTGATGATTGTTCCTTGAATACAAATTTTTTATCACCCAGATAAAGAGTAGGGATAGCCCGGAGATTCATGAACCTGTTGAGGTACATATCCCCGATGATGCCAACCGCAAAACCCGGCGAATAGGCAGGGATTTCAGAAAACCATACCTCTCCGTTTTCATTGACAAATCCCGATTGGGTTAGTATCAGGTCTTGCGTGTGTAACCCGACTGTGAATCCCAGATGAAATAAGCGTTGATCGGCATATGGACGGTGCTGCAACTTACGGTGCTGACCATAGAGATTCCCTGAAACCAGAATCAACAGAAGAAAATACATTGTTTTTTTTATCATGCGTTATTTAAACGTTTTTCTTTGCTGGTTATTGTGTCTCAAATAGGTTATGGTGATTATTTTATCAAAATAAAAAAGGATAGGATGATAGTGGGAATTTATACAGAGTCTAAATAACGGACAATATCTTATACATCTTTTGTATTAGAAAAAAACTGATTATCTTTGTATCAATATAAATGAATTGCAATAACTAATTTTTTACTATTATTATGGCTTACGTAATTGACGATACTTGCATTGCCTGTGGAACATGCATTGACGAATGCCCTGTTGAGGCTATATCGGAAGGCGATATTTATGTCATTGACCCGGAAGTATGTACCGACTGCGGTTCTTGTGCAGAAGTATGTCCCACAGAATCAATTCATCCGGAATAGGTATATTCCAGATATATTTGAACAAAAAAAGCGTCTCCGAATGGAGGCGCTTTTTCTATATAATGAGTATAGCGGTAAATTATCCGTTTACTTTTGCCATGTGGGCAACGAGGTCGAGTACTTTGTTTGAATAACCCCATTCGTTGTCATACCAGCTGATTACCTTCACGAAAGTCGGGCTCAATTGGATACCTGCTTTTTCGTCGAAGATAGAAGTGCGTGCATCGCCGATGAAGTCGCTCGATACCACATCTTCGTTGGTATATCCGAGGATACCTTTCAGTTCGCCTTCAGAAGCTTCTTTCATGGCAGCGCAGATCTCCGCATAAGTAGTTTCTTTTGCCAGACGGGCGGTCAAGTCAACAACCGAAACGTTCAGGGTAGGAACGCGCATTGACATACCGGTCAGTTTGCCGTTCAGTTCGGGAATAACCTTACCTACTGCTTTGGCAGCTCCGGTGGAAGAAGGGATGATGTTGGCTGATGCGGCGCGTCCACCTCTCCAGTCTTTTGCTGAAGGACCGTCTACTGTTTTTTGAGTAGCTGTTGTAGAGTGTACGGTAGTCATCAAAGCTTCAAGGATGCCAAATTTATCGTTCAAAACTTTAGCGACAGGTGCCAGGCAATTGGTAGTACAGGAAGCGTTGGAAACGAATTGTTCACCTTTGGTGTAAGTATTTTCGTTTACCCCGCAAACATACATCCGGGTATCGTCTTTAGAAGGACCAGACATCACTACATATTTAGCACCGGCATCGATATGGCCTTGAGCTTTGTCTTTGGAAAGGAACAAACCGGTAGATTCAACTACGTATTCAGCGCCTACGGCATCCCATTTCAGGTCGGCCGGGTTTCTTTCAGCAGATACACGGATGGTATTTCCGTTTACCACTAAGTTACCGTCTTTCACGTCGATCGATCCGGTGAACTGACCATGGATCGTGTCGTATTTTAACATATATGCGATGTAATCAACATCGAGCAAGTCGTTGATACCCACAATCTGGATATCATTCCTGTTTTGTGCGGCACGGAAAACCAAACGTCCGATGCGGCCAAATCCGTTAATACCTACTTTAATCATAACTTTATTGAATTTTATTTGTTAAAAGAGTTCGTTGTAATTGTCGCTATTGTTATCTCTTTCGGCTTCATCCCGATTGTCATACCTGCTTTCAGCACATTTAACCTGATGAAGAACGTCCCTAAAAACCATCTTTTTAACAGGCTTACAAAAATAGCATATTTTTTCGGTTTGATAAAATTATTTGGGACAAAAAACTGAAAAATAGCCATCTCCGAAAAAAAACACCAACTCCAATGTCGATACAATGAGATATTTACCCTAAATTGGTGCTGCTAATTTGGTAATTGATATAGCGCTTTTTCATCCATCGGTAAACAAAGCAATCTATAAAAGGGCCGGTAAGCCGGTTCCAGAGGTGATATTTTGATTTTCCCGCTATCCGGGGATAGTGACGTACGGGAATTTGTTCTACTTTCCCGTTCTGCAACAGAATGAGCGCCGGAAGAAACCGGTGCATTCCTTTGAACATCGGCAGGCGTTTGGCATAGGTGGTGTGTAACACTTTTAAAGGACATCCGGTATCGGATATGCCGTCACCGGTCATCATTCGCCGGTATCCATTGGCAATTTTTGATTGGAGGTTTTTGAAAAATGAGTCTTTGCGGTCAGCGCGGATACCGGTTACCAGTTGATATTCTGATAAGTGGGTCAGCAACAGGTTGAAATCCTCGGCATCAGTCTGCATATCAGCATCCATATAGCCCACAAACATCGAAAAACAGTAATCGAAGCCTGCTTTCAGGGCGGTACTCAATCCGCCATTTTTTTCCAAATCGAGATAGAAAAAATGGTTATTTTGCTCACAAACAGTATGTATCCGCTCTTTGCTGCCATCAGTTGAACCGTCATCCACAAACAGTACACAGGTGGGGTATATTGACTCTGGTAAGAAGTGTTGGAGTTTTTCTTCCAGCCGCCCAATATTCTCTATCTCATTATAAACCGGGACAATAATGGTAAAAGCATATTGACTTGTTTCGTTTTTTTCCATTTTTGAATTGATAATCAACTTGAAAAGAAGGCAACATTTCAACTGATGGAGTTGACATCAAATGGAATAGCTTGTCTTCAGTAACAAAAGTAGCGAATATTATTCAGATTTCAATTAATCTCCTCCCACCATTTGCTGAAAACCTGTGTCGTATCGCTAAGATAAACAACTTCACCGATCCTGGGTGTTACCAGTGGAATCTGGTCTTCCTCTTCATTCAGTTTGGTAATGCTCCTTAACGGTTCGTCCCAAGGATGCTGTGCCAATTTGAATTTGGAGGAATGGACGGGGAGCAGGCGTTTTGCTTTCAGCTCTTTGGCGGCCTGCAAGCTCTCTCCTGGCAGCAGGTGGATGACGTGCCATGCTTCGTTATACTGGCCGTTCTCCAGGATCGCCAGGTCAAACCCACCGAATTTTTTCCCAATTTCAGCAAAATGGGTGTCATAGCCGCCATCACCACCGAGATAGAATTGTTGGTTTTCGGTTTGCAGGATAAATGCCAGCCAGAGAGTGTTGTTCCTTTTAAAGTTCCTTCCTGAAAAGTGCCGTGCCGGAGCCGTATACAAGGTGATATTGCCGGAGAGGGGCATGCTTTCGTTCCAATCCATTTCGGTGATGATTGCCGGATCGTATTTCCAATGCTCTAAATGCGCGCCTACGCCCAGGCCGCAGATAACATGCCCGATCTTGGACCTCAACCTCTTTATGGTCGGATAATCGAGATGATCGTAATGATCGTGGGTGATCAACAGGTAATCAATTTGGGGCATATCATCTGCCGAATAGATATCCGTTCCCTTAAACGACCTGTTGGTCCCGGGTAGCGGTGAAGCATTGCCGCTGAAGACCGGATCTACCAGAAACCGTATGCCATCCATTTGCATAAAATAGGAGGAGTGGCCGAACCAGACTAATACGTTTTTGTCGGATGGCAGATTTTTCAAATCGGTCTTTACCGACGGGATTTCATCCACAGGCCTTGTGCGTGGAAATTTCTTGAAAAGAATGGTGAAGAAAATCTTCACCGGGAATCCACTGGTTGTAAGGTCGGGCGTAGGGTGGACATTATGGAACTGTCCATCTTTGTAATTCGGGGATTGCCGTAGTTGTTCCAGTCGCTCTCCGCTTGGGGCTTTGCCGAATTTGGGTAGCCGCATATAGAAAAATGTTGTAATGCCTAACAGCAATACAACACTTAGAAATATTGTCATTATTCGTTTTATAAAATTCATATAACAACGGAACTGTCCTTCTTCAATATTCGGTTATTCGCTCGCTTTGTCCAATAATTCCAGGTCTTCTTTGTCCAGATTGAGTCTGGTTGCTGCGAATAACGTCTCTAACTGGCTTTGGCTGGTGGCGCTTGCAATGGGAGCACCGATATGTGGTTGCGCTAAAAGCCATGCCAGGGCGACTGCCGCCTGAGAGGTACCGTGTTTTGCGGATACTTTGTCCAGTGCCTCCAATATGGCAAAACCTTTCTCGTTCAGGTATTTTTTTGCGCCTTCGCCCCGGACACTCTTCCCGAAATCAGTTTCGGAGCGGTATTTGCCTGTGAGGAAACCTGCCGCCAAAGAGTAGTAGGGAAAGACACTTAAATTATATTTCTCTACCAAAGGGGCGTATCCGTTCTCATATTTTGCCCTTTCTACCAAGTTGTAATGGGGTTGCAGGGCGACATATCTCGGGAAGTTATTCTTTTCTGCCGCTTCAAAGGATGCGACCAGCCTTTCGGGAGACACATTGGATGCGGCGATATACCGGACTTTTCCGGCCTTGATGATTTCATCATAAGCGGACAATGTCTCTTCAACGGGCGTTTTCCCATCATCGAAATGGGTGTAATAGAGGTCGATATAATCGGTCTGAAGCCGTTGTAACGACTCATCTACAGAGTTCAGGATATGTTTTTTGCTGATATCGAACCCGTGCTCTTTGGTTTGTGAACCTACTTTTGTGGCGATCACCAGATTCTTGCGGTTTCCTCTCGATTTCAACCATTTTCCGATAGTGGTTTCCGACAATCCGCCTGTACCGTTTATCCACCAGGGATAAGTATCGGCAGTATCGATGAAATTTCCACCCTGTTCAATGAATTGATCCAGTATTTCAAAGGATTTCACTTCATCCAGTGTCCATCCGAATACATTTCCGCCCAAATTAATGCGGGTTATTTCCAAATCTGTGTTACTGATCTTTACTTTACTCATAATTTTTCTTTTATCTTAATATCTCTTCGAGAAACATCAATAGATGGTTCCATGCTCTTTTGGCCATAACTTCGTTATATTCGTTCGATTCGGGATTGGTGAACGTGTGGCCGCTATTGGCATAAGTGATGATCTGCCAGTCGGCATTGCCATCCCTGAGTTCTTTTACAAGACCGTCATAATCTTCCCGGGATACACTCTTGTCTTCTGCCGGGTGTTGTACCAGCACTTTTGTCTTTATAGGAACGTTTGGCCGGGATTTGTCTTTGCCCAATCCGCCATGTATCGAGACGACTCCCTGCACGTCAAATCCTGCCCGCGCCGCTTCCAACACGCCCGTTCCTCCGAAACAATAACCGATGACAGCTATCTTGTCGGGCAATGCACCTTGTCTCTTCAGTTCCTCCAACGCTAAAGCAATCCGGTGCTGATAGGCATTATAATCACTTTTGTAAGAACCGGATAATTTTGCAGCAGATGCATTGTCCTCAGGGATATTTCCTTTCCCGTAGATATCCGCTATAAAAGTAATATAACCTTCTTTTTCCAACTCCAAAGCAGCTGTTCTGGCTTCATTATCAACTCCTTTCCATGCAGGCAGGATCAATACGCCGGGTAATTGCTGACCGGCATTGGCTGTGACCAATCCATTCAACTCCTGTGTTCCGTCCATATAAGAGACTGTTTTCAGTGACTGGGTCGACTGGGCCGAAATTAATTGTACGATTACCATTAGTGGTACTATTACTATCAGTTTGTTCATATTCGGTTTATTATTTTATTTGTAAAAGTTTATTCTTTCAACGCATATTTATTTGCCCGATTTCATCGCTTTTACCTTCTTTATGGCTGTATTGGCTAAAAGCTGTTGATACTCTTCGGTTTCCATTCCATAGAGGGCGATTTTACCTTCGCCGTTACTATGGATACCAAAGCCGTAGTTCTTTGTCAAGGGTGAGGTTCGAAAGCATGGTTGTCCTTTTGAGAAGAACTGTCCTTTTGCCTGTGGGTATTCATTTTCGGGTATGTCGTTCCTCTCCGCGTATACCTGAAAGAGAATATCGTCGGAACTGTATTTATAAGGATTACCATTGAGCAATTCGTATTGCATCTGGGCAACGGTCTTATTATCTTTTGCCGGAGGTATCGTGCCGTGGTCCGTTTTCGTATCTTCCGCCACTTCAATCAGTGTGTTGAAATAATTTGTAGTATGAGTTTTCATATCCGTTTCCTTTTACAATCGTCCTCTATTAAAACAAAAAAAGGGATTGAATGTTTCATCCCTTTTGCATAAATGTCGGTAACCCGTGTTAATACAGGGTGTTGATATAATCTTATTGTAATTCCAACATTAGCATTGCCGTAGCAACTGCGATACCAAAACTGAGCAATGTCCCGATCAGAATATATTCAGTTAATTTTCTGTCTTTCGATTCCCGTAAGTCTCCAAAACGGAAAACCGATTTTGCAGCCAGCAAAAATCCTATCGCAGCCCAATTGCCGGTCATTATAAATGTAAAAACAAATAATCGCTCCAATATGCCTATATATTTGCCTGCATTGCTTAAAGAAGCATCGTTGTTGTCGTTCAGTGCTTTTGACCAATTGGACATAAGAACCTGTATGATTATACTGCTCACTACCGTTAAAAAAAGTATGGCCGTGAGGTAACCCCATACGTTTACATTCTCGAACCATTCCTGAAACTTGAAATTTAGCCCGGACCAAATATACCATAACACCAGAATAGTGATTATATGCAACCCCTGATCGATCAAAAACCATTTGGGTTTATTGTTCTCTTTCTGGGCATATAATTTTATTATATCGATTATCCCGTGTGCAGACATCAAAAGCAAGGCCAAAAGCCAATAGTTCCAATCCCAGAGTATCAACAGATATACTACGCCGTGTAATAAAATATGCAGATAGAATTTTGGAGATTTGAGCTTTTTGGTCTCTTTCTCTTTTACCCAGGATTTGGGCTGCAATAAAAAATCACCGATAAAGTGAGCCAGTATGAGTTTGATAAGTAATGTCATGATAGTAGTGCTTTAATCCTGTTTCTATACATCCTTTCCACATCCAGTATTTCCTCCACATTGGCCCGATTCCATCTTCCGCTTACTCCGCTTTGTTTTATTCCCAACAGTTTTCCAATCTCTTCCTGTGTATATGTACTGTTTTCAAGTACAGCATACATCAACTCCGCTGAAGAGATAGTCCATTTATCCATAAAAGTACCTGCTAATTTAAGATATAAATTGATTTCCTCATCAAAAACCGACCAGGGACTTTTTACCCCCATAGTGATCTTTTCCTTTCTAAGTTCATCAAATCTTTCGCCGGCATAGATAAATGCTGATCCGTTACTTTCTGATATTTTTACACCTGAATAGGTCTTCTCTCCTATACCTATGCTTATCCTTACATCTATAGTACTGATCTTCTTTCGCTCGTTCAGCGGTTCTGTTTTTTTTATCAGTGTTTTTATTGTAAGCGCTTTTTGGAGTGCTTCTTCCGGATGATCGATCTCTACCTGAAAAAAATCACCCCATACCAATTCCCATTGTTCGGGAGTTTTACCCCATGTTGCCAACAAATTCTTTAATGGTGACAGCCATTTCTCCTGATCTGTCAGTTTTCTGGATGCGATGATATCTCCTTTTATAACTGCTATCATAGTATGGGTGTTATATTGAACTATTTCCGTAAGCGAGAGCAGAGATAAAACTTTTTTACTTTTGCCGGGCGCAGAAATAGTCTACTGTATTGAATCACAAAGTTACAACAAAAAACAAATTATTGCATAATTGTGCAATAATTTAAATTATTGCGTATTTTAGCAATAATTTGAATTATCGCTTGTTTATGCGATATCTCAGATTATTGTGGATTTTTGCGATACGGTTCTTTATTCATATTTCCGGGCTATATTCAGAAGTTCATTGGTTGTTTTCCAATTCCTTGTGGTAGCTGTGACTTTTAGTTTTGCTTCCAGGAAATTGTTGCTTAATTTTGATCTGCCGTATCCGTTGGGGCAATAGAGGTACACAGCGTTACCGGTAATGTATATCTCCTCACCTTCTTGTTTCCTTGCTTGTATGGCGTTTAGGTCATATTTTCCGGGGATTGACGACAGAAATGTTACGTGCAAAAAAGTTTTGTCTTTATCGCTTTCTTTAACAAACGGATTATGGTCGATAATTTGCTGTAGTTTATCGACGGGCAATACAATTACCGGTACGTCAAAGCCGAAGTCGATTTCGATTTGTCGGGATAGGATTTGTGCAAGCGCATCCGTTCCGGTCTCTCTACATGTGAAGAGTATATTTCCGCTTTGCAGATAAGTAGCCACATTCTCGAATCCCAGACTCTCGTAAGATTTCCGCAGCACATCCATTTTAATAAGCTTTTGCCCGCTTACGTTAATACCCCTTAGTATGGAAATATATGTTGTCATATTGTCTTAACCTAAAATCCCTCATTGGCTATTGTCTGCCGATGAGGGATGTTTTGCTTAGTTGCTTCAGAGGTTCAACGTTTCTCTGTCGAATTTTTCATACCGGGGTGGTGATGGCATATAGTCATCATCATCCCACAAATTGCTGGTGATCATCAGGTCGGCGCTGTACCGGTTGCAGGCAATGGGAACATTATGTACCCGGCATTGACGGAGCAACATCATGATATCCGCTTCATGGGGTTGTGGATTGAGGTCGTCTATCAGAAAAACGGCCAGGTCTATTTCCTTACGAACCACCATAGCGGCAATCTCGGCATCGCCTCCCATCGGTCCCGAATTCATGATAGTGAATGAAGGAAAGACTCCTTTATCATATAAAGCGTCTCGCACCAGTGTTCCGGTGGTACCGGTACAAACGAGGTGATGCTTCGACAAAAAGTCGGCATTAAACACCACCCATTCCACCATATCGGCTTTGCGGTGGTCATGTGCCACCAAAGCTATTGTTAGTTTTCGTTTCATTTTTTTTAGAGTAAAGAGTAAAGAACAAAGAGTAAAGACTGATTTGATTATATTATTCACATTGACTTCGTTCATTTTCTGTCGTCACTCGACAAAGCTCAAACAAGTTTGGCTATGTAACTCGTTCCTAAGAAAATTGGTACATTAAATCCCCAATTCTTCCCGAATAGCAACGATTTTTCGGTTTGCTGCTTCTTCCGCTTCTTCCAGTGCCTCTCTCGTTTTTGCTGTTCCACCTTTCACTTCAATATAGAATTTGATCTTTGGCTCCGTACCCGATGGACGGATAGAGAGTTTTGTCCCTTCTTCGGTGAAGTATTGGAGCACGTTGGATGTGGTTGGCATTTCGAGGGATATATGTTCGCCATGAAGATGGTCCACAGCCTCCAGTTTTGCGAAATCCTTCACGAGGGTAACGGGAGATCCGCCCAATGAAGTCAGGGGGTTCACCCGGAAATTTTTCATCATCGCCTCTATCTCGTCGGCGCCTTCCTTGCCTTTGCGTACGAGGGAGATACCCACCTCTTTGGAATATCCGTACTCTAAATAAATGTCTTGCAGCAGTTCATACATAGTCTTCCCGTTATCGTGTGCCCAGGCAGCAATCTCAGCGAACAGGGTACAGGCCGATACGGAGTCTTTGTCGCGAACGAAGTCACCGGCGAGAAAACCATAACTTTCTTCTCCACCGCCGATATAATTCTTTATTCCTTCGTTCTGGCGAATAATCTTTGCGATCCATTTGAAACCGGTGTAGCAGTCGAAAAGTTCAATTCCTCTTTTGTGGGCGATCTCTTTTACCAATTCTGTGGTGACAATGGTCTTTACTACGTATTCCTTACCGGTAAGCAGTTGCAGTTCATCCCTGCGGGTCATCAGGTAGTAGAGGCAAATCAGCATAGTCTGGTTACCGTTCACCAGGATAAAGTTCCCCTCTTTATCGCGGATCGCCGTACCGATACGGTCGGCGTCGGGATCGGATGCCATCACCAGGTCGGCTCCGGTCTCAATGGCTTTTCTGATCGCCAGGTCGAGTGCTGCCGGCTCTTCGGGATTGGGGGAGACCACAGTAGGGAAGTCCCCGCTTATCACATCCTGTTCAGGTACGGAGATAATATTGGTAAAACCTATTGCCCTCAACGCATCGGGCACGAGTGTACTTCCGGCGCCATGGATCGGTGTGTAGACAATCTTCAGGTCATTATGGCGGGCAATGGCCTCCGGAGAGAGCACCAGTTTCTTTACTTCTTCGATAAACGCCTTGTCCATATCCTTTCCGATGATCTCGATCAGTGCTTTGTTTCCCTCAAAATGTATATCATCTACCGATTTAATACGATTAACCTCTGCGATGATATTTTTATCGTGTGGGGCAAGCACCTGTGCTCCGTCGTCCCAATATGCTTTGTAGCCGTTGTATTCTTTGGGGTTGTGTGAAGCGGTGATCATGATTCCACTCTGGCACCCTAATCTCCTGATAGCGTAAGATACTTCGGGAGTAGGACGGAGACTTTCAAAAAGATATACTTTGATACCATTGGCGCTGAAAATATCGGCTGATATTTCAGCAAATTTGCGGCTATTGTTGCGGCAGTCATGACCGATCACTACCTTGATCTCGTCCAGGTCGGTAAACTCTTTCTTCAGATAATTCGAGAGCCCTTGTGTGGCAGAACCTACCGTATAGATATTCATTCGGTTGCTGCCGGCTCCCATGATGCCTCGTAGTCCGCCGGTGCCGAATTCAAGATCCTTATAAAATGCATCGATCAGTTTTGTTTTGTCGTCACTATCGAGCATCTGTTGTACCTCTCGCTTAGTTTCGGCATCATAATTTCCTTTAATCCAGGACATAGCCTTGTCGGTGACCTGGGCTAATAATGTTTCTTCTTCCATGTTAAAACAGTCTTATTTATTGTTTATTCAATAGGATGTACTTTGTATTTGTCGCCGGTCTGGTC
>CALFXE010000274.1 GCA_937927845.1 uncultured Paludibacter sp.
GTTATTGATTAACTCGAGCCTTTTGGCATCGCTCATCTTTGTAGTAAAGGATTTTATAATGAGGCTAATCTGATCAATGTTCTTCACGCTTTCATCAAGAATACCCGAATACACTTTTTCCATATACAGAATTTCATTTGGCGTGAAATGGCTGTCTTGTCGGATTAACTGCCATGACCTGTTATATTCGTCCACGAGCCGCAATTGCTTCTTCGTAATATCGTGGATGCGCTGGTAATAGGATATAATCGCTTTAACCTGCGCCAGTTCTTCATAATACTTGCGGTACTGTTCTTTTTGCTTTTCTATCCAGTTAGCAATCTCATCCAGTTTTAACTTGGATAATGCGTTTTCTAACGTTTTCTGAGCGTTTTGTAACCATATTGTTTTATTCTGCAAGCGCTGAATTTTAAGGTCAACCGCTTTAATTACTTTTTTTATTCCGGCTTTAATTATTTCTGCAATGGCGGTTTGTGCCTGCACTTGTTGCACTGGCAAAAACATTAAGGAAAGGCAAAAGGTGAGTAATATTATTCTGACATACTTTTTCATAACCCTAATAACTTTTAGTAAATAATTCAATCGTCGTCTTTCCTGTCTCCGTGAGTTCTTCGAGATACAGTGATTTTTCTACCGTATCAAAAATGCAGTAACGATCTCCGCCTATTTCGATGAGATGCCCATTGGAATGCCAGCCATATGTAGCCAGCCATGTTTCCTCGTTATCCGCTATGTTGCTGTTATAGTCTGTACGGGTGACCTGATAGAAGCTGCCGCAGCGCTTTATCTTCAACATTGTATCAACTCCTGCAATGAAATCATTGTGCGATGGTTGTTTTGCGTAGATGCCCGGCATCATAGAAATGGTAGCGTGATGCTCCCTGCAGAAATGCAGTAGTACCTTAACTGCGCAATACAAATCCTTTATAAGTTTTTTCATGTTTATTAGATGTTTTTAGATTTTATGCCTTATGTCTTATGTCTTCTGCCATTGCTGATATGCCTTTACGTATATCACCTCCAAACTTTTCCGCATATTCCATCAGTTTGACTTTTTCTGTTTGCTCCGTTGTGTAGGCTAAATACTCTTCAAGGCTTACTTCTGTACGATAGACTTTGCTGAGCATACCACCAAGGCTGATGAATACTTCTTTATATTTCTTAGTGGGATCATTGGATTTATTAACAGACAGTACCAATGCTTTTTCTTTTTCTGTCAGCCCCAACAATTCCTGTATCTGCTCAAACTTGTTCTGATACTTGCTTTGATCAAGTAATATTTTGCAGTCGCTGTTATTAATGATCGCCTGTTTTACTACGGGCGAGGAAATTATATCTTCCACTTCCTGTGTCACCACCACTGCTTCACCAAAGAACTTCCTAACCGTTTTAAAGAGGTATTTAATATACTCTGCAAACCCTTCTTTCATCAGCGCTTTCCAGGCTTCTTCAATTAATATCATTTTCCTAATGCCCTTCATCTTACGCATCTTGTTAATGAAAACTTCCATGATAATGATAGTTACCACAGGGAAAAGAATGGGATGGTCTTTAATGTTGTCCAGCTCAAATACAATAAAGCGTTCTTGCAATAAATTCAGGTTTTCAGTAGCGTTTAGCAGATAGTCAAATTCGCCACCTTCATAATACGGACAGAGCACATACAAAAAGTTATCTATGTCGAAATCTTTTTCCTTCACCCGGTCGCCTTCCAGCACTTGTGTGTACTCATCCCGCAGAAAAGCATAAAAGCTATTGAAGCACGGAAAGCATGTTTCATGCTTTTTCAGATAATCATAATATCCTCCGATAGCATTTGATAGGGCGACATATTCGCTGCGTTTAAAGGCTTCATCATCCTTTTTCCAAAGAGCCAGAAGCAATGTTTTGATGCTTTCTTTCTTTTCTGTATCAAGGCTGTCGCCTTCACTAATATAAAAAGGGTTAAAGCGGATGGGATTGTCTTCACTGTAGGTGAAGTAGTATCCCTTCACCATATCGCACAAACCTTTGTAGCTATGCCCCACATCCACTAATACAATGTGTGTTCCCTGTTCATAGTAACTGCGTACCATATGATTGGTGAAGAATGATTTTCCGCTACCGGACGGACCAAGTATAAACTTGTTTCGGTTGGTACAGATACCCATTTTCATGGGTTCATCGCTTATGTCCACGTGAACCGGTTTACCTGTTAACCGGTCTCCCAGGCGTATGCCGACAGGGCTTAAGGAAGAATGATAACCCGTTTCCAGGTTGAGAAAGCAGGTGGCTTGTTCGGCGAATGTATCAAAGGTATCATTCATTGGAAAGTCGGCTGCATTGCCTGGAATACCCGCCCAAAATATTTGTGGAGCGCCAATCGTTTCCTGTTTGGCAACTGCATCCATCTGCGCCAACGCAGAAGATACCATGTTCTTCAGGTCTTTCAATTCGTCCTTATTGTCTGTCCATACGAATACATTGAAATGCGCTTTAACGGGCAAACGTTGTTGGCTGATGGCTTCATTCAGGAAATCATTCGTTGCATCCCTCGCAATCATATTCTCCCTGCTGTACGCCGAAAGGGATTGCAGCCTTAGTCTTTTGCTCTCCAGCTTTTGGATAGTCTTCTGAGCATCTTCTATGAAAATGTATTGATTGTAAATATGATTACAGGGCAATAGCTGCCCCAAGGTAGAAGCAAAGCCAACGCTGAATTTTGTTTTATCAGTGCTGTATTTATCGTAATTGATACGGCTACCACACAGTGCAGGAAGATCAACTGCATCACCCAACGTATAGATCTGACAATACTTATCACCTACACGCATCCCTTCATCAAAATTGATGTCTGCAATCATGAAGCTATCACTTCGCTCCGACAGGTAGCAATACTGTTCTATCAATCCCATCTTCCGGCTATGACTGTGCAGTTCCTTTTCCCTTAGCCTTGTCAGTTTCATGAAACCGCTGTCTTCCATAATGCGTTTAAACTGTCCGGTACTATCCAGGAAGTCCTGAAGCAATTGTGGCTTCAATGTTTCTTCAGGTACAATGGACTTACGCAGCAGGCTTGAAAACATAGAACTCGCAGCTTTCCTTCCCTCCGGCTTTTTGGTTAGCATGATGTAACAGCTATGCGCCAGAAAGGGCCGTTCATTAAAAAAACGTTCGCTGCTTCGGCTTAAAAAACTGGTGTCCTCTTTGGTAAAATCAGATTTGTAGTTGCTTTGTAAAAACCAATCCTGTTTATGAAAAATACTGTATTTAGGTAGTAATTTGATTGCCTTTATCCATGCCTGATGAAAGCCTTCATATTCCTGGTCGGAAAGGGTAAAAATTTCCGGAAGGTCTGCTTTAAAGACAACAGTTATATCGCCTTGTTTGCTAAGGATGCAATCATGCTCCACATCCAATATTGGCAAAATATCATCTAACACTTTTTCCATTTCACACCTATTTGCTTATTAAAAAATCATTGATTTTATTTTATAAAAACTTTCCTGCTTCTCGATTTTATCACTTTTGGAACCTG
>CALFXE010000275.1 GCA_937927845.1 uncultured Paludibacter sp.
AACCGTCAAACTGTCTAAAAACCCCACTGCATTACTAACCCATTGATTTTTGATAACTAAACACTCAAAAACTTGCTCAAGCCACTGATTTTAAGTATCTTTACCTTATGAAATACATTAAAGGTAAAAACAGAAATCAAATTGAGTTTTATTGCTTGGAAGAACTTATCGATCAAGATAACGAAGTGCGCTTGATTGATTTGTTTGTGAACAGTCTGCCTCTTTCTGAATATGGCTTTGAAGAATCCAAACAAAATGAGCAGGGAGGAAGACCCGCTTATCACGCATCTGATTTGTTGAAATTATTTATTTACGGCTATTTAAACCGTACTCGTTCCTCCCGAGGGCTTGAAAAAGAGTGCATTCGTAACATTGAGGTAAAATGGTTGATGCATGATTTAGTTCCAGATCATAATACCATTTCTAATTTCAGAAGAGATAACTCGAAGGCTATCAAAAAAGTATTTCGAGCAACAGTGGAATTAGCCAAACATTTTGATTTAATTGGAGGTAAACTATTAGCAGGTGATGGCACAAAACTCAGAGCACAGAATTCCAAGAAAAACAACTACAATCAAAAGAAAATTGACCGGCATTTGGCATATATCGACACTAAATTAGAGGAATACAACGTTATTCTTGCTCAAGAAGATGGTGATGCGAAGCTAAATGAAAAAGCGCAAAAGAAAATCGAAGAACATCTTCTACATAAGCAAAAGTACCAAGATTTAGAAAAGCAATTGGAAGAATCTGGCGAAGTGCAAATATCCACTTCAGACCCTGACAGTAGGCAGCTGATCATTCGCAATTATATTACTGAAGTAGCTTACAACGTGCAATCAACCGTGGATGCTAAACATAATTTAGCAATAGATTTTGATGTAACCAATGAAAACGACTCGAAAGCAATGGGGAAAATGCTCGAAAATGCTGTGGAAGTGTTGGGCAGCAATGAGTTTACAGCCTTATTTGATAAGGGATATCACACTGGCTCAGAGTTTGAGAAAGCCAACAAACTTGAGGTTGAAGTATTGGTTGCTGTTCCTGACGTTCCGTCCTCATCTATGGCGCCTGACCCTGATTACAATGTTTCAGAATTTAAGTACAACAAAGAGAACAACACTTACACTTGTCCGCAAGGAGAAACGCTTGTTTCTAACGGAAAATGGTATCAAAAAAGTAGAAATCATGAAGGAAGAAAAAAGCAAGAATCCATTTCCATCAGGCAATACAAAACAGCTGCTTGCAAGACCTGTGCGGTTTACGATAGATGCACCAGAACTCCTAAAAACAGAGGTCGTGTAATTGAACGAACCGCTTATGCACACCTTCTTGAAGCAAACAAACAACGAACCAAGGAAAAATACGAAATCTACAAGCAGCGTCAAGCCATTGTAGAGCACCCCTTTGGAATTATTAAACGACAGTGGGATTTTTCTTATATTCTCACGAAACGAGGTAAAGAAAGAGCTGCGGCTGATGTTGGATTTATATTTTCAGCCTTCAACTTACGCCGAATATTCAATATCTTAGACCAAAACCTGCTGAAAGTGTTCCTAAAAACACATGCCTTGTTTTTTATTGCAATTCAGAGCCGTTTCAAGCTATTTAGAGCTAATTTTACTTTAATCTTTTACCCAATATTCCAAAAATACATATCCGAAATATATCTTTAAATTTGATTTATTTATGTATTTTTGCCGTGTATTTGGGTGATAATGACGGTTTTTAGACGGACTGCCGTT
>CALFXE010000276.1 GCA_937927845.1 uncultured Paludibacter sp.
TATCCCACTTTACAACTATAGCGCTTACCTGGTAAATTGAAGATCCGTCAGTAGATGGAAAATCAATCATCGCGGTGCGGACAGAGGCCATCGGATCAGCGCCTGTCAATTGTGTGCTGGGAATGCCCGGCGGTATAATTGTCTGGCCCAGCATACTATCGGGCTTTGAAAGAAGCGCTAAAAAGGTTAATTGCATGAGCAATAATGCGGATTTCGTGATTTTCATTTTCATGGTTTCAGGATTTAGTGAAGAATATGGATGCTAATGATGCTACATCAAACCGGGCAGAGATTGCGTTGCTGATCAGCCAACCTCATATTATCCTGCCTGGTTCCAGCTTAGGGATATTAAATATTTCTCCTGCCTGTATAAGAGCAGGAATGAGACAGGAACAATATTAATTAAATTTTAATTATAAATTAAATAAAATCAATATTATATTTTAATAATTTAATTAGCTTGATAAAATAAGAAGTGACTATCTGCTATATAGCCAATAACCTTTTTATATGGATACGCTTCGCCGGGCTGTGTCCTCTCTGCGGTTCAGAGACCGCTTGTACTATAACGGTACTTGGGGGTGCTGGTCATTCCGAACGGATGTGAGGAATCTCTTATAATAACAGGCAGCTTATAATGGCTTTGTTTCCTATATATAGATAGTCAGTAAACAGGAAACTGTTTCCTTTCCAGCGAAAGCTACCTTTCCTGACAGCACAATCCAATGGTTCATCTTTTATCCCGTAAAAATTCAGGAATATTTTTGGTACTATGCAAATTGTACATTACTTTTGCACACCACAAAACGTTTGGCGGGGTAGCTCAGGTGGTTAGAGCGCAGGATTCATAACCCTGAGGTCACGGGTTCAATTCCCGTCTCCGCTACTAAACAGGACAAATGAAATTGATTTTCGTTTGTCCTGTTCTTATTTTGGGGTAATCCGTTGTTTATCTGAAAGATATAGTTTGCGATTACATTCATTCGAGCGGTTCGATAAGTTTTTCCGTCAAACTCCAATTTTTCAGGGAATATCGAACCAATTATACTTCTCCTTGTGTTGATTTCTCCCTCGCTGTACATTTTGGGAATGTTTTCTATATACTTTAAAGCTCTGTCCAGAGACTTATCTATATTGATTTTATCTGTATCAGAACCGTCCTTGCTCAACTGTTCTTCCAGACTTTCAATTCGTGTCTTGCACTCATCTTTAATTTCAAGGTATTCCTCATCATCAATAATTTCAGATAGCAGTTTGTTGCATGCTACTGATAACCTTGCATTCAATTTATCTATTTCCTGTGCAATCTGTTTCTTTTCGCCAAACGGATTCTTTACAAATTTCTTGTAGTTATCTAACAGCAGTCTTTTCACTATTTGGGCAGAACCGTTTAAAGCAAACTGTCGCATACTCTTTTCAAAAATATCGTTGGCTAATTCGGCTTTTTGGCGGAAGCCACAGGATGAAACGCAATGATAGTAATAATAACGGTTTGTTCTACCTTTGGAAGCACTTCCTGTCAGGTTACGACCACATTCGGGACATACCAAGAAACCCCGCAGAAGCAGGTTCTCATCTGAAAGCATTTTGGTATTAGGACGTTCAGTTCTTTTGCTTCCGTCCAATATCAGTTGCACCCTATCAAAAAGTTCTTTGGATATAAGCGGTTCGTGCTGGAAACTAAATATAACCTGAATAAAGCCACTGAGCAGGAGCAGAAACAAGCCGACAAGATTTTCAAACCTGTAAATCATAAAAATGGGGACATCAAAAGTCAGGTTGCTTCGGTTGTACGGCATTTACCAAAGTATTACAGCTTACCAACTTTGGGAAGTTATAATGCGTTGCTATCACTATTCAATATCACAGCGGAAGCAGTCAAAGGCGAACGAAACGATCAATCTGTAAACGGATTGGTTTATGTAGCATTGGACGAAAACGGAAACAAAGCAAGTAATCCTTTCAAAGCATCACTATTCGGGAAAGATGCAGGGATTGCACATCTGCAAAAGCACTTTGAACAGTTCAAAGAGAAAATGAAAACTAACCCTACAAAGTCTGTTCTGAAAAACACGGTGGAGCTTGCCATACAAGCAACGAAAGGGAATTTAAAAAGCAATTGACTGAACAAGGAATTAATACGGTTGTGAGAAGTAATAATGAAGGACGAATTTATGGTATAACCTTTATTAACCACGAAAGTCGAACCGTTTGGAATGGCTCACAATTAGACAGAGACCTGTCGGCAAATGTGTTTAACGAATGGTGGAACAACGGCAACAAACCCGAACTAAAAATACAGGACAGCCCCGTTTCCAATACGAACACATTAGAGAGCCAACCGACTAAAGATCTTTTTGAGTTTATCACACAGGAACATTCGCAGAGTACCGATTTGGGATTGTTTAATCTGTTACCAGATACACAAGGCGAGAATTACGAGGAAGGGCAGTTTGCCAACCAAATTAAGAAAAAGAAGAAAGGTCGTCGAAGAATATAAAGCACTATATTTTTTGCTAAAAAATTTGTTCAATGTATTTTTGTTCACTATTTTTGAATGTTCATTCCTGCTGAACATTTAATTTTATTGAACGAAGAAATGTATAAAGACAATGATTTTGTTTATGAGGCTATTGCTTCCCTAGAAGATACAACAGGGATTCCTATCGCTATTGAAAGCGTTAGGGAAACCTATGATATGGTTCTTCAAATTAACAATGAGACCTTTTATTGCATTGCTAAAAAGAATGCAAAGAATGCAAACTACGGCATCATTATGTCTGCTTTGAAGGACATTAGTAATTCAAAGAATAATATTGTCATTGCTGATTATTTAACTAAAAAAACAGCAGAAGAACTTAAACAAAATAGCATCAATTATCTTGATGCGTCCGGAAATGCCTTTATTAAGACGAAGGATTTTTTTGTATATATAGAAGGCAGAAAAACAAAAATCAATAAAAAAACGAACCAAACCCGAGCATTTCAGGAAGCAGGTTTGAAATTACTCCTATTGCTTATCTCTAATCCTGAAACATTGCAATTTTCTTATAGAGAATTAGCAGAAAAAACAGGAATTGCTTTGGGGTCTGTAAGTAATATCTTTAAAGAACTGGAGGAAAGCCATTATTTATTAAAAACAAGAAACAAAAGGGTTTTAAAAAATCAGGACGACATCATTGAACGTTGGGTAATTGCCTACAATGAACTGTTAAAACCCCGCTCTTTAAGGAAGAAGATGAGGGCGATAGGAAATGAATTTAATACAAATAATATTATAAATAAAAATAACATAAAACTCTATTTCGGAGGAGAGCCAGGAGGAGAACTTCTGACTGGTCATTTAAAACCAAAAGATTATATCATATATACGGACGAAGAGACAAGCAAAGTTGCAAAAGAACTGAAACTTGTCCCAGACGAAGAAGGAAATATTGAATTGTATAATAAATTCTGGACAGATAGTCTTCATTTGAAGAATGAATATACCGCCCCACCCTTGGTCGTATATGCAGATCTATTAGGCACTGGGAATAATAGAAATATAGAAACAGCTAAAATTATTCTAGAAAATGGATTATAATATATCAAGTGAAAAACTGGAACATCCATTACTAAAAAAACTATTGGACGAGCTAATTCCTGTATTTCAAAAATTGGAAATCAAGTTTTTCGTCATCGGGGCAACAGCTCGAGATATCATTATGGAACTTCACGGAGAAAAATCTGGTAGAAGAACACAGGACATAGATATTGCCATAGCTGTAGATAAATGGGAAGAGTTTTCAACCATAGAGAAAGAAATAACACAACTGCCTGATTTTGAAAAAGATCCAAAGCAACAACAACGATTTTTGTATCTAAATGATTTTCAGTTAGATGTAGTTCCGTATGGTGGGATTACAACTGCTGAAGATAAAATCTTCTGGCCGCCTGATCAGTCTTTTGCAATGACTGTATTGGGATTTCAAGAAGCAGAAAAGGATTTAGTCAGGGTTAAGATAGATGATACACTGGAAATTGATATTGTTTCATTGACAGGAATTTTCATTTTGAAATTAGTTGCTTGGAAAGACAGGCATCACAAGGGCAATAAAGACGCAGATGACATGGGATTTATCCTCCAGAACTATCTCAATATCCACGAAGAAAGAGCGGCTACTGAACATTATGAAGAGGTGTATGAAATAGAAGATTTTACCACCATAAAAGCCGGTACAGCTCTGTTAGGTATTGATATTAACAACCTTTTGACTGACAATGAAACCAACAAAGCAAAATTGAAAGCAATTATCGAATCAGAAATAAATTTAAAAGAAGACAGCATTCTGTTCAATCAGATTGTTGAAACAAACAAAGTCAAATTTGATGATATACTGGATTGCTTTCAAATCCTCAACCAAAAAATAAAGTAATGGGAACAAATATTAGAAGATAATCAGGCGTATGTTTCACAAACAAGTTAGACCAAAAGACTTACTAAAAGATAAAAAATGACAAGCACAATTCAAAGAGAAATATTACACAATAAAATATGGAAAATCGCCAACGAGGTACGTGGCTCAGTAGATGGATGGGATTTTAAACATTTTGTATTAGGAACACTCTTTTATCGATACATTAGTGAACACTTTGCAAATTATATGGAAGGTGGTGATGACAGCGTTGACTATGCAAAGTTACCAGATGATATCATAACGCCTGAAATTAAAGCCGATGCGGTAAGAACAAAAGGTTATTTTATATATCCTAGCCAATTGTTTGTGAATATTGCTGAAAAAGCAAATACAAACGAGAACCTCAACACCGACTTAAAAGCTATTTTTGATGCCATCGAGAGTTCTGCAAACGGCTATCCTTCTGAACAAGACATCAAAGGACTGTTTGCTGATTTCGATACGACCAGTACACGTTTAGGAAATACGGTAGAAAACAAAAACAGCCGTTTAGCTGCTATTTTGAAAGGTGTGGAAGGGTTGAATTTTGGGAGTTTTGAGGACAACCAAATCGACCTTTTTGGTGATGCTTACGAATTTTTGATTAACAACTATGCCGCTAATGCCGGAAAATCTGGTGGCGAGTTTTTCACCCCGCAACACGTATCCAAGCTTATAGCACAGTTGGCAATGCATAAGCAAACCACTGTAAATAAAATCTACGATCCGGCAGCGGGTTCGGGTTCTTTGTTGCTTCAAGCAAAAAAACACTTTGACAACCATATTATCGAAGATGGCTTCTTTGGTCAAGAGATTAACCATACGACCTACAACCTGGCTCGTATGAATATGTTTTTGCATAACATCAATTACGATAAGTTTGATATTGCATTAGGCAACACCTTGATTGACCCTCATTTTGGCGATGACAAACCTTTTGATGCCATTGTGTCCAATCCACCGTATTCGGTCAATTGGATAGGCTCGGACGATCCTACTTTGATTAATGATGACCGTTTTGCACCTGCTGGTGTATTAGCTCCTAAGTCCAAAGCCGATTTTGCCTTTGTATTGCATGCACTCAGTTATCTTTCCAGTAAAGGAAGGGCGGCTATAGTATGTTTTCCGGGAATATTTTATAGAGGTGGTGCCGAGCAAAAGATTAGAAAATATTTGGTAGATAATAATTTTGTAGAAACCATTATCGCTTTACCTTCCAATTTGTTTTACGGCACTTCTATTTCGGTAAATATCTTGGTACTTTCCAAACATAAGACCAATACCAAAACCCAATTTATAGATGCCACGGGAGAAGGTTTCTTTAAGAAAGTAACCAATAACAATGTGTTGGAAGACAAACACATTGAAAAGATAATGGAGATTTTTGATAGCAAAACCGATGATGTGCATATAGCAGTATCTATTGATAATGCTAAAATTGCTAAAAATGATTATAACCTATCCGTTAGTACCTATGTAGAAGCTAAAGACATTCGAGAAAAGCTTGATATCATTGAATTAAATAAAGGTATATCAAAAGCTGTAAGCAGAATTGCGTCACTTCGTGCTGACATTGATACATTGATAAAAGATATTGGCACTGAAAACAATATTGATTTTATAAGTAAATTACTCGATGGAGTTGGGGTTAAGTGGGAGTCGTTAGGGAATGTTTCAGAGCTTTATAGTGGGCTTTCAGGTAAAACGAAAGCTGATTTCGAAAATGGAAATGCTCAGTACATATCATATAAAAATATTTATGACAATATTGAAGTTGATTTTGATAGAAATGATAGAGTAAAAGTGTCTGCTTTTGAGAATCAAAATACACTCAAATATGGAGATGTTATATTCACAGGTTCTTCGGAAACCCCAGAAGAGGCAGGCATGTCTTCAGCAGTTACATCTGAGCCATCACAAGATGTTTATCTAAATAGTTTTTCTTTTGGGCTTCGTTTTAATGAAGGCATTGAAATAATTCCAGAGTTCTCTAAATATCTTTTTCGTGCTCCATTTATGCGTGCTGCTATTTGTAAATCAGCCAATGGTGTAACGCGATATAATGTTTCAAAAAATGCGTTTAAAAAAATACTCATCCCGATACCATCATTAGAAGTACAAAAAGAAATCGTTCGTGTTTTAGATACTTTTACGGAGCTTACAGCGGAGCTTACAGCTCGTAAAAAGCAGTATGAATACTACAGGTCTATGTTATTAACATTTCCAAAAGATAATTTAGAAGAATAATATGGCACAATCATTAACTGAAATAGCACAATCATTGAAGGATGCCAATAAAAAAGTGCAACTGATTTATGCGTTTAATGGTACGGGCAAAACTCGTTTGTCACGTGAGTTTAAAGAGTTAATAGCTCCCAAAAATCAAGAAGTTGGAGAAGAGGAAACAAAAATCAAGATGATGTACTACAATGCATTCACAGAAGATTTGTTTTATTGGGATAATGATTTGCATAACGATGTAGATAGAAAATTGAAAATCCAGCCTAATGGATATACAAAGTGGGTACTTCAGGATCAAGGACAAGAACCGAATATAACGGCTCATTTCCAGCGGTACACGAGCGATAAATTAACGCCTCATTTTAATGAAGAATACACTATTAAGGATCAAAACAATCGGGATATAACGATTCCTGCTTATTCCGAAGTGCGTTTTTCATTTGAACGTGGAAATGATGAGCCTTCAGAGTTTGTGAAAATTTCTAAAGGTGAAGAGAGCTGTTTTGTCTGGAGTGTTTTTTACAGTTTATTAGAGCAAACAATTAATGTATTAAATGTAGCAGAGGAAGCTGATCGGGAAACAGACCAATTTAATGACTTGCAATATGTATTTATTGACGATCCAGTAAGTTCATTGGATGATACACACTTGATTGAATTGGCTGTGAATATCGCTGAACTAATAAAATCGAATCAATCCGACCTTAAATTTATTATTACAACGCACACAATCCACTGTTTTATAATGTATTGTTTAATGAATTCAATAACGCGGATTCAAGTTCCGGTTATAAAGTAAAGCATTGTGCAAAAAGACGTTTTGAAAAATTAGCAGATGGTACTTTTTTACTGAGTGATCAATCAAGTGATTCACCCTTTTCCTATCATTTATTTCTTCTATCTGAATTGGATAAAGCTATACTGCCATCAGGTAATATTCAAAAGTATCATTTTAATTTTCTTCGTAATATTTTAGAAAAAATGTCCACTTTTTTAGGGTACAATAAATGGAGAGACCTTTTGCCTGAAGAGTCACGCGAAGCATATTACAATCGCATAATAAATTTGTCAAGTCATGGCAAATTTTCGGGCGAAGAAACCTCTATAATCCATGATAACGATAAAAGAGTTTTAGAATATTTAGTGAATCAAATTAAAACAAACTATCGTTTTAAATCTAATAATAACCCAATTGTAGAAGAAGAACAAGATGCCACAGTATAACACCATAGCAGAATCAAACAATTTTATTGTTTTAGATAAGTACACCAAGCATTCTATGCTTAACGAAGCTCCTGTAAGCTATCAAACGGAATATGCACTCGAGAAAGAATTTATCCAGGACTTAATTAGTCAGGGCTATGAAAACCCGAAGGAGCTAACTACCCAGCAAGCTATGTTGGCTAATATAAGGGTGCAATTGGAGATACTTAATGATATGGTGTTTACAGATGCGGAATGGATTCGTTTTGTAGCTGAGTATTTGGATAAACCCGGGGATGGTATCATTGATAAAACAAGAAAGTTACATGATAACTATATTTACGATTTTGTATTTGATGATGGTCACATCCAAAACATTTATTTAGTAGATAAAAAGAACATTGTTCGCAATAAAGTGCAAGTCATTTCACAATTCGAACAAAAAGGAGCGCATGCCAACCGATACGATGTAACGATCTTAGTGAATGGTTTGCCATTGGTACAGGTCGAAATTAAAAAACGTGGGGTGGCTATTCGTGAGGCATTTAACCAAGTGCACCGTTACAGCAAAGAAAGCTTTAATAGCGAAAACTCTCTTTTTAAATATTTACAGGTATTTGTTATATCAAACGGTACTGATAGCCGTTATTTTGCCAACACCGTAAAACGAGATAAAAACAGTTTCGACTTTACCATGAATTGGGCAAAAGCGGATAATTCTTTGATAAAAGATCTGAAAGATTTTACAGCAACTTTTTTTCAGAAACATACTTTGTTAAATGTACTCCTTACCTATTCAGTTTTCGATACAAGCGATACATTGCTCATCATGCGTCCGTACCAAATAGCGGCGACAGAAAGGATTTTATGGAAAATAGCAAGTTCGTATCAATCCAAAAAATGGTCTTCTACAGAAGGTGGTGGATTTATATGGCATACCACAGGTTCGGGAAAAACCTTAACCAGTTTTAAAGCAGCCAGACTAGCCACACAGCTCGATTTTATAGATAAAGTATTCTTCGTAGTGGACAGAAAAGATTTGGACTTCCAAACCATGAAAGAATATCAACGGTTTTCTCCCGATAGTGTGAACGGATCAGATAGTACGGCTGGATTGAAGCGGAATATTGAAAAAGAGGACAACAAGATTATAGTTACCACTATACAGAAGTTAAACAACCTCATGAAAAGTGAGGGAGATTTAGCCATTTATCAAAAGCAAGTAGTTTTCATTTTTGATGAAGCACACCGCTCACAATTTGGCGAAGCACAAAAAAACCTGACAAAGAAGTTTAAAAAGTTCTATCAATTCGGTTTTACAGGAACACCGATATTTCCCGAAAATGCTTTAGGTGCTGAAACAACCGCAAGTGTATTTGGTAGTCAATTGCACTCGTATGTAATTACAGACGCCATTCGTGATGATAAAGTCTTGAAATTTAAAGTCGATTACAACGATGTTCGCCCGAAGTTTAAAGGCATAGAAACAGAACAAGACGAGAAAAAACTAAGTGCAGCAGAAAACAAAACTGCGTTGTTGCATCCTGTCCGTATCAAAGAAATTTCGCAATACATTTTACAGAACTTCAAAATAAAAACGCATAGAAATCAAGGAAGCGACAAAGGTTTCAATGCGATGTTTGCCGTGAGTAGCGTGGAAGCAGCAAAATTGTATTATGAGGAATTAAAGAATTTGCAAAAAGATAGTGATAAGCCGCTAAAAGTAGCAACAATCTTTTCTTTTGCAGCCAACGAACCTCAAAATGCTATTGGTGAAATCACAGATGAAACCTTTGAGCCGACAGCAATGGACAGCTCTGCCAAAGAGTTTTTAACCAAAGCTATCAATGACTATAATGCAATGTTCAAAACCAGCTATGGTGTGGATAGCAAGGAATTTCAGAACTATTACCGCGACCTTGCCAATCGTGTAAAGAAAAAAGAGGTTGACCTCATAATTGTGGTTGGTATGTTTCTTACAGGTTTTGATGCACCAACACTCAATACACTTTTTGTAGATAAAAACTTGCGTTTTCACGGTTTGATGCAGGCATTTTCACGCACAAACCGTATTTACGATGCTACCAAAACCTTTGGAAACATTGTTACTTTCCGTTATTTAGAACAAGCTACGATTGATGCCATTACCTTATTTGGCGACAAAAACACGAAGAATGTAGTCCTTGAAAAGAGTTACAAAGAATATTTGGAAGGCTTTACAGACATTGCCACAGGCGAGGCACGCAGAGGTTATGTTGATGTTGTAAGAGAATTAAACGAAAGGTTTCCTAATCCTGATGAAATCTTTACTGAGCAAGACAAAAAAGACTTTGCCAAACTCTTTGGCGAATACTTACGTGTAGAAAACATATTGCAGAATTACGATGAGTTTACACACCTCAAAGCCTTACAAACAATTGATTTAAACGATGCAGTAGCCGTTGAGCAATTTAAAGAAACACACTTTGTAACCGATGAAGAAATTGCAGCAATGCAAAATGTGGAAACACTTCCCGAACGCACGGTGCAGGACTATCGCTCTACCTATAATGACATTCGGGATTGGTTACGCAATCAAAAAAACGGAAAGGAAAAAGAAGACTCAAAAATTGATTGGGACGATGTTGTTTTTGAAATTGATTTGTTGAAATCCCAAGAAATCAACTTGGATTATATCCTCGAATTGATTTTTGAACACAACAAAAAGACCAAAGACAAAGCGAGTTTAATAGACGAAATCCGTAGGGTTATCCGAGCAAGTATCGGCAATAGAGCCAAAGAAAGTTTGGTTGTGGACTTCATCAATGAAACCGATTTGGACAGTATTCAAGACAAAGCAAACATTATAGATGCTTTCTTTGCTTACGCACAACAAAAACAGAAAACAGAAGCAACGGAACTAATCGCAGACGAAAACCTGAACGAAGATGCAGCAAAACGATACATTACCACTTCACTAAAACGAGAATACGCCAGCGAAAACGGAACAGAATTGAACGCGCTATTGCCAAAAATGAGTCCGCTCAATCCGCAGTATTTGACCAAAAAGCAAAGTGTATTTAGAAAGTTGGTTTTGTTTGTAGAGAAGTTTAAGGGAGTTGGTGGAGAACTTTAAATAATGGCAAAAATTGTTTCAAACAAGAAATACACGTTAGCAGAAGATAAATGGAGGTGGTTAATTTAATGGGGAAATCGCCCAAAAACAGGTTGAATAGAGATTAATAAATGTAAAAAAGATGATTTTTTCAAATAATATTGATATTTATTTCGATAGCCCAATGCCATTTGAGGCTAAAAATATTAAACCTTTGAATGGTATTACAGGTTTATATTTTATTTTCAGTTCTACAATTCAGGTGCAATATCCTTTTGATAAATCAAAGTTGTTGTATATCGGAATGAGTGAAAAAAGAACAAACAGTATAGGAAGTCGCTTAAATGGACATTTTGAGGGCAAATCAAAAAATGTTGGTTTAGTGAATTACAGAAAAGTTGAACCTCTTTGGTTTACTTACATCAACATTGAAATGTTGCGAAATATTTGGGATTTCAGAGTAGAAGATTTAGAAAGTTATTTCATTCTAAATTTTGTAGAGCATTATGGAGTATATCCAATCTGCAATAACAAAACTGGATTTGAAATTTTAAATAATACACTAACAACGAATTTTAAAATTGATTGGAGTTACTTTAAATAAAAATACAATGGCAGAAAATAAGGTAAAATCGGGCAAAGAAATATTAGATGTTTTTTTCAAAGAAATTTCATCTATCGAAAACGTTGATAAAACGATTGCTGATAGTTTGGCAGAATTATATACCAATGGGAAATTAACTGACAAGAATGTGGTTAATGAATTGCAAAGAATAAGAACAGAGAGTGGCAACGAAAATTAAAAGCATATCAATCGCAGGAATCAGAGGGATAAAAGATTCCGTTTCATTACCACTTAATGAAAAATCTGTTTTGCTCTATGGCGACAACGGAACAGGAAAAAGTAGCATTTCTGATGCTATTGAGTGGTTTTATACAGACAAAGTTTCTCATTTGTCGGGTAGTGAAATTGATTTGAAAGATGCTTTGCGAAATTCTTATCAAAAAGATAGCGACACCACTTCTATTGCTATTTCATACAACAGAAATGTAATTGATGCTACAAGAAATTTGTTTAGCAAAAGAGGGAAATTGACTTCTGAATTATCTAATTTGTCAGATGATTTTGAAAAATATTATTCCGCTTCTCAAAGCGAAAATTTATTGCTTAGATACCAATTCTTGCGTGATTTCATTGACCAGACAAAAGGCGATAAACTCAAATATTTATCGGATATTATCGGATTTTCAGAAGTAACCAAAACGAAAGATGTTTTAAGAAAGGCGTTTAACGCAATCAAATCGGAAATAAAAACGCAAAACTTTGAAGCACAAATCAACAATGAAAAACAAACACTAATTGCTAAAATTGGTGCAGCAGTCAGCCAAGAAAATAATTTGTTTGAAAAGATAAACGAAATTATTGAGCCATTAAAAACAGGAATTACAGTAAGCTCTATTGAAGATATTGACAAGGTTTTGAATCACATCAAAAAACCTGCAAACACAAAACAGATAACAGAACTTCAATTTTTAGAAAATACCAACAAAGCACTTTCAACACTTAAAAGTGAAATTTCATTTATTGACGGAGAATATCAAAAATATTTTTCAGAGTTCAATAAGATTGCCGAAGATGTTCAAAGCATTATGCAAACTTTTTTGGCAGAACTTTTAAAATCAGGAGAAACTGTTATTGCTAAGAAATATCACAAAGAGGATAATTGCCCATTATGCTTACAAGAAAAAAATCTTGAAGAATTAAAAACGGATATTCAACGAAGATTAAAAGAAATTGAGGAATCATCTAAAAAGAAAGTCACATTTGATACCGCTAAAAAATCTGTTTCCGACATTATCATAGAACGTCTAAAACGGCTTGAACTGACAGCGAACAACCCTTTATTGAACAAACAGGAAAATGAAAGTATTAAAAAGGCAATAAGTAATTTAAGCACCAAGCTAACTGAATATCAGAAAACAGCTAATGAAAAAGTTACTTCAGGAAATAAACTTCCTGCAAACGACACTTTGCTTTTAACGGAAGATGATTTCAAAATTCAAGAGCAGATTACGGCAAGATTTGAAGCAATACAAGCCGCAATCAAAAATGATAAATCAACCGAACTTTATGCAAATATTTCGGCAGCAAAAGATGCCTTTTTGAAAATCAAACGATTTGAAAAAGACAAAAGCAAATTAGAACACCAGAAAAATTCTTTAGAACTTATTTACAACGAGTTTGTAAAACGACAAAAAGAAGGATTGGAGAGCTTCATAAATACGTTTTCTTCATACATAAACGACTTTTATCAATATATGAATCCTGATGAACAATTTCACAAAATCAGGATTATAACTATGGGTGAAGAAGATGAATTAAACGGTATCACGATTGAATATAAATACAATAATGAATGGGTTTCGCCACCGCAAAAGTATTTCAGTGAATCACATTTGAACTGTTTTGGAATTTCATTTTTCTTGGCTTCGGTAATTGCGTTTAATAAGGAAAATAAGTTTGTCGTATTAGATGATGTAATTTCAAGTTTCGATTCAACACACAGAAAACGTTTTGCTGATTTGTTGTTTGAAAAATTTGCCGATTATCAATTTATTCTTTTGACACACGAAGCTGAATGGTTTAGTTATGTTCAACAATTAGCCAAAAGAAAAGGTTGGACAATCGGAGAAATCAAATGGACAGAAGAGAAAGGAACACACCTTGAAGAAAAACCAAACGACCTGAAAGAATTTATAGAACGAGAACTTGCAAATAGTTCAGTTGAAACGCTTGGAAATCCAATACGAAAATACTTAGAAGCTAAACTGAAAGACATTGCTCTTAATTTAGATGTAAAAGTTAGTTTCAGATTAAATGACGTGAATGAAAAGAGAATGCCTGATGAATTGTTGAATGAATTGAAATCAAAAATCAATAAAAGTGGCGGACAAGACATAAAAGCAAAAGTTCCCGTTATTGAACGTGTTGCAAATTCATCTTTGCTTGGCAACTTACTTTCTCACGATAATCCGTTTAACCCAAAACTTGGCGACTTAAAAGCATTTTGGGCAGACATAAAAGAACTTGAAACCATATTTTATTGTCAAGCTACAACCTGCTCACGACCAAAGGTTTCAATTAAGAATTATGACAACGTTGCAAAGAAAATAAGATGTGGTTGTGACACAACAAAATATGAATGGAAATAATATTTCACTAATCTAAAATACAAAAATGCTTGATTTTTATTTTAAAGATGTTGTAAGTTGGGTAAAATCTGACAAAAGAAAATCAACTTGGACAACCGTTTATAAACAATGGGAGGAAAATGGATCTCGAGAAAATTTATTTAGTGTTTTATTTCCTGAAAAATTAATTGGGGAATTTGTTGAGCACCCTTCTTGGAGTTTGAATATTACTAATTTAAGACCTGACTATGCACATTATTCCGAAAAAAATCCGCAATACTATAGATGGGGCATAGAATCGGAATACGAACCTATAGTATATCAGCAATTTTACAATAATATTTTCCCAACTAAAGTTGAAATCGTTGAAGAATTCCTACAATTCTTCAATCTTTATTTTGACACCAAAAACAATAGCTATATTAGTGTCAACATTATCTCTGAACAAAATGACGTTGTTAAAATCGTCAAACACAAAGACAATATAGAAATCAAAATTAAAACTCATTTTCTTAGACAGTTTTTATTCGCAAAGAAATTAGTGTTAGGCTTTCAGATGGATTATTTCAGAGATTCTGATAGAACTTTAACCGAACAAAATTTGAATGAAAGAATGCTGTTTGATGAGTTTGCTCAACTTTATAATTTTAATATCTGTTTTAAGGATTATTCTTCTATGGATAGATGTAATTCAGATTCAAGACTGTTAGCTAAATCAATTCTTTTTGGTTATGAAAGTCAAAATATACAAACAGACTATGAAAAATTAAACTCTGGTAAGTGTGAAGATTTCATTGTAGATGTTAACAACAAAACTGGAGATTTTATATACGAAAGTTGCAAAAAAAGTGAATTTCAAGAAACAAAATATGGATATTATACATCTGTCTTTTTCAAGAGAGAAGTTCTGCTAAAGTATTACAACAGTCCGAATATCTACAATATAGAAGATGGTTCTATTTTTATGAAAGGGTCTTGGAGGCTATATATAGACAATAATAATTATGATTTTGTTAGTGCTTATTTAGGAGATCTAAGAATTTTACCTCATTCAGAACAATTATATTGGAAAAGCTTTAATATTGAGCCCCAATCTGAAGTTGACAAACGTAGATTTGCTATAGACTTCTTATCATCTTACTATGATCCCGAGATTGAAGATTTAAAGTTTAAAAAAGAATATATTAGAGTAAATAAATTATGGCTCAAAAAATTTGGCTTTAATTTGTTTTCTACATTTGATGAAAATGATGTTCATTGCTTCAAAACAATGCGACTTCCATTAAAAAATGAAGCTACCGAATTAGATGTTCTTATTTTGAATTTGTGTAAAATCTTAATTGATTATTTAAATGTTAAATCTATCAATACATTTCTAACATCAGAACAGAAAGACTTAAGATCTATTGAAAAACTAGAAGTATTTCTTGAAATGCATAGTTTTAAAAGCTATGAAGACATCATAACTTTTTATAAAACATTGCAAAAATTACGATCGATTGGTTCGGCACACCGTAAGAATTCGGATTATAAAAAGTTACTTGCAAAACTAGGCTTTGAAAATTTAGATGAAAAAGGAATTTTTAAAGCACTGTTAAATGATGCAATAAATATTCTGAAAAATCTATCTATGCAAGTTGAATTTCAAAATTAATTTATGAACATTAATAAGCTTTTTTTATACTCTAAAAACACCGATGCATTCAGTTCTCAGAGAGGTTATAATTACCAGACATTAAAAACTTTGGAAACTTGGGTTGAAAATTATTTAGAGAATGGGAAAGATGATATATACTGTGAATTTGAAGAAGATATTTTTCAAAAGAATAATTTTGATAAAAATTTAAAATTCAGGCAAATAAAACTCTATTCAAGTAATTTTTCATTTAGTAGTGATGAAATAAAAAAATGTATTTCTCATTTTTTTATGTTATCTATTAAATCTGATTATAATGACTTTACAAAAGAATTCATTTTTGAAACCAATACAAATGTCGCAGCACAATATACAGATAATGATGCTAAATTATTAAAAGAATGGGTTGATAGCCAAAAGAATTTAGATGATGAAAAGCTTTGTCGATTTGCTGAAAAAGTGAAAGGAATTGTTACCGAATATATTGATAAACAAAAGAACAGTATAAAAGAAAATGAGACTGCGTCGGAAGCATTTGATATTTTTCAAAAGTTAGATGATAATTTCTGGAAAGATTTTACGAAACAAATCAAATGGAAATTCATAGGAGAATCACCAGATATGGAATTCTCAAATGTTAAGAAAAATATCGAAAACTTAATTTCTCAACTCACTTTTGATAGTGTAAATAATGAAGGTACTCAGGTCTTTGGCGTTTTATTGGAACACGTTTTTACCAGAACATCTCAGGTAGATAAAGAAAATAGAAAATTAACAAATGAAGATTTAGAAAAGTTAATTTTAAATATTGGTACTTCTGATGATAAATGGTACTCTTCAAAGTATGAATATTATAAAAATATTGCTCCCCCAACTGATTTTAGAGTAGGCGAATTCTTTGAAATATTAGACCTAGTTAATTACTGCAGAAGAAAAAAATATTTGCACAAACATAAAAATACGTGGAATCCGCTTCTGACCTTTTATTCTCGGAATACAAATATTGAAGATGATTTCAGAAGAAAAGCAATTTATGAAATTGTTTTTCTAAATAATGAATTTTATGAAGTTGATTATGAAAATTTGGATGAAAGGAATAGACCTAATGGAGAACTTTTTGGATTTGAGGAGGATGTAAGATTTTATTATAATGACATTAACAGTTTTAAAGATGCAGATGACTTAGAAAATGCACATATTCTAACTAACATCCTTTTTCCAATAATTGAAAATAAGAAAGTTAATATTTCAATTGATGAACTAAAAGATTGGTTTGTTCAACTATATCGTAAGATAAGTCAAAAATTATTATTGGAAAAAGATATTAATGAAAAATGTAAACTGCTTGAATTGAAAGGAAATCTTTTAATGGGAATAAATCACATTAGAAAACTAGATAACGTGGATTTTGTTAATTATTTTAATGATATATTAAAAATAGTTGCAGATGCTCCACTATTCAAATTATCACAATTTGGTGAACGTATTGATAAATACATTAAAATTTACATTCACAGCAATCTAGATGAAGATCGTAAAATAATAGCTGCACTTGAAAAATTTTCTGATAAATTATTTCCGTTGGTTGAAGATAGGGAAGGTAAAGTTAGATTGGCAAAAAGTCAAGTAAATAGAGCATATTCATATTTAAAGACTAATGAACCATCTAATATGTTAAAAGCATTAGACTTTTTTCACAAAGCCAAAGATAACTATCTTCAAGAAGATACAATAGAGGGTTTTGTTTTAGCTCTTTTAAATATATCACAATTATACAACTCACTGGGGATGCATTTTGCAGCAAAAAATTATGCATTGGCATCATTTAGAATGAGTGCGATTAAGGAATTGGTAAAAAGGCTTGAAAATAGTGTAGGCTTACTTTTTTATTCTGATTATTTGCAAGGTTCTTGGTTTAATGCTATTAATATTTTTAGCAAATATATGAGTCTTCGTTTTGATTCTAATTATGATAAAAATGATGCGGAGCAGGAAGGTAAAGCTATAAACTATATATCATTCATTTTGTATTCAATGAATAGGATTTCAACTCAATATAATTATTTGGTAGATGATTATTTGAAACATCTTGACTATGTTGGAGAAGAAATTATTAAGCCTTTATTCGCTAAAATTGAAGAAGAAGTAAAAACAGATGAAAAATTTAGTAATGGGATTGAATACCAAATTGATGATTTTCCACTTAATGATGTTGGAGACACAAGAATTATTCAATTTTATGCATTAGGTAGTCTTTGGAAAATTAGTTTTGATAACTCTTTTGAATTATTATCAGTCGGCGAGGAATTTTTAGCTGCTATTCAAATTTTATTGGCTGAAATTTCCTTATCAGAGATTGATTTCCATTTATTAAAATCTAATATTGAAATAGAATTAATTTTAAGTACTACTTATAGACCGCCTGTACAGAAGGAATCCAATGAAGTAATAAGATGGGAAGTATTTATTTGTTTTACAGATGAAAAAGATATTGAAAAAGCAAAAAAGCACTCTGCATTTATCGTTTCATCATTATTAGATTTATTAAATAACATAAGCTTGCTTCCATATACAGAATTTAAAGAAAAGTTTTGGAAATTCTTTGGAGAAAGTAATTTAAGTTCAAAACAGCTTTCCGTTAATTTATATCAAAAAATGCACAGAGATGTTTATGTCAAAGAAGATTTTGAAGCTTATAACTCTACTTTTTTTCAAAAAGAAAAAATATCATTAGATCTGCCTAAAGAAAATAAGTTTATGAAATGGCAAGATACATTGAGCGAAAAGTATGATAAAAACTTCAGTTTAGAAGCAATTAAGAATAGGAATAATAATGTTAAGAAAAATATATACATAACTTTAGAACAATTAAAACAAGAACCGGATTTTTCAGATCTAATCAATAAGTATAGAAATGAAGGTTGGAAAGATTGGCAAATTTTAGTCAATATGCAAAATTTTATGATTAATCATAAAGTAAGATTTTTTGAAAATCATATTTTAGCAAATACAGAAGAGGAAAATTTTTATGAAGAATTCCAAAAATTATTTCATAAGTATTCAATTATGGATGAAAAGGATTGCTATATAAAATACCCGTTGGAAGCTTTTGAATCAAAAGAATTTAAGGATCAATTTAATATTGGATCAATGGCAATTTTATCTACTTATGGGTTAGAATCAAAATTATTAACTCCTAATTTTAAGGCTATAAAAGAATTTATGGATGTTAGATTTAATTTGCTGAAAGATGATTGCTTTGAGAATAATTTATTAATAGATATTTAAAATAGGCTTAAATTGTAAAGTCCTCCCAGTGATTTTCCAACTTATATAACTTGTGGGATATTGTCTTTTAAAAAATAGATTTAGCACCCATATTAGCACCTTGAAATATAAATCCCTGTAAGATAATCACTTACAGGGATTTTCGCAGAGAGGAAGGGATTCGAACCCTCGATACAGTTACCCGTATACTACCTTTCCAGGGTAGCTCCTTCAACCACTCGGACACCTCTCTAATTAGGTCTGCAAAAATAAAGATTTTTTGGGCAATTAACAAAAGATATTTTCACATCCCTGCAATAAGATGCTTTTTATTCATGAGACGATGGAGGTGATTTTTAGTTTTTCAGGGCCAAAGTCATCTCGCCACAAAGGTTTTGTGAGAAATTATCTTCGAAATTTCCCTCGTATTTGGGGTTTCCCATCAGATGCATCGATTTGGTAATGGCGCTTTCGGCGGTAATGTCGTACCCGCTGATCGCACCAATTTCCGCAAAAATGTTGGAGTTAGAATATTTCCCAAAACTTATGCCTCCTGAAACACATTGTGAAATAACGACAATCTGAGTTCCGTTCTGCCGAAGCATTTTAAGTGTTTTCTTCGTTTTTTCCGTATTGAAAATCGTTCCCGACCCAAAAACCTGAAGAACCAAAACTTTCACCTTGGGGATTTCTGTAAAATGATCGAGCTGCATTCCTGGAAAAATTCGCCAGAAAAGAACATCCTGATCAATATGATCATCCACATGGAAAACAGAATCCGGCAGCGGCCTCCACAAAAAATCCCGCTCCACGTTAAGGTGAACACCCGATTGTCCCAACACCGGATAATTCGGCGTTTGGTAAGCATCGAAAAACTCTGCGGAATACTTCAGCGTGCGGTTTCCCCGCAAAAGTTTGTACTCAAAATATACCGCAACTTCCTGAATAACCGCCTCATTATTTTCGTACAAACTGGCGTAATATAAACTCGTTAGCAGGTTTTCTTTTGCATCCGTGCGCAAATCGCCAATGGGAAGTTGAGAACCGGTCAGGATCACTGGCTTTCGCAAGTTTTTCAACATAAAACTCAGTGCCGATGCGGTGTACGACATCGTGTCGGTTCCGTGTAAAATGAGAAAACCGTCATACTCATCATAATTTTTCCCGATGTAGTTGGCAATAATTTTCCATTCTTTAGGCCCCATGTCCGACGAGTCTAGGGGCTTTTTAAACGGATGCAGGGCCACTTCACATTCAATAAGTTTCATCTCAGGGATTTTTTTAAAGATATTCCCGAAATCAAATGGATGCAGACTTCCTGTTTCGTAATCCTTTTCCATCCCGATGGTTCCGCCGGTGTAGATGAGCAGCACTTTTCTTTTCATGCCTGTAAAATTAACAAAATTTGATCGACTATTTTCTTTTTTTTGGGCGCCTTTTTCCGCCTTCCACTCCCGCTTTTTGTGCAGCTTGCGCAGCACAAAAGAGCTCCGTTCAAGTCGGGGCGCGGTATCCGCCTCTTGATAAAATGGGTGAAAAGATAAAGAGAATTTCGAATAGAACTTCCGCAATGTTGTTACTAGCAAAGCAATCAGAAATTTGAAAGCAATACTATTTATTAAAAGTTTAGGAGGAACCTATTAGTGTTCAAGTTGGCGTTTCATGCAAGAGTAGTCAAAATAGTAATTTTCTAAAATACACGCATAACCATTGGTTTTTTTGGCGCTCGCTTCGCTCGCACCCCATTTTTAAGTACTTTTGAAAAATGAATTCACAACATATTTTTGATTATCTTAAACAATTCCTTACGGAAGACCGACTTCGTAAAATAGAGTATTTTGCGGGCGATAGTTCAGATTTTGTATTACCGGTGATGGAGGATGTGTACCAGTTTCGCAATGCGGCGGCAATTGTGCGGTCACTGGAAGCGTGTGGGTTTCATAAGGCGGTTGCTATGGAAAGTGAGAATATTTTCAATCCCAATCTTCGGGTAACCAAAGGTGCTGAAACCTGGGTAGAGGTAGAGAAAATGCCGCACAGCATAGAATCGTTGAAGAAAATTAGAGATCGCGGTTATACCATTTTGGCAGTTTCGCCAGAGAATAATGCAGTCATGTTGCCGGATTACCAAATTTCCAAGCCGGTGGCTTTGGTTTTTGGCACCGAGCTGGAGGGCGTTACCGAGGAGATTCTGGACTTTGCCGATGAAACTTTGGCGATTCCTATGTATGGCTTTACCAAGAGTTTCAATGTTTCTGTAGCTGCAGCGATTTGCTTCTATGAATTGAAGCAAAAACTTATTAAATCTGGAGTAAACTATCGGCTTTCAGACGAAAAATGCTGGACCATGAAAGTGCGTTGGGCGGTCAATTCCATTCGTAGCGGGAACCAAATATTGGAGCAATATCTTGCGCAACATTCCGGCGGGGCTCAATGAGCGCAAAAAAAAATGTAACGATTTTCAAAGAATAGCAGCTGGTTTCGTGAAGTTAAGCAAATGATTTTTTCTCTTATTTAATCTGCACATAATAATTCCACGCGGCAACAAAAATCCCGGCAGTTTCGGTGCGCAAACGTTGGTTTCCTAAAGAAATGGCTTTTATTCCCTTATCAGCAAGAAGCTGAATTTCCCGCTCAGAAAAATCGCCTTCAGGACCAATTAAAAAAGTGATGTGGTCATTTTCAGTCCGCACTTCCTTTAAAGAAATGCGTTCAAGATTGTCGTGGCAATGGGCGACGAAGATGTTTTCGGAAGAGATACTTTCCATAAAGTCAGAAAGTTTTGTCAGGTTGTTGATTTTTGGAAAGTGAAAACGCAAACTCTGCTTGGATGCCGCAACGGCCTGTTTCTGAAAGCGTTCAAAATTTAGGTTTTTTCGTTCGGATTTTTCAGTAAGCAGAAATGTGATTTCCGAAATGCCCATTTCCACCGCTTTCTCCAAGAAAAATTCAGTACGGTCGATATTTTTGGTAGGTGCAATGGCAATGTGAAGTTTAGGAGAAAAATCCGGCAAATTTTCTTCGATTTTATCAGCATTCAAGAAAACTTTTTTTCCTTCGATCCTTAAAGTTCCGGTGGCTACATTTCCCAATCCATCGGTAATAGAGATGGATTCACCGTCTTTCATCCTCAAAACTTTGAGCATGTGTTGTTGTTCCTCTTCGTTGATTTTTACTTCGGGGAAAATCTGTCCGTAGAAAAGTTTCATTCTTCCTTATTTTTAAAAACTTCTTCCATATCATACCTCGCTGAAGCGCCTACTGAAAGGTCCGCAAACTCATTTCTTTCTAATTTCAGTTGGGCAACCATGGCAATCATTGCGGCATTATCGGTGGTGTATTCAAATTTAGGGATGTAAATATGCCAACCGAGTTTTTCAGCATTTTTTTTCATTGCTTCGCGCAAACCGGAATTAGCCGATACACCGCCGGCAATGGCTACTTCCTTGATGTTGAGGTCTGCTGACGCTTTTTCCAGTTTATCCATGAGAATATCCACAATGGATTTTTGCACCGATGCACATAAATTATTGAGGTTTTCTTTAATGAAATTAGGGTTTTTCTGCACCTCTTTCTGAATAAAATACAGCACAGAAGTTTTAATTCCGCTAAAGGAATAATCGTAATTTCCTAACCTTGGCTTATTGAATTTAAATGAATTTTCATCACCTTTTTTTGCTAATCTGTCAACTAAGGGTCCTGCAGGATAATCGAGTCCGAAGATTTTCCCAATTTTATCAAACGCCTCGCCAGCAGCATCGTCTGTCGTTTTTCCAATGATTTGCATATCGAAATAATCTTTCACCAGAACAATCATGGTATGTCCTCCAGAAACCGTTAAACACAGAAAGGGAAATTTCGGGGGCATAGTATTTGCATCGTCGATGAAATGCGCCAGAATGTGAGCTTGCAGGTGATTCACCTCAATTAAAGGAACATTTAAGCTCATCGATAATGATTTGGCAAAAGAGGTTCCTACCAGCAAAGACCCCAAAAGTCCCGGTCCACGTGTAAAGCCAATCGCCGAAATATCTTTTTGTTGTATATTTGCTTGGGTGACTGCTTTTTCAACAACAGGAATGATGTTTTGCTGATGTGCACGCGAGGCAAGCTCGGGAACCACACCGCCGTAATCTCGGTGAACATCCTGGCTGGCTGCAATGTTGGAAAGAATTTTGTTTCCAAGAATTACTGCGGCAGAAGTATCGTCACATGAGGATTCGATCCCTAATATTATAGATTCGTTCATAAGAATGGCAAATTTAGAGAATAATAACGACAAAGAAAATAAGAAATCCATTGCGGAAAATATAGGCGATTCTGTTCAGAAGGGTGTCGGCAACGTGCAGGAAACGGTGAAGAAAACCATGAAGGATGCCACTGAGCTTGCAGCAGACGCAATTAATCATCCCGTAGATACTGCCGGCGAATTCGCAGCACAAGCGGCGAAGGATGTCACCAACTATAAATGGTGGGCAAAACTTTTGCTGGTTGTTTTTTGGGTGGGATTAACGCTCTTTTTGTCCTTTGTGGTGATCATCAACCTGCCTGCAACCAAGAACTGGGCTGCACAAAAGGTGATCAGTAAACTCAATGAAAACCTGAAATCCCAGATGTCGTTCGACCGTGTGGAAGTGAACTATTTTGGTGATGTTTATATCCACAACCTTTCTGTTAAAGATTATAAGGGGCTAAAATTCCTCAAAGCAAAGAAGCTCTATGCCGATTCCGATTGGTTTTCTATCATCAGTAATTCCCGAAATATGCAGTTTCAGTCGATGGCGCTTACCAATCTTGACCTTAAGGTGGTGACCTACAAAGGAGACAGTATCTCGAATTTTATCCGTTTTATCGATCTTTTTGAGAGTGGGCCAGCTGATCCTAAGAAGCCGCCCTTCGAACTTAAATCGAGGATTTTCATCAACGATTCCAAAGTTTCAATCATCAATCAGAACAGTGAGGGAGACGCAGGGAAATGGCTTCAGGCAACTCATCTTAATCTTATTGTTCCTGAATTGAGGGTGAAAGGATCTGATGTTTTTGCGCAAATTAATAACCTACGGTTTGTTACGGAAAGATGGGGTAAAAAGCACAATGTTGATACTTTCTCAGGTGATCTCTCGCTTACGAAGCATTACCTTTCTTTAAAAGACCTTACGCTGAATACCGATCATTCGCTGTTGCAGGGCGATATTAAATTTAATCTTTACAAAGAATCGTGGAGCGATTTTGCAGATCGCGTTGCATGGGATTTAAAGCTGAAACAAGGAAGTCAGGTCAGTGGTTACGACATCAGTTATTTTGTAACTGATTGGGATAATTATAAACCCGTTAATATCTCCGGAGAAATGACTGGTCCTTTGAACAAGTTTTATCTTGGAAATTTCCTCATCAGAAACCCCGATGTGAACATCCAGACGGGCACGATGAAGATTTCGAATATTTTAGAAGGTGATTTTCAAATTGAAACCAATGGGCTTTCTACTGATTTTACCTACAAAGGATTAAAGCAAATGCTGCCCACTTTTATCGCCTCAAAAATGAAAAATTATGCAGATGATTTTGGCAGAATGAAATTTAATGGTGGAATTCGTGTCAATCCGAAGCAGATTTTTATTCCCAATGCACGCCTCATTACAGGGGTGGGACAGGCAAAAATTTCACAATTCTATCTCGACGATTACTCTGGGCATATGCCGCGATATCGAGGGTATGCTGAAGTGAATGATTTGAATGCCGGTGCTATTGCCAAAAGCAAGGAAGTAGGGCTTATCACAGGAAAGTTCAATCTGCAGGGACAAAGTTTTGACATAAATACGATGCGTTTGCGTACCACTTCCCAAATTGCCAAAATGGAGGTGGTTGGCAAAGTGATTCATAATCTTTACCTAGATGGGCTTCTTGATCATAAGAAATATGCGGGTACCATTTCCGTCAATGATGAACAGGCGAAGGCCAATGTAAAAGGACTCATCGATTTCAGCACTAAAAGAATTGCCGCCGATATAGTGGCGGATGTAAAGCAGCTCAATTTGAATTATTTTACCGGAACCCAGGGCAACCAGCAGGTAAGCGGTGTGGTAGATGGCAAAATTTCAATGACCAATATTAATGATTTAATGCTGGACGCTTCCCTGAATAACGTTCTTTTTGTCAATGGAGTACAGAATTATAAAATACCGAATGCAAAAGTAAAGGCATTCTTCGACAATGGTGAGCGCGTGGTTTCCGTAGATGCACCGAGTGCAGTGAACGGCAAGATTTCTGGTAAGTTTAATCTAGGAGATCTTGCAGGAATGGTGCAGAATGGTTTGAATAAAATCTTGGTCGGACCTGCGCCGCGAAAAGTATATCGGGGTCAGCATTTTAGCATGAATTTCGATGTGGAGCAAGGATTGGTCAACTTTATAGAGCCCAACCTTCATTTGCCTAAAGGCGCGACGGTTGATGGTTCTTTTGATGGCAATTCCAATAACCTGGTACTGAATGTGGGTGCGCAAAGCATTAAGTACATCATGACCAAGAAAGTTGAAATTACGGAGGCAGATAAAGCACTTGCGCAGGCAAATCCTGCATATAAAATACCAGA
>CALFXE010000277.1 GCA_937927845.1 uncultured Paludibacter sp.
GCTGTTATTGTTCACTTGCATCTTCCAATTTGGAAAGATAAATGGACAAACTCCAAATCCTGTTTTAAGCAATCTAATTCAACAGGCCAGGATAAACAATCCGCAGCTTCGACGATCAAGTTTGGAGATACAGCAAACCCGGACACTTCAAAACACGGCTGTTGACTTACCAAAAACAACCTTCAGTATTACGCAAGACCCTACCAGTGGCGGTAATATTGATAACTCCATTGGTATTTCTCAATCCTTTTCTTTGCCCTCAGTTTACAAAACACAAAGAAAGGTTTATCAGCAACAGACGAAACTTGCAGAAGCCAACAAAAGAGTAACTGAGACGGAGATAATAAGAGATATAAAACTTTCGTACTATAACTACCTGTACACTTTTGAAAGATTGCGATTATTGAACGATTTAGATAGTATCTATACTGACTTTTTCAACAAGGCAGAAGTCAGGTACAAAGTAGGAGAAACATCAAATCTCGGAAAGCTGACAGCACAAAACCAGACATTTGAGATACGATTGCAGAAAAAAGAAGCTCTTGCAGATTTAAAAGTTTATGAAACACTTATACGGCAGCTAACAAGCATTACAGGTGAGATAGCCATTGATACCACAGACAGAACCTTTTACTATACTGAGTACATACAAATTGATACTGCAACGAGTCAGAATCCCATGTTAGTATATCAGCAGCAGAATATTGCTGTGGCATCGGCAAGGGTTAGTTTGGAAAAAACAAAATGGCTCCCTGAATTTTCTGTTGGGTATAACCATCAATACCTTTTTAAAGGATTTAATCCTGCTGATATAAATCGCTCTTACTTCCCAGGTACTCGAATAGCGGGAGTTGAATTAGGAATGTCGTTGCCACTATTCACAAAGCCATACAGAGCCAGGGTTGAAGCAGAGAAGTTAAATGTTGCTATTGCTCAGCAGGACCTTAACAGGGTTCAATGGCAGCTAACATCAGAATATCAATCTGCATTTCAGCAATATCTGAAGCATAAAGAAAGGGTTGACTACTATCAATCAGAAGGTATTAAGGTGGCTGATGAGCAAATACGGATAGCAAGGTTTGCTTTTAGCAAAGGAGAAATCAGCTACGTTGAAATGGTTCAAAATCTTACGCAGGCAATGCAGATAAAGTTGCAACACTTGCAGGCTTTGCAGCAGTTGAACGAAGCGGTAATTAATATTAAATACTTAAAAGGTCAGGAATAACATGAAATATAAAAAAATTGCTTTAATGACATTACTAAATAAAAATCTGTTACTTGGCATTTGCTTCATCGGTAGCTTAGTATTCGTCAGTTGTTCAGGGAAAACCAAGACTGAAGAAAAAACAACGGAAACCACTAAAACAGAGGAAGGCGAAGAAGGTATAGAGTTAACGCAGGCACAAATTGATGCGGTAGGCATTCAATTTGGTACTATTGAATTAAAGAACCTAACACAGGTAATAAAAGCAAGTGGTGAACTTGCGGTACCACCGCAGAACAGAGCAGATGTGAATGTGTTGGTAGGTGGTGTGATCAGGAAGATTTTTGTTATCGAAGGTCAATCAGTTAAAAAAGGACAAGCTCTTGCGTTGATAGAAAATGCAGATTTGGTTTCAATACAGCAGGGCTATTTGACAGCAAAAAATGCTTTCTCTTATACAGCAGCCGAGTTACAAAGGCAAAAGGAATTAGACGAAGCCAATGCAGGAATAAAGAAAAAGCTGCAGGAAGCACAAGCAAACTACAATACAGAAAAGGCAAGAATTACGACACTTGAAGCACAGCTAAGGCAGTTAGGCATCAACCCGGCTGCTGTATCAAATGGCAATATAGCTACACAGGTTCGTGTTAGCGCACCTATTAGCGGTACAGTAGGCCATATTATGGTAAACACTGGCGCTTCTGCCCAGCCGGGCAGTCCTCTCTTAGAAATTATTGACAACTCCCAAATTCACTGCGACCTGACGGTATTTGAAAAAGACTTGTTCAAGGTTAAAGCAGGTCAGAAAGTAATCTTTACACTTACCAATCAGGAAAACAGGGAAATAACAGGCAGGGTATATGGTGTCAATAAGTCTTTTGAGAATGAAAGCAAAGGAATTATTGTTCACTCTATCATTGAAAATCCAAGCGCTTACAAGCTGATACCAGGAATGTATGTTACTGCATTGATCAGTATAGGTAGTGAGCAGGTTACGGCCCTACCGGTAGAAGCAGTAGTTCAGTCAGAAGGTAAGAGTTACATTTTCGTTGTTGATGAAGAAGCTAAAGAAACTGTAGAAAAGAAAAAGGAGCCAAAAGAATCCGAAAGTAAAGAAGAAAAGAAAGAAGATGACGAAATGAAAGAAAGCAATGGGAAAACTTATCGCTTTAAGATGGTGGAAGTCATTACAGGTGTCAGTGAATTGGGTTATATCAAAATCACACCCGCAGGTGAAAATATAGGTAAACTTCAAGTGGTTGTGAAGGGCGCAAACTACATTCTGTCAAAAATTAAAGCAGGTGGTGAGGAAGAAGAATGACAATGCGTAAAATAGATGCGGGAGCTAAGCCACGCCGATAATACTCTTTATTCCTACTACTCTATTGGCATATTATGTTTAAAACGTAAATCAGAAAAATAAATGATTGGCATTCTCACAGGAAGTTTGATTATTAGTCTGCTACATGCGGTGATACCTAATCACTGGCTGCCTGTGGTTGCTATTGCCAGAAAAGAAGGATGGAGTTTAGCAGAAACACTTAAAATCACATCTATATCCGGCTTCTCGCATGTGATTAGCACGGTTATCATTGGGATACTGCTCGGTATAATAGGCAACGAACTGGCAGATCATCTTGAAAACTTTGCCCATGTTATTGCTCCGGCTTTGCTCATTCTGCTTGGGCTTTATTTTATTCGGCAACACTATAAACATCATCATTTCCATTTGGATAAGAAAGAAATCGAGAAGAAAACAAAAAGGTCAATCATAACAGCTTTGGTTATTGCTATGTTTTTTTCACCCTGCATGGAAATAGAAGCTTATTTCCTTTTAGCCGGTGCCAAAGGTTGGTACATGATGGCGATTATTGCAATCATGTATTCCTTTATTACAATTACAGGTATGCTTATTTGGGTTCGGATTGTTTATAAGGGCTTGCTAAAACTGAACTGGCACAGATGGGAACACAATGCTGGAATTATAACCGGGCTAACGTTAATTCTAACTGGCGTGGTATCGTTTTTTATTCGTTAAATATTGTTTTATGGATCAGGAAAGATTAAATAACAAAGGTGCGGCACTGAATGAATTGTCGAAGGTGAAAACTAAGGAAGCCAAAAAAGCAGTTGAAAATGACGGTTACGGCCTTGAAGGTGGTGTAAGTGTAGAAGCACCCAAAGGCGCTGTCAAAGTAGATATGGGTTGGAAGGAAAATTGGAACTTAATTGTAGGTCTATGTATTCTGGCTGTTGTTTTGACGTTAGAATATGGATTTAAAATAGAAATTCCAAAGATAACCGCTTTTATCATCAATGCTATAGCGTATTTATTTGCTGGATACAAATTGCTGAATCTGGCTTTCCGAAAATCGTTACGTGGTGATTTCTTTAATGAATTTGTTTTGATGAGCATTGCAACAATTGGCGCCTTTGCAATCGGAGAATACGACGAAGGGGTCGCTGTAATGGTCTTTTATGGAATTGGAGAATGGTTTCAAAGTATTGCAGTAAAAAGAGTAAAAGCAAGTATTAAAGCACTGCTCGACATTCGTCCCGAAGAGGTGGCAGTTGTGCGTGGAAATAACCTGACTGTTGTGCATCCTTCTGAAGTACAATTAGGGGAAACCATTCAACTGAAGCCAGGAGAAAAAGTAGCCTTAGATGGAGAGCTTATTTCGGAAAGTGCTTCATTCAATACAGCAGCGTTGACGGGTGAAAGCAAGCCTGATACAAAATATAACGGTGAAACAGTCCTGGCAGGCATGGTGAATCTGAATACCGTAGCGCAGGTAAAAGTCAATGCGCTATTTAAGGATAGTAAGCTAAGCCGCATTTTGGAAATGGTTCAGGATGCTACTGCACGCAAATCACAAACTCAATTATTTATTTCCCGTTTTGCAAAGGTTTATACTCCTATTGTTTTCTTCTTGGCTCTGTCATTGGTAGTGATACCCTATTTCATTGTAGAAAACTATGTTTTTTATACTTGGTTTTACAGAGCGTTAGTGTTTCTGGTGATAAGTTGTCCTTGCGCGTT
>CALFXE010000278.1 GCA_937927845.1 uncultured Paludibacter sp.
GTGTTAGTTTTAAAGTTACAAAACTTCAAACTGACACACTTTTTGTAACACTCTCATTGCCTTATAAAACGGACTGATATTTTTGCCTCACATGATAAAGACAAGTAAGACATTCTTTAAACTATTGACGGTTTGATTAAATCTGCAAAACTCTAAGCCTTGTAAAAAGCTGAATAGAATTTTAACCTTAATGCTTTCAAAATGACAAAAGATAATTACACTGCCGAAGTAAATAAAACTGTAACAATAATTGATACCGCTATTGATGCAATAAGAAAATACCCTCCTAAAGAATTCGACTCCTCACATTTAAATCAATTCGTCAATACTTATGTGGAATTAAAAAGCAATGCAACAAACCCAAAGCCAGAATACAAAAATATAAAAAGTCTAACCTACATAAAGAACGACGCATTAATTTATTTTCAAGAATCATCAGGAGAAGCTGTTTCCTTTTTTTGGAAAGAACTAAAACAGAAAGGAATTGATATTAACAGGACAAATAAACTTGAAAAGATTTTAAAGAAAAATAAGATATCCAATCAATCTGAACTTGATTACGTAATTGATATGATGATACCAGCACAACAAGCTGGACTAATTACAAAAGAACAATTAAACTTATTAAATTCACTGATAGATAAATTTGAACGAAAATAAAGCCAAAGACTTCTTTTACATGTGTCAAATTATAAGGAAGAGGGGGTATCAGGAGTACACTGAAAAGAAAAACGGCCATCTGCCCTCTATTCCTCTAAGCTTTCGCCTAATTCGTGGCGAAATCTCAAATTATCATCCTTTTCTTCTGCCCACGCCTTCGAGTTTAATATTATCGAATCAGCTTCTCCGATAGGCAAATCAAGTTCGCATATTAATGCTTTTAGAGTATCCATTTGGGAATACCCTGCTATCTTTATTAAGCTAATTGTATTCTGCAAACTGTCTTCATCGCCATGATAATTTTCAACAACTATTTTCTTAATAGCTTCATTGATCATTTGCATATCGACTTTTTATTCGTTCAACTCAAAAAACTAATCGAAAGTATATTTTAGTTTTCGTGAGGAGCTATTTCAGGCATTTATACGTTATTCAGAGATTCGGAAAAAATGTTTTTTGCTTACTGTTTGTTTTTTAAAAATACACCCATTCTTTGAAATTATCCCTGCCTGAAACTCAAATGCAATCATGCTTAGGCACAAGCTAAGCCTACCCAGTATTAAAAAAGATAAAAATTAGCGAAAGAAGGAAGACTGAAAAATATTTCCCGGATCCATTTTATCGTAAAACTAACCTCATAAACGCCTAAACGCCGCAGCAATCACCTCCAAATCGCCTCTATCAATGCTACGCTTATACTGAAATCCAAACTCATCATTTGCAAATTTCTCCTGCCCCGACAAATAAAAATAAATACATTGCTCCTCCCTGGTTATCTTAATCTTTAGCCTCTCACTCATATCAGAAAGAATTGCACTGCCCGAATTTTCAAAATTTCCAAGCCAGAAATTGAATTCATCCCAGGATTTCTGCTCAAATCATACTGAATTAAGTTGTATTTCTTTCTTCCCGGAAAAAGTTACCAGTTCTATACCTACATTTATTTCGAAAGAAAGATATCTTTCTTCACTCGAAACCTTATCCATTTTTATAGCAACAAAATCCGGAACAATGATTTCTATCATTTTCTATCGTTTGAGTCCTACAAATATCTTTACCAATATTCATGGCGAATTATTTCAAATACATTACGATCTACAAACAACCACATCTTCGGTTTCAATCCCTTATAAAAAACCTATGCATTTATCTCCAATTCACCCCATCCATACTCCTTGATATCCGCTGAGGTTGCGGCAACCGCTTCAAAGTCTTCCTGCAAAGTCAAAAAAGAATTTTCTACACTTATTTGACTGGGATCATAGTACCCTCTTTCACATTCCTCACAATGTAAATAAAGTTTGTTTGCATCCAGGTTCTTGAAGATAAACAATCGCCCTTGATTGCAAAAAGGACATATTTTATACCATAATAATTCTCTTTTCATAAAATATTTTATACAGATGGGTGTATGGCAGTCAGGGATGGAAATATTGAAGAGCAATAAAGGTATTAATACACCCTGATTTTCTTCGTTTTAGCTTTTGACAGCAGATTTTAAACACAAAATCATACAAACGGGCCTTCAAACGAAATTATGTTTAGTTACACGCTAAGGAGACCAGAGGTTCATATACATCTCGCCTATTCTAATTCACAACCGCTCAATCTTTCTCCTTTAACAGTTCAAGAGGAGCATTTACATTAAAATCTTCCACAATAAATTCCTTCTTTATATAATCCTTCGATTCTCCTTCAAAAAAAACCTCCCATATCCATTGAAAAAATTGTTGTGCATTTACAGGCGTCTCAATTGGCAGAAGCAGCGAATTAAAAATCGATTCAAAATTCACTTTCCCAGGATATGTTAAATAATAGGCAAGCGTGTTCTTCGTAACATCCTGTAGTCGCTCTTTTTGTTTTTTAAAGTCTGGCAAAAGGACATCTTTAGCCAAACTTTTTACATCTTCCTCTATGTCAGACTTATAATAGCCGTAATCATCAATTGAAGCTTCGTCATCAGCACCGCCAATTAGAGGGCCCAGCACTTCATCAATGTAAATTGGATTAACCGTAATCATCTTGCTATTAATTGATAAGGTCTTAAATTCTCCTCACTTCGAATAATTCCACTGTTATGATTCGCTTGGACTGAAGCATCTGCTTCTATCTCCAGGGATTTCATCAGATAAAAACCGGCTCCGGTAAAGCATATTCTTTTGTAAGATAATAGTCTTTATTCCATTATCAAATAATACACAATAGGTCTGTCGGTAGTAAGAATCAGGAGCCCTGTTCTCCGTAGTATGCTTACTCTAAAAAACTGTTATGCTTCGTTTGCAACGAAGCATCTGTTCAAACTACCAGACACTTCTTCAGATAAAAACCAAATCCAATAAACCACATTTTTTTGTAAAAAAAGTAATCTTTGGTTGTAAAATTCCAATAAAAACAATCTAATACTGTTGCCTGGCTTTGTATCTGATATCCGCCCTTATCCATGCTTTTTACACAAAGAACCAGCATTCCTACGGCAAATAACTCGTTTATCCATCACAAAAAATGATTTTTTAACGGTAAGATTTCTGTAAAACCACCTTTTAGACCAACAGATCTTAAAACGAAGTTATGCTTAGCTACAAGCTAAGCATAACTGTATTAAAAATGTAAAAAATATCAAACTAAGGAGAACAGGGGAGCTGCCGTATAAAGGTACTTCAATCTGCGACAGCAGCCCGCCATTCACCTCCGAATTCCCTTTTAGTCAAAACCTAATTTTTTTTTGCCGAAACTCCGCAATATCCTTTGGCAATCGTGTCCAAAAGGTATCTGGCAGCGTCGCGGCCATTTCAGGTCTTACTTTATACTCGTATAATATAGTGCTTTTATCCGGTTCTTTATACGAGAACCGAACTAGATAAAAGTCACCAATTGCCACGTCATACACTTCCTCCGTTTGCCTATACTCCTCATACTCCTTCCCTTTATACATGAATTTGTAATGCCAGTGTTTGCCATTCTTAAGAGAGCCTGTTTTTTTTGTTATAACGCCAACAGCATAAGCCGTATGCTTATCAATTTCTATCCTTTTCGATCTTCGACAGAAATATGGAACAACAACAATAACAATGAAAATGGCGACCCCTGCCCAGAAAGATTTCCATTCCTCTCTATTCATTTTTTTTTGTTTTTTCTTCCTTTCTTTACTACTATGGTTTCTTCCAGTACCTCATAACTACAGCACCATGCTCGGTTCTTCGTAGTATGCTTACGCTAAAAAAACTGTTATGCTTCGTTTGCAACGAAGCATCTGTTCAAACTATCCGACACTTCTTCAGATAAAAACCAAATCAATAAACCACATTTTTTTGTAAAAAAGTAATCTCTGGTTGTAAAATTCCAATAAAAACAATTTATTAATACTATCTGTCTTAGTATCTGATATCCGCCCTTATCCATGCTTTTTACACAAAGAACCAGCATTCCTCCGGCAAACAACTCGTTTATCCATCACAAAAAAATGCTTTTTAACGGCAAGATTTCTGTAAAAACACCTTTTTTGACCAACAGACCTTAAAACGAAGTTATGCTTAGCTACAAGCTAAGCATAACTGTATTAAAAATGTAAAAAATATCAAACTAAGAAGAACAGGGCCTGAGAACAGCTTAGACACTACCAGTCTCCATCAGGCAACCGAATAAAAAAAGGCTGCCTCATACTTTTGAGACAGCCTCATAACAGGAAAGTCATTTTGGATTACTATCATCTTTAGGCCCGTAACCATCTTTCTTCAAAAGATCAAGGAATTCTTTCGTCATTGTAACTTTCGTAATCTTTCCCATCGGCTTGCTGTCCGTTTCTTCCTCATCTTCTACCTCCAACTTTAAAACGAATTCATCAAAACTATGTGCAATTAGAAAAGTATCACTGCCAGAAGGCCCTTCATGATCCCAATAATAAACCTTACCGTATTGTTTACTCGACAGATTCAAACAAATTAAATCACCAGGAAAAGAACTGAAAATCGGTAATAAGTCAATAGGAAGCTGGTCAAAATAATTACTTTTTAAAGCATACGCATCATCTTTTTCATAGAAACATTCAACGTCTACGTATCCTTCGTCTGATATAGGAGTATCTTCCAACAATTTTACCTTTACCCAGTTAGTAAAAGAAAATGAATTATATCTTTTCCCTATTTCCAAATAGTTGTTAGGAAGCTGAGAATCGGAATTAAAAGCAAACTTGGTTTCACCAACGTACCTTACTTTTTTATCGATTCGATTAAACCCGCCCAAAGAAGAAATTTTGTCAACTAGTTTTTGATCTTCCATATTCTATTCAATTGAGTTACGTAATTCAGACGCTCCTCCCTGATGAGGGATACTTCCACGCAAGTCACTATTTATTAATTCTACATTTTTTCCGTCTGCATGATGTGGAGTTAAATTATTCTCTTTTAGCCAATTTTTCACAGCTTTCTGCGATTTAAATCCAAAATTCTCCTTCATGTATTTGTAAATTATACGATTTTTCCCCTAGCAGCCCTCTTAACCTGACCTTTGTAGAAACTAACCTTAACGGCGTACCTGGAGAATCCTATCAGATTCCCGGAACCAATAACTGGCAGATCAGGCTAAATAATAAATATACCTTTGGCGGGCAATCAATGTCTCAGGAGGCATGGGGGGCGATCATAGCTCATGAGATATTGCATATTGCGATATCCACAATCGGTAATTCAAACATACAAAGCAACTATTCGCAACATTTAATCATCTTTAACAACTTTGCGACCACTACCCAGAACCTGTTGCAAAGTGCATTCGGATTACCCCAAAGCGAAGCCCTTTTACTCGTCCTCAATGGGTTGGGTGATTTATGGACATTCGGGGATTTCGATCAGCTAAGTATGCAACTTTATGGAGTTAACAACGCCCAAATAACAAATGCGTACATTAATTACACCGCCGGAAATCAGGGAACAAGGTGTAATTAATGCAGATGATATGACTAACCCAGTTAAACTGAATAAGTATGATGTATAAGCTGAAAAGCAGCATAACGTGTATCGCTATTTTACTTTCATTTAGCTGCTTACATAGCCAGTCAAAGGTGATGATTCAGAATGCAGAAGATTTTAGACGATTCTTTGAACGGGAAATCGACCGTTATGATGACAGCTTAAGCAAGAGTGTAAAACTCAGCGGTACGATGTTTTTTAAATTTAATATTGCAAAAGACAGTACCCTGGTGAATGTAGCTTGTTCTGAGAAGCAGCCGGCTCCCTTAATCAATATTGTGCAGGAAGTTTTAGCATCTGTTAAAATAGGCTTTACCGCAAGTCAGCTAAACAATAGCCCGACCTATGTCCTTCCTCTGTTCTATTATTATGCACCCGAGCCTAAACCTGTTACAACAATGGAAAATCTACGTGAACAGGTGCCGGATATCAATCCGTCTAACCTGAGCTCTTATATAAACCTGAATTTCAACAATTTCTTTAATACCGATGCTGCCAGTGGTGACTTGTGGGGTATCAACTGTGTGATGTTGACGCCTATCAAAGTTGCACGCCCTATTAACCATCATTAAATTTTTTCAGACGTTACTATCTGCATTTTAAAGAGGCTGTCTCAAAAGTAGAGAGGGCCTCTTTTTTGCAACCGCGCTTCATGGATCGTATTCGTAAGTGACTAAAGGCTAGCTGTGTTGGGGAGCAACCAGCCACTTTTTTTTCGGTGGCTTGCTGATTTTTTCGGCTCTTAGGCTATCTTTTTTCTTAAATTATCGGCGGATCCCCGGATATACATAATATGTCTTTTGAGTAAAAATCTACAGTTATGCATCGTTCGTAACCAAGCATAATACCTCACTCACTTTTTGCCCATTTTACTGCTTACCCAATGTTATCACAAAGCCCGATCATAAGAATAGTATCAACAGGAAAAGCAAACTAGCTCTCCATGCCGTTAAGCGTAACGTCAAACTTTTCAATAATCCTTAACAAAAATTTTATTTTAAGTAAATAAGGAATATTCATAACTAAAACTATTTCATGGCGCCAGGACCTTCATGGAAAATTTTTCTTGTCCAAGGATTAATCCCTACCGAAAAAGACCTACCGCCTATTGAATGATTAAAAAATATTGTTGATTTTTATTATGGAGCATCTTCATCTAGCAAATCCCCTATCTCATTTCTCCAGTATATTAAGACATGCTGCGCGTGTTTACCTATTTCTTTCCACTTTGGATCATTAATAATTTCAATTCTAGTCTTATTAGATTCGTCATAGTTATTTAATAGGCCTCGAAGAATCTTCAATTCTCGAGCAAATTCGGCAGATAAATTCATTTCACTTGCCTCTTTATCGACAAATAAATTAAAATCATCATCCTCCAAACTATTTATTAGCTCAATAAAGCTTGATATTTTCCCCTTGTCACCCTTTATCCAATAACTGATTTGTAGCTCTGTACTAGACAATTCCGTAAGATGATTATAAATGTTTCTCAAAACCGTCTTATTAATCATGTCAATTAAATTTCGGCATTTTATTTTGATCGAACTCGTTTAAAGGAATATGAGCTTCTGGCGTTTCTCCACCCGAAACTTTTTTTTCCATTTTTGTCATAAAAAGAACCATTTTTTTGATATCTCACATAAGGCGTTTGCTGAGAAGGGTATCCGCTACCAGCGTCCCCGGGCATCTGCCGAATAACATTTCGAGAATTTTTAGGATCTATATATCGGACTACTCCACCCTTTTTACTCTTTTTTGCCCAGAAAGATTTCCACTCTTCTTTATTCATCTTTTTTTGGTTCGCTTTATCGTAAGCATCCGGTTAATAAAGTGACTGAACTGCTGCCGCATCAATACAAAAAGTAGCCCACCCTGCAAAGGTGCTTTACTTCTCCTTCTTCACCTGCCGAACGATACTATCCAAGTTTTACTGATCTATTATATTTTGCCACAACTTTTTTATCAAAAGAAGTGTTAATCATCTGAAGATAAAGTCTTCTGTTTTTTTCGACGGACAAGTCATAGTATTCTTCTACCCGCTTATTATCCAGTAAAAGAAAGTGCATGGTTGCCCGTATTCCTACACCGCGCATATCATATAGAGTGCGCATTTCCAAACCCCTAACTTCTTCATAATTGCAAACATTTTCACTTTCATGAAAGTTATATTGTTTTCGCCACCCACCAACTTTTGACCAGTCAATAGCCTTAGATAACGTTATAATTTGATTCGTATCCTTAAAAATCGGAATTGATTCATTCGATACATCTACCTTTCCGATATATTTCCACGCACCTTTTCCTTTTGTATTCGGCAACTTATTTAGTGGCACTGGGCCGTAAAGAACTTCAAAGTTGTGCAATTTTTCAACAGAAGGAATGTCCTCTAAATCTGTAATTCTAAAGTTCAAAACAGAAACTAATGCGCCATCGAATGGAGCGACATCGGTGTAATCTGAAAACTTACATAATGTGTAACCCAATTTAAAATCTAACGGAACTACATATATCTGTCCTGAATTTCTATTAATCATTACTATTTTATTGAAATTTGAACAATGTTTCCCTGTTTTCCATAGTATGCTTACTCTAAAAAAACTGTTATGCTTCGTTTGCAACGAAGCATCTGTTCAAACTACCAGACACTTCACCACATAAAAACCAAATCCAATAAAGCACATTCTTTTGTAAAAAAGTAATCTTTGGCACTACTATACATATAATGCTCTGGTTTCTCCACTATACCAGCTTCTACCGGGTTATTATGAATATAATTCATTTTTTGAAAAATAAATGAACTGTTATACAACTCTTGTGGCCGATTATCTTGTCGCCAAAATTGATACTTAGTATTGCGGCTATTTGTTTGCCCCGCTTCCCGAAATATCGAAAGCATCCAGTTTTTTCGGCTTTCGTGCTGGCTGCACTTATTGCCGATACAATCTCCTTACTCGTAAATTTCTTGAAATCGCGCAATAAGCTACTTAGATCATTATTCTTTGCAGAAAGAATAAGATGAAGATGATTGCTCATTATGCACCAGCAATGCAGCAGGAGCCCTTTGTTGTTCTGGCAGAATCTAATACTATCCAGTACAATATCCCGATACATCTTTCGGGTAAAAACATCTACCCATTCTACCACAGAAAAAGTCACAAAATGAATAGCTGCCTGGTTCCGTATCCGATACCCACTCTTATCCATGCTTTTTACACAAAGAACCAGCATTCCTCCGGCAAATAACTCGTTTATCCATCACAAAAAAATACTTTTTTAACGGTAAGATTTCTGTAAAACCACCTTTTAGACCAACAGACCTTAAAACGAGGTTATGCTTAGCCACAAGCCAAGCATAACTGTATTAAAAAAGTAAAAAATACCAAACTAAGGAGAACAGGGTTTTGACAGTAGATTTCAAGTAAAAAAATTCTTGAAACAGACATGCTTTCCGAGGCTATGCTTAGTTACAAGCTAAGCATAACAGTATTAAAAAGGTAAAAAAATACCAACCTCAGGAAAACAGGGCAGCTATCTTGTTTTAAGGCCTTAAAATTGGCTTTCTATACATTATCCTGCCTTCCTACCAGCAACAACTTTATTAATACAGTCAAGCCAATCTTCCCAGTATGCGGGATCCGCAGTACCTCCCTCTTCCAAAATAATCATAGAGCTAAGCATCATAGCTAAGCCTTCATCGTTCGTCATTGACCAGACATTTTCAACAAAAAGCTGCATAGCCAGGTAAGCTTCTTTCTCAGTTAATAATACTTTATCCATATTTACGGGTTTATTATTCCTCCAATTGGTGCAACAACCGCTGACAATCCTGTAGCAGAATTAAACTTTTTCGGCACATCATTTATTCCTGCAGCAGTAATTAAATCACCTCTAACCTGGATCCATACCTGCTTCCCACCTTCCATAATTTTGGCATACCACAAAGTTCCGTACTTATCCCCACCCAATAAATTATTTGCGTCATGTGCAATATCAAGGATCATATCTCTGGTCTGAGGTAAATCTTCAATAAAGTGGCCTGCTTTATCCCTAAAAATATGCATTATTCGACTTTCATCTATAGCTAATCTCAGCCGCGCCCGAGACAATCCAATAGAACCTGTCTCATCAAGAAATTCAGCTAATTTGTTTCCTATGTACCCTGCCACTGGTGCATACCTATAATACGCCAGCACGCCCCTCGTAGCCACAACGGTCGCCTGCGCTTTTGCTGTAGCTGTAAGCGTGGATACAGCTACAGTACCGTTTTGAACTAGTGTCACCGCATACGGCGCTGTATATATTATTGTTGCTGCCGCTGCAGGCAATGCAGTCAATATCTTTGCTGCGCCTTTGCTTGTCCTTGACGCCAATTGATCATCAGTCTCAAAAGGCACCAAGGCGCCCATTGTTTCCGACATCCCACCTGGATGATGAATTTTATAAATTCCTACCTTAT
>CALFXE010000279.1 GCA_937927845.1 uncultured Paludibacter sp.
TATTACACATTAAATGTAACGACCGTTACATTACATTTGTATCATGATTAAGGTCAATGCCTGGTTGCTGTTAACGTACAAAGTACCGCCGGAACCATCAAAAAACAGGATCGCTTTATGGCGCAAATTGAAAGCACTCGGTGCTGTATATCTGCAAAACAGTATTTGTCTCCTACCTAAAACAACGGAACATATCAGGCAATTGAAGTTGATAGAAAACGATATTGCCAGGATTAAGGGCGAAAGTGTTCTGTTAGAAACTGTTGGCTTAGATAAGACTCAGGAACAAAAAGTTGTCAGCCGGTTTAAGGCAGACAGAGACGAAGAATACAAGGAATTTTTAGGGAAATGCGCCGACTTTGATGCCGAAATTAAAAAAGAAACTAAAGCCAAGCATTTCACCTACGCAGAACTTGAAGAAAACGATGTGGACTTAAAGAAACTGCAAACATGGTTTGACAAGATTAAGAAATTGGATTTCTATGGAGCGGCGCTTGCTGTAACAGCAGGCCATAAACTCATGGAATGCCAGGTTATATTGGATGAATATGCCCGGAAAGTATATAACGCGCATGAAGAAAATCAATAACATTGTCCTACCTCGCCAGTCCAATTTAAGAAGAAGGTCATGGCAGTTCATCTTACTATTTGGTATCATTAGTATGTTCGGTGACATTACTTACGAAGGCGGGCGAGGCATCGCATCACCGTCCCTCGCTATTTTAGGAGCCGGTTCTGCAATGGTAGGTTTAGTAAGCGGCTTGGGGGAATTTATTGGTTATGCCTTTCGGCTGGTGTCGGGTTATATTGCTGGTAAAACAAAATCATATTGGACTATAACATTTGTCGGTTATGGACTATTGATATCAATTCCATTGCTTGCCATTACCAATAATTGGCAATTAGCAGCATTATTTGTAGTGCTGGAACGACTTGGAAAGGCTGTAAGATCTCCTGCTAAAGATACCATGCTTTCATTTGCAACATCCAATACCGGAAGAGGTTTCGGATTTGCGGTACATGAATTTATCGATCAGATAGGCGGGATTATAGGCCCGCTACTTTTTTCGATAGTCTTCTTTTTGCACGGAACATACAGAACGGGATTTACCCTGCTCTGGATACCAGCTATACTCACTATTATTTTTTTACTCATAGCACGAATAAAAGTACCCAAACCTGAATTATTGGAAGACGATCATACAGAAAAAGAAGAGCTATCGGCTCTGCCCCAAAAATTAAGTCCAAAATTTTGGCGTTATATGCTATTTTCTTTTTTAAGTGTCTTAGGCTTTGCCAATTTTCAACTTATTGCTTATCACCTGAAAGTAAATGCTGTCATAACTGACACACAGATTCCTTTGTTTTATGCTATTGCAATGGGAGTTGATGCAGTAGCTGCATTGATTATTGGTAAAATATATGATAAAACCGGACTGAAGGTTTTAGGTCTGCTTCCACTGATAACTATTCCGATTGCTTTTGCCGCATTTACACACTCCTTCAATTGGGTACTGGTCAGCGTTGTATTATGGGGTGTCGCAATGGCCATTCATGAAACCATTATGAGAGCTGCGATTGCCGATATAGTAACAGCAAAAAGAAGAGCATTTGCGTATGGCATCTTTTACACTGCTTATGGATTAGCCTGGTTCTTAGGAAGCACTTCAATAGGGTATTTATATCAAATAAGCATTCCCCTCATTTTATGGTTTGTTGCCTGCGTTCAGATTTTAGCCTTGTTGTCTTTCCTATTCCTTTACAAAGAATTGAAATAAATTTCACGATCAATTGCGGGACTTCTTCATTAAAACCAGGGAAAACAACATACGATTGTAACAACTACCCATCGTTCCATATTTCCCATTTTGAAGCGATAATACCTATCTATAAAAACGCTTCTTCATTTTCAAATATCTCCCCTCTGTTGTGTGGCTTTTACAGCCACAAACTTTTAAAAAAGGTTTAGAAAATTCAACGAATTGGTTGTGTTGTTTTGATACACTCCAGGCCGTTTCCTAATGCCTTTTTCACTGCTTCCACGGATTTTTTTTATTCAAGAGCCAGTATGCTGTTTTTGTTTCGTTTCAAGAGCAAAGGTATGACCGTGTTCTTAACGGGGGCAAAAGGTCATGCAAGTTTGGAAAAAAATCTCCACCCCTTGGGTAGTATTTTTTCCCAAAACCTTGTTCCTGCTAAACACTAACCTTTTATGCTCGTGAAACGAAACATAGCATACTCCGGCTCTTTACACGAATAAAAAAAATGTCAGAAGTGAAAAAATACAGCATTGGAAACGGCAACAAAGTGAAACGAAACAGCACCTCCTCTCATTGCCGAATAAATCAAAAAAAATCAGACAAGAACAAATTCAATAACGCTAAAAATCAACAATCATGAACATCACAGGAAGACTGACAAGGGATGCGGAAGTACGCACAACGTCA
>CALFXE010000280.1 GCA_937927845.1 uncultured Paludibacter sp.
TTAGAAATAATTTAAACGGTGAATAAATGACCGGGATAAGTGAGTATTATATTTAAAGAGAATGCTCAACCGGAGCATTCTCTTATAAAAAGAAGTCAGATATGAAACATACATATACAATAGGCGGTATGACATGCGATCATTGCCGTTCAAGTGTGGAAAAAGCACTGAATGCTATTGATGGCATTCATGCAACTGTTACTCTTGATCCTACGATAGCCATTATCAGGATGGATAAACATATATCTACGGAAGTATTGCAGGATGCCTTATCGAAAGTCGGCAATTATACTATAGAAATGGCTCAAAATGCTCAAAACGTGTCGCATAATAATCATCAGGATCATACAGAAATGAACAGTATGCACCAAGGACATGACCATAGTGGGCATGGACATCAGAATCACGATCATGCGGGAGGACATATGGCTCATATGGGAAATCTTAAACAGAAATTTTGGATTTCCCTTATCGTAGCAATACCGATTATTCTGTTATCCCCTATGATGGGCATGAAACTTCCTTTTACCCTTACATTCCAGGGTTCATATTGGGTAGTATTGTTCTTAGCTTCATTCCTGTATTTTTACGGCGGATGGCCATTTCTTACCGGAGCTGCGAGTGAATTAAAAGCAAAAAATCCGGCTATGATGACATTGATTTCAATGGGTATCACTGTTTCTTACATATATAGTATGTATGCTTTTGTTACCAATTACATTCTGCAAGTGCCAGGTCACCGAATGGATTTCTTTTGGGAATTGGCGACACTGATTGTTATTATGTTGCTCGGTCATTGGATAGAAATGAAGGCTGTGGGTAATGCGGGAAACGCATTGCAGAAAATGGCTGAGTTGTTGCCTGGAAGTGCGCATCTGGTACAACCTGACGGAAGTGTTAATGATGTTCCTCTTCAACAAATACAAGAAGGGCAGCATGTAATGGTAAAGGCGGGAGAAAAAGTGCCTGCCGACGGGAAAGTTATATCTGGTGAAACATCTGTTAATGAATCAATGGTAACCGGGGAAGCCAAAGCCATAAAGAAAAGCGAAGGAGCAACCGTGATAGGCGGTTCGGTCAATGGTTCGGGATCTATCGTAATAGAAGTGACAGGTACAGGCGAATCAGGTTACCTGGCACAAGTGATGAAACTGGTAGGACAAGCCCAACAAGAAAAATCACGAGCGGAATCCATTTCCGATAAAGTAGCCAAAGCACTCTTTTATATAGCATTGATAGTAGGTATCATTGCATTTATCGTTTGGTATATTATCGACAAAGATATTAATATCGCATTGGAAAGGATGGTAACTGTCTTTATCATTGCCTGTCCACACGCTTTAGGCTTGGCTATCCCCCTTGTAGTAGCTCGCTCTACATCTTTAGGTGCAACACATGGTTTACTAATCCGTAACCGCAACGCATTGGAGAAAGCAAAGGATATATCCGTTGTAACCATGGATAAAACAGGTACACTTACTGAAGGTAATTTCCGTGTTTCCGTTGTTAAAAGTCTTTCGGATAGATGGAATGATGCTGATATACTAAAAACAATGGCAGCAATGGAAGTACATTCCAATCATCCATTAGCAGTAGGTATATTGGATAAAGCCAAAGAAGATAAATTGGAGATACCAAAGGCCGAAAATGTTGCTCTTATAAGTGGAACAGGCTTATCGGGTACTGTAAGTGGACAGGATGCAAAAATTGTTACTGCTGCATATCTGGATAAAAATGCAGTGTCATATGATAAATCCTTGTTTAATGACTTGGCAGAAAAAGGCAATTCCATAAGTTACCTTTTAATAAATGATGATGTAGCAGGCTTAATAGCACAAGGAGATCAAATTAAACCAGAAGCCAAACAGACAGTAAAAAAACTTCAAAATGAAAAAATTACTCCGGTCATGTTAACAGGAGACAATGAAGCCTCAGCAAAGTCTGTTGGTGGACAGTTGGGAATCAGCGATGTATATGCCTCTCTTTTACCCGAAAATAAAGAGAAGGTCATAACAGAATACCAGCATAAGGGAAAAAATGTTATGATGGTGGGTGACGGAGTGAATGATGCCCCGGCATTGGCACGTGCAGATATCGGTGTGGCAATCGGTGCCGGAACAGATGTGGCGATAGATTCAGCAGACGTGGTATTGGTAAAAAGTAATCCATATGATATCATCCATTTTCTTTCACTTGCAAAAAACACAACAAAAAAAATGGTGCAAAATCTATGGTGGGGGGCAGGGTATAACATTATCGCTATACCATTGGCAGCAGGAATTCTCGCTCCTGTAGGTATTATATTGAGTCCTGCCGTAGGGGCTGTACTAATGTCCGTCAGTACAGTAATAGTTGCAATAAATGCGTTGATGTTACGAATGAAATAAAATCCATTTATTCATACCTGATGGAAATATTAATTGTTTTTATTTGATTCTGTTAAGTGTCACACCGGCATATGAAATAACCTAATAAGTTATAGTATATATGTCGGTGTGCTTTACCATGATTTTGATGACGACTTAATTAGTGTAACAAATTTTGCACGAAATTGCAGCAAAATATATTATAATGGTTTCTTAACCTGATATAAACAGTTCTATTTGATCCTATCAAACAGAATAATAAACTAATATTATAGATATATTTTTGACTTTTATATACTTAAACTTAAATCTGTCAAATTTTGAAATGAAAGAATATAATTCAGAAATATTAAAAGAAGTACACACAGAATTGGAAATAGTTGATATGGAGAGTTGTAATATTTCCTTAGAAGAAGCTGAATCAATGATAAATTTCTTAAATGATTGTTTAGAAAAAATGCGAAGTTATTTTCTTTCTTTAGACTCTATTGATTCATCTGATGAAATATGTTTTTTTAAAGAAATCAAACCTGAAGTATTAGGATTTCTGCTATATTTCAATAAAGTGCACGCAATTGAATTAAAATGTCCAAATGGAAGTAATGATACATTAAAAAGCTACTATGAAAATGAACAAGAGAGTCTGACTTATTTTTTTGAACGTAACATAGATTTTTACCAATACTACAGATCAAAATCAACATATTTAGACGAACATTATTTTCTAAGAAAGAAAAAGTCGTATAAACTTTGTGTAGATAGTGTTCACTTTGTGATGGATAAACATTTTTCAACCGGATATGATTATAAAGTAGCAAAAATTATCTGTAATGAGATGCTACGCATTTACCTCAATAAAAAAAAGCATCAGATAGAAAAACAAATTATAATAAATAAGAACAGATCTTCTTTTCCCATCAATGATTTAAAATGGACAGGCCCATTAATTGCTTTGGTTGAATTAGGATATAGCTTTGATTCAAGTAAATATGTAAATCGTGGAAAAGCTGATGTTAAAGAAATAATGATAGGATTAGAAACTTTATTTAATGTGGACTTAGGTGAATATTACAGAACATATATATCAATAAAAGACAGGAAGATAGAACGGGCAAAATATTTAAAGATAATTACTGATAATTTCTTACGACGAATGGACGAAGACGATTCCAAATGAAGAAAAATCCATAAAAACTACCAACTTGGTAGTTTTTTTTGCCCTTATTTTACCTGCCTGAAACCCGCTAAAACCGTTGATTTTCGGTCAAAAAAACTCAAAAAAAACTTTTACCAAGTTGGCAGAAAAGTATTTTTAGACTTCGGAACTTTGCAGCGAATCAAATAGTTGCGAATATGGAAGTCATAACAATAGACAGCCAAGCATACAAGGAACTGGTATCTAAAATCAATGCGATAGCGAAATTCGTTCTCGACCGCCAAGACGATGACACAATCAACGCCGATGAGTTGTGGGTGGACAGTTACGAAGTATGCACATTCCTCAAAATCAGCGAACGTACACTTCAACGTTTACGCAGTAAGCGGCTGATTTCCTATTCTATTATCTCCGGCAAATCATATTACACCATTGCGGAAATTAAACGGATGCTCGCTGAAAAGAGAATCCGTAGTACCGATGAATGTATGAATGACCTTATTAAAAATCATCAACTCCATGCTCAACAAAGACGAACTATTAAGACGGACAAATAACGGTTTGGACGTGTTCAAACATTATATATCGTCGGTACAGTGGAAAGTCGGACGAAACTTCCTTAATCCGTTGTACGAAGACCGTAAGGCTTCGTGCAATATATATTTCGACCGTCGCAATGGAGTTTACAAGATAAAAGACTTCGGCAATGACGATTATAGTGGCGATTGTTTCTTCTTCATCGGCAAACTGAAAGGTTTGAATTGCAACAATGGTGCGGATTTCGTTGAAATACTGAAAACCATAAACAGGGATATGTCTTTGGGATTGGGCGATTCGGATTATACTCCTACTCCGCAATCTGTTCCACAAAAGAGTAACCCGACCAATCCCGAACCGCCAAAAAACAAGCCCTATAATATCATACAGCAAAAATTCATGCAGAAAGAATTGGATTTTTGGTTGCAATCGGGTATCACGCCCGAAATACTGAAACTTTACAAAACCGTTTCCCTGAAAGAGTTTCGGAGCGAGAATAAGGAAAATAAACCATTCTACTATACTTCGTCCGAAAGTGAGCCGATTTTTGGCTATATGGGAAAACAATATGTGAAAATCTACCGACCGTTTTCGGAAATACGCTTTTTATATGGTGGTAATATCGGCGAAAGCTACTGCTTCGGACTGGAACAATTACCCGCCAAAGGAGATACGCTGTTCATTACAGGCGGAGAAAAAGACGTGATGACACTTGCTGCACACGGGTTTCACGCAATCTGCTTTAATAGCGAAACGTCCACTATTCCGACAGGAATAATCTATAAACTTACTTTCCGCTTCAAACATATCGTATTGCTCTACGATGCAGACAAAACAGGAATAGAAGCCGCAATCAAACACGAAAAAGCATTGGCAGAATATGGCGTAAAACGGCTTGTATTGCCACTTTCTGGCGAGAAAAAAAACAAAGATATTACCGACTATTTCATAAAAGGGAACAACCGGAAAGAGTTCCGCCAACTATTCATTGATTTTCTTGATAATCTATATAACGATACAATGACCATGCTAAAATCCTGTGAAATTGATTTCAATAATCCTCCGGCCAAAGCCGAAGAAGTTATCTCGGCAGGCAATGTACCTTTGGGAACGCAGGGAAACATTCTTTGTATCACGGGCGGAGAAGGTACTGGGAAAAGCAACTATGTTGCTGCTTTGATTGCAGGTTCAATAATCAAAGACAATCGCACCATAGACACGTTGGGTGTGAATGTCCGTGATAATTCCGACGGCAAAGCGGTTCTACTTTACGATACCGAACAATCCGAAGTACAGTTATTCAAGAATGTTTCCAATCTCCTGAAACGTGCCAAACTGAACGAGAAGCCCGAAGAACTACGTGCGTTTTCACTTACTGGAATGTCCCGGAAAGAACGTCTGCAAGCCATTGTTCAGAGTATGGACAAATATCATTACGAATATGAGGGCATACGACTGGTTGTTATTGACGGTATTGCGGATTTGGTGCTGTCCGCCAATGACGAAGCGGAAAGCATTCGGATTGTGGATGAGCTATACCGATTGGCAGGAATATATCGCACCTGCATTGCCTGTGTGCTTCACTATGTTCCGAACGGTTTGAAGTTGAGAGGGCATTTAGGTTCGGAACTGCAACGTAAAGCGGCTGCAATTATGAGTATAGAACTTGATAACGAGCCGTCAGTATCGGTTGTAAAGGCTCTCAAAGTAAGGGATGGCAGCCCTCTCGATGTTCCGTTGATGCAATTTTCGTGGGATAAGGAACTGGGAATGCACATTTACATAGGCGAAAAGCCACGAGAGGAAAAGGAAAAACGCAAAGAAAAGGAACTGGCGACAGTTGCCCGTGAGATATTTGCTTCACAAAAGCACTTGACCTATATCGACCTGTGCGACCGCATTCAGCAGTTTATGGATGTCAAGGAACGCACCGCCAAAAGTTACATTAAATATATGAGAGAGAAAGAAATAATCATAAAAGATCCGTCCAATCAGAATTATTTCATGATAGGGCATATCATCTAAAACCCCGAACAGCCATGTATATAAACAAAGACGATTTTGAAGCGTGGATGGAACGAATCATGTACCGCTTCGATAAACAAGATAAAACCCTTGATAAGATGAGTAAACAAAGAAACATGTTGGAAGGAGAAGTATTATTTGACAATCAGGACTTGTGCCAGCTTCTCCATATCAGTAAACGGACATTGCAACGCTACCGTAGTACGGGCGATTTGCCTTTTCATAAAGTCCACCAGAAGACGTACTACAAAGAAAGCGATGTACATACGTTCATAAGAGAATGCTTCAACAAGAAACGGAATGGTAAGAAACCTCCCGAAAGTTCCGAAGACGATAATATTCCCGAAGATACTGATAACCCGTGAGGGCGGTTTGTCTTTTATTTCTGTATGTTCATAGTGCTGATTTTTAATGTTAGTACGAAGCCCGTACCGTCGTGATGACAGGCACGGGCTTTAATTATTGAGAATGTAGAGTTATATCTATCAGAAAATAAATATTATACGCGAGATTTGAAGAAATAGAAAATAAGGAGTATTTTTGCAGTTGCGTAAAATAGGAATAAAATTGTTTTGAAATATACATGACTATTAAAGAATTACAACAACTCAAAGAGAGTGAAGACAGGATAGAGTTTAAGGAAGCAAAGAATAACTTTTCATTTGCGGGAGGCAAAAATACCGACCAAACGGAAAGAAGAAAATGCTATCTTGGCTATGTTGTTGCTCTTGCTAATGAGGGTGGCGGTAAATTAGTCATGGGAATGAAAGACAAAGTTCCTCATGAAGTTGTAGGAAGTGATTTTGCAGAAGGTAAGGTTGGAGATTTGACGGATGAAACATACGAGAGATTGGGTATTCGTGTACGGACAGAAGAATTATGGGAAGATAAGAAACGTGTCCTGATAATTCACGTACCTACCCGTCCCGTTGGAAAACTGTTGAAGTTTGAAGGAGTTCCTCTGATGCGAACAGGCGAAAGCCTGAGAAATATGAGCGATGAAGAAATGTTTGCTATTTTATCGGAGCAAGAACCTGATTTCTCTGCAAAAATATGTGAGGGATTAACTATTGCCGATTTGGATGACACAGCGATACAAAAAATGAGAGAAAGTTACTCTCAAAAACAGAATAATCCTCAATTTCTATCTCTTTCAAAAGAACAACTATTAACAGATTTGAAGTTATTGGTAGAGAATAAATTGAATTTCGCGGCTCTTATCCTGTTAGGAAAAAAAGAGATTATCCAACAAAAACTACCTCAAAGCAAAATAATCTGGGAATATCGCAATACCGGAAGCCAAATACACCACGATGCAAGGGAAAGCATTGAAGAACCACTATTTCTTGGCATAGATAAAATTTGGCAATTAATAAATCAACCTGCACTCAACAGAAAGCACCCAGTACAGTCGGGAGCATATATTTTTGATTTATTTGATTTTAACGAAGCGGTTATTCGTGAAGCAATACTGAACGCTGTTGCTCATCGTTTATATACGATTACAAGCGAAGTAGTTGTAAAACAATATCCCACAAAAATAGAGATAAACAATCCGGGTGGTTTTCCCAAAGGAGTTACTCTTGACAACCTGATAACTGTCAGCAGTACCCCTCGCAATCGTCTGATAACCGAGATATTAGAAAAAACAGGCTTAGTTGAAAGAAGCGGACAAGGAGTTGATAAGATATTTTCAATCACTCTTTCAGAGGGGAAAAACTATCCTGATTACAGTAAGTCAGATTCTTATCAGGTATCTTTGACATTAAAATCCGAAATAGTAGATAAGGCATTCCATATATTCATAAATAAATACCAAATAAGCGATAAAGAGCCGAAGTTGGGAGTAGAACAAATACTTACACTAAGTAAAATCCGTGATGGACAATTCCAACAATTAAACCCCGAAATTACAAATCAACTTGAAGAAATAGGGTTGATTCAACGTGCATCCGGACATACCAATCGCTTCACACTTTCTGAAGAATATAATGCTCTAATTGACGAAAACTCAAAAATAGGAAATTACATTGTCAAAGAAGTAGAACAGTTACTTCTTGCTATACAGGGGAATGCCCTGAAAATCGGAGCAATAGAAAAGCACATGGAAGAATACTTGAATAGAAATCAATTAAAATATCTGACTGGCAAGTTAGTTGATGATGATATTCTAACGAAATCCGGTTCAGGTAATCAAACTACTTATTCTCTTGCCAAACCGTATCAGTCATTACGTGGAGATGACCTCTTTAAGAGTGTGTTTGATGTATTAAGAAGTAAAAATGTAGAGGGTTAATTCTCCAATAGCTCCTCTTGGTGGTGGTAGAGATAATCATGTTACTGATGGTAATTCTCCAATGAGAGGCAATAACTCTCCAATAGATAATGAAAATGTTGCCGAAACCCCTGTTAAATAGGGAAATCATTGTGTATTCAATTCTCCAATAACTAAGGGTAATTCTCCAATAACTCCTCTTGGTGGAGGTAGAGATGATAATGTTGCTGATAGTAATTCTCCAATGAGTGGTAATAATTCTCCAATAGATAGAAAAGAACAAGGAACTGCATATAGTGCTATTGTTCCTTGTTCATATTAAAATGGGAAGATACTGATTTCTGAATAGGAGTTTTTTACAACTTAATCCCCTTAGATGTATCTTTTCTTTCCACTTTCGGCGGACTATCGCCCACCGAAGCTATAACAAGCCTGTCGCCCATGATTTCTTTCACTCCCTGAATAGTGTTCGGCAATGGAGTGTCCTGGACAAATGTTTCGGATTTAACCTGTGATTGCTTATTTACCGAAACGGTATTGTCCTGCACGCTCTCCTTTCCCTCGCTTTCCTCGATTGGTTTAAGCGAGAGTTGGATTTCACGGTCTAACTTAATCAAATCATCTTTCAAGGTTTTCAGTTCAGGCTCTTTTCGCCATGTGGCTTCGACAACTTCTTTGAGAACTGGAATATCTTTTTGCAGTTTCTCGTTATCCGATTGATACTTCTCCAACAATTTCGGCATGGTATCAAGTGCATTCAGGAAGTTTTGTGCCGCCGTCTTCGGGTCGGTAGCCATTGTTCCATGATTGTAGTTGTAGAGAATATCGCCTTCGCCTTTGATAAAGAAACGGTTTTGTATAAGGTCGAAACCGTCTTTGTTGGTGGTTTCGGACTTGACCATTAAATCAAAACCATAAAGCGTACCGATTTTCTCATGCGCTCCGTGTGTTCGGGTGTTGTCAGCAATCTCGTTTAATTTTAAACCGACTTCTTTCGGATTACTGCCCTGTAATCCGTCCAATTGAACGGGATTCAGGCGGGTAACGCCGTCGGGCTGATATTGGACACGGGAACTGAATGCTTCTATATCTTTGGATATACGGTTGATAAACCCGTTATTCTTCTCTACGCTCGACATAATATCCTCCAATTTGTAACGAGAAGAAGATTTGCCACGCATAAATGCCTGCCGTTCGGATTCCAACGAAGCGATTTTCTTTTCCAGCCGTGCTTTCTCCAACAGTTCTGTATTGCCACTTAAAATTGCTACATATTCAGAAAAATTCATACCGCCTTTTTCGTCCATACTGCCCTCGTCAATGGTACGGATACCCAGTGAGTTATTTTTCAACTGGCGAATGAAAAGCTGCTTGTTGTGAAGTAATCCAAACTTATAAGCGTCCAATGATTTTTCGACGGCATATATTAGTACATCTACTTTATTATCAGCGTACAACTTTGCAATGTCATTGCCTTTACGAATACCACGACCGTCCCGTTGCTCCAAATCTGACGGTCGCCAAGGTGCGTCCAAATGATGAATGGCAACGCACCTTTTCTGGGCATTTACACCTGTCCCTAACATTTCAGTAGAGCCGAACAGTACACGGATTTTACCCTCGTTCATATCCTTAATCATGGTTTTACGAGCCTTGTCGGTCTTGGCTTCCTGAATAAAGCGTATTTCGTGGGCGGGGATTCCGTAGTCATCCACCAGTTTACGCTTTATCTCGGAGCATGGATTCCATTCGCCGGGCTTGTAAGTACCCAAATCTGAAAAAACAAACTGGGTTGCCTTGTGTTGGTCGAACTTTTTGTAATAATCCGATACCATTCTGGCAACATGGGAAGCCTTGTTATCTACATGGTCGCCATATTTGACCGGATCAATGAGCCGCATATCGAGCGACATCTTTCGGGCATAGTCCGTTGCAATCAGCATTTTTGCTTTTTCCTCGCTTTCGGATAGTGGGGCACGTCCCAATATTTCACCTTTGCCTGTTTTGGCGAACTCTACCAACTTCTGAATAAATTCCTGCTGGTCGGGAGTGGGCGGAATATTGTGCAGGATTTCATTCTTTGCAGGTCGGTCAATTCCTATATCTTCAGCGGAACGATAGTCGGTTATTTCGGCATAAAAAGCCGCCAATTCAGGCACTTTTATAAAGTAGCGGAAGCGTTCTTTCTGAACGACCTCGTTCGTGACCGAAAATTCATAGTCTATCGACTTCTTGGCGAAAATTGCCGCCCACGCATCGAATGTATTAATGCCTTGCCGTTCCAATTCGTTTGGCCGGAGATACTTGAAAAGTAAATATAGCTCTGTCAAACTGTTGGAAATGGTTGTACCCGAAAGGAATGTCGCTCCCAAATCCTTTCCCGTCCTGTCCTGAATGGTACGCAGGGCGAAAAGCATATTAAGCGCCCTTTGACTTCCTTCGGCATTTCCAAACCCTGCCACCCGGTCGTGGCGGGTGGTAAAGGTCAGGTTTTTGAATCGGTGTGATTCATCAACGTAGAGGTGGTCAATTCCCATTAACTTGAAATCGACCGTATCATCTTTGCGGTTTTCAATCTGATAAGCGATATTGCTTAACTTGGCTTCAAGATTGAGTTGTCGTTTAACCAAACCTTTCTCCATAGCACGGGATATGTGTTTACCCTGTTCCCGCAATACTTCCAAGTTTTCTTCAACGCTATCAAGTTCCGCCTGTAAGATACGTTGCTGTATTTCGGGTGACTGGGGTATCATGCCGAATTGTTCGTGTGTTAAAATAATGGCATCCCAGTTGTTATTTTTCATTTCATTGAAGATCTTCGCCCGTTTCGCAGGTGTAAAATCTTCTTTACCCGGATACAGCACTTTTGCATTGGGGTAAGCCGTACAGAAAGTTTGGGCTATCTCATGCACATTGGCTTTAAGAGCCATGATAAGCGGTTTGTTTACCAATCCCAACCGTTTTTTCTCGTAGGCGCTTACGCACATTATCAGGGTTTTACCGCCGCCCACTTCATGGTCGATTATCGCACCGCCATTGAGTTTGTCCAACCAGACGGCATCCTTTTGGCTCTTGTACAAATCAGGAATACCCAAGCCTTTCAAGTCCAGTCCGGGAAACTCTTGGTGGCTTCCGTCGTAATCGGGACGGACGAAACAGTTGAATGTACGATTGTACTTATCCGCCAGTCGGTCTTTGAACTCCTGCGATTGTTCGCCCAGCCACTCGGTAAAACCGTTCCGTATCTCATCAATCTTGGAATTGGCGAGTTGGATTGATTCGGAGTCACGCACTTTTACCTCTTTGAGTTCCCCGTCAATCAGTTTTTTGACTTTCTTGGTAATATCAGGAGAAGTGTTGTGCAAGGCGTGTTTCATCAAAGCGATACCGTCAAACGTGCGGCTTTCAGCTTTGACAGCATACTGATCCCATATCTTGATATTCTTGCTGTCGGCTTTAAGCGTGTATTCATCACGGCTCTGTGCATAATGCACCGACACATTGGTATCGAATAAGTGTGAAGCATACTTATTGTAAATGCCTGTCGGAATCCACCGTTCGCCGAAATTGAAATCCAAATCCTCGAACGGTATCGGGCGTGGCGTTGCTTCCCGTAATGCAGAAAGGGATTCCTTTGCCGCTTCATGGTCGGAGTGGTTCTCAATATACCGCTCGACATGTTCAGCTTTGGAAATAACATTTCCGCTTATGAACTTGTCTTTAATTTCATAAGAGCCTATCATCGGATTGAAAAATACCTGTCCTTTCAATTCGTCCAATATCTCATCGGAAGTACCGCCTGTAAGCCCTGCCATATATTCAAGGTTTACCTTTGCGTATTTATTGAGCGAAGCGGTCAGGGCTTCCCGTGCGTTGTCGGCAGAAGTTATCTCGTTCGGATTGAAAGCAACCGGTTGCCCAAAGATATCAGCTTTGACCGCTTTGCCATTTACATAGCGTTCCAGAGAAAGAATTTCCGTTCCTCCGGCATCCATTTTAATAAGGCTTAGATTTTTCGCATCGTTTATGTTTCCGAAACGACGGGTAAAATCGTCATAAAGCCTGTTCAACATTTCACGCAAGGCAGGATTGGCTTCCAACCTTGTTGCTTCGTTGCTGTACAGGTGGTGATAAGTGTCCCGTATTTCGATATAAAGGGACGCTTTCGCCTGCTGTGTTCCGGTGAGTTGAAGCGGATGGAACATCGGCTGAAATCCGTTCAAATCACGCAAATAACCGATACGATTATTTTCGTCTGTTACGAGTGAGCCTTCCCGATAATGGGACGGTATATCTTCCGCATTATAATAAGGAATCGGCTTCATGCGTTCCTGCTGTTCCCGCTCGGCTTCCTCTCGTAACTGCTCCAACTGTTCCTCCCGACGGGCATCGAATACGGGATAGGCTTCGGTTGTTTCCTTTTGAAGTTTTTCCCGTTGCTGTGCGGCGTTATGCTGCATTTCTTCCCGCCAATCCATAAAGGGAAGTTCCTTCGGCTTGGCAGCTTGTGATTTGGACTTTCTACCTCTTTTTTTAGGCTTGCTTACCTGACTGCGTTCCTCTTGGGTAAACCCGAAAAGGTCGTAAAGCGTGATTAGCGGTTCCTGCGTTACGGGCTGTGGTTTCGCCTCCGGTGTCGGCTGTTTTTTAATGGCAGGATCGTCCATGTCGAAAAGTGTACCCGAATAAGTGGGCTGTTGCTTGGGTGCTTCGGGTTTGTTTTCAATCACAGGTTTTACCGCTTCGGATTGGTTATTGTCGGGAAACCAATCATCTTCAATAGCCTGCCAAAACGGATCGAGTTCATCCGTTTGCCAAAAAGGATTGAGGTCATTGGAATTTGATTCAAGTGTCGGTTTAATTTCTGCTGTGGCTGTAACCTGTCGTTCCGCTGTGTTCTGTGCATAGGTTTGGTAACGCTGCAAATCCAAATGTTGTGAAAAATCTTCTTTCAACATTTGCCGCAGGTCTTTAGCGATTCCGTCCACTCCACCCTCATGCGTAAAGACAATAGCAGGTTTGCCGTATGGATCGGTATCTCTTTTCGAACTGGTTTGTACAACCCTGTCGAAATCACGGAACAGATTATTAATGGAAATTCCGTTCGACAACTTGCGGGATTCGATAAAATCCTGCTGTCGCTGATTGGGAACGATATTCTTATTGTTCCGTTGCAGGATTATCAGGTCGCTGCCGACTTCCGTTCCTGCATGGTCGGAAAAGAGATTGTTCGGTAAACGGATAGCGGAAACAACATCGCAGGTGTTCATCAGGTATTCCCGTACCGGTTTGTTTTGTTCCGAATTAAGTACGCCTTGACTGGTAATAAAGGCGATTATCCCGCCCTCTCTGGCCGACATAACGCTTTTTACAAAAAAGTAGTTGTGTATCGCCTGTGTCGATTGTTTGACGGCGGGTATTTCATGATTGGATAGTAGCGGATCGAATACAGAAACATCGCCAAATGGTATATTGGAAGCTATCACATCGAAATGCTGTGAGTAACGTCCTTCCATTTTCTCGTAACCCTCAATCCGTACCTTATCATCAGGATAGAGGTGCGAGAGGATTTTACCCGTCAATAAGTCCTTTTCAAAACCTGTTACTTTGGCTTCGGGCGCAGTTTCTTTGAACGAAGAAATAAACGCACCTGTTCCGGCACTGGGTTCTAAAAAACGTGTCGGGGTTATCCCGCTATCCTTTAGTGCATCCGCTAACGCATCAATAACAGGCTTCGGCGTATAAAATGCCGTAAGGATAGAACTTTTCAGGGAGCTGACATAGCGTTTGTAAACTTCCGGTGTGGGCGAACTTTCACGGAGTACCTCGTGAAGTTCCTGCACCAACGGAAAAAGCTCGACTTCGGATTTAGACCACCGCTGAATATCTTCGGGTTTGTCGGCAGGGTTAAGGATTGCCTTAATTCCTCCGAAGCCTGAATATTTAGCAAGTATTTCCCGTTCTTCGGGAGTTGCCTGTCGTTGTTCCTTGTCGAGCCTTAACGCTAACTTGATTGCATCAATGTTCTGACGCAAATGAGTTCGCTTATTGTAACTCATTTTCGAGCAATATCAGGATTGTGCCGACAAGCTCCGTATAGAGCGACTGGTACTCGGTCGTCTCGGCATAATCATCGTTCAGGTTGTATTTGGAAAATACCGCCTGACATTCGGGCATTAGTTCTTTTGCCTTTGCGTGGGCTTCGCTTGGTGAAACTTCATCGAAAAACTCATTCCAAAGAATTTCGACAACTATATTATAAGGAGAAAAGTGCAAACCTTTGAATAAGGCTTCGTTTGCGATTTCGGCTGCCTGAATATGGTCTAAACCACTTTTTATGGCTTCGCTGTAGCTTTCCGCTGCCATATCCCCACGTCCGGCAATAAAGGAAAGGTCGTTTGCTTTGTCGGGGTGGGAATCTCGTAAATAAGATAGTAGATTGAGCCGGAAATATGACATTTCCGCAGGCTCTAAATTTGAATTGTATTTCATACTATGAATTTTTTAGTGGTAAAATTGTAGATATGGATATGCAAAAGGCACTGGGGTATCCCTCCCCAGTGCCACCACTAAAAAAATTCAATAGCACCTGATTTAACAATTTCTCATCAAACCTGTGGCGTATGAACTTTCTTAGTGGCAAAGATAAGCGTTTTTATTCTATTTCTTTATACTCTATATCAGAGCAATGAATAGTACAGGAATCAAGAGCGTGATAAATTTCTTCAACGATAAAAGAGCCTGTTCGGAAAGCCTTGTAGATTTTACTGAATGCTTTACCGTCTGAACATGGCTTCTCGTAGTCGTCATTTTCAATCCATTTTTTCAATAATGTTTCCGGCTTTATATATTCGCCTACTCTCGGAATAGTTTGGAACTCAAAATCGGTATCCTCACAAAACTCCCCGAAACTCATCAATAAATCGGCTATTTCCTTTTCTTTGTCATCATCCGGTTTATTGTCGTAATTAAAATAAATTATCAGATTTGCTTTCATTACTTCTTCCGTTTTTTAGAATTATCAAATTGGAATACCGTCTTATACTCCGCATCAAAAGCTACGGCAGCATCAAAAGGCTTATTTTCTTTGCTCTTAAAGCCTTTGATAGTTCCCGTCTTGCCTTTGGCAAGCAGGTCTTTCAGTTGTCCGTCGGTCAGGTCTTTGCCTGATTTGTTACGGAATACGGTCAATCCGCAATCTTCGTTTTGGCACTTGGCTACTTTCTGATAGAAAACCACCTGACCGTTTTTACATTTGGGACACGGACAGCTTTCACGCTGATTGCCACCGCCCTCGATTTTAGTTCCCAACAGTTCGGTGGTAATCTGTGCGGCATACACTTCAATTCCTCTGTGGAACGTGTCGGCATCCATTTCGCCTTTTTCAATGCTGTTCAAGGCTCTTTCCCATTCGCCCGTCATCGAAACATCGGCAATCTTTTTATTTTGGACAGCCAAATAGACAACCAAACCTTTATTGGTTGGAACAAGCGATTTTTTCTCACGCACAATATATTCACGGGAGAACAGTGTTTCTATAATACTCGCACGGGTGGCAGGCGTTCCGATACCCGATTCTTTGATTGCTTCCCGTTCTTCCTCGTTGGTAAGGTCTTTACCACAGGTTTCCATTGAAGACAATAAACTGCTCTCCGTGTGCAACGGTCGGGGCTTAGTTTGCTTTTCCAATAAATCCGTTCCGTGAATGGAAAGAACATCGCCATTGGAAAGGTTTGGAAGCGCCGGAGCATCATCTTCGCCTTTTTCTTCATCGGGAGCATTCAACACACCACGCCAACCTGCAACAAGAATAACACTACCTTTGACCGAAAACGGAACACCCGAAGCATCCAACAAAATACTTGTGTTCTCTTTGGTACATTTGTCCGAAAAGGCTTCCAACAGACGGGCAGCTATCATATCATATATAATACGTTGTTCGGCTGAAATATCTTTCGGCGTATTTTCCGTAATAATCAGGGCATGGTGGTCGGTAACTTTCTTATCATTTACTGAACGCCTGTTCAGGCTTGCACCCGACAATGATTTTGCATAATTGCCGAATGAAGCATGAGCGGATAACTGACCGATAAGGGTAGGTATTTCGGCAAAAACATCATCGGAAATATAACGGCTTCCCGTTCTCGGATAGGAAATGAGCTTGGCTTCGTAAAGCGATTGTGCAACCGACAGGGTTTTATCTGCTGAAAAACTATGGCGGCTGTTTGCTTCTTTCTGCAAGGTGGTCAGGTCGTAGAGCAATGGCGGTTCCTGACTTCCTTGCTTTGTTTCCACGTTTACGACGCTGACTGATTCTGACGAGCGTATTCGCTCTAAGATTGTGTCTGCGCCCTGTTTCGTGTCGTATCGTTCTGTGGAGATAGCGGCGAACTGGGTCGCATCTTTTGCCGCATGTAATTTTACCTGAAAATAAGTTTGCGGCTTGAACTCTTTGTTTTCGAGGTAACGGCTGCAAATCATGGTGAGTGTTGGCGTTTGAACACGTCCCAACGACCATACTCCGTAGCCTGCCGATATTGAAAGGGCTTGTGAAGCATTTATCCCGACAACCCAATCGGCTTGGCTTCGGGCTTTTGCCGAAGCGTACAGGTTGTCGTACTCTTTTCCCGAACGCAGGTTCTCCAATCCACACCGAATAGCCTGATCCGTAAGTGAACTTATCCAAAGGCGGTCAAAAGGTTTACGGCATTCCAGATAATTATATATGTAGCGGAAAATGGCTTCGCCCTCTCGACCTGCATCACAGCAATTTATAATGAGGTCGGATTTATTAAACAACTCTTTGATAACATTAAGTTGCTTTAATGCACCCGCATCGGGTTTGTACTCTTTGCCGTCCTTAACCTGACGGGGCAGCAACTTAAATTCTGTGGGGAGTATCGGCAGGTTTTCAGCCTGAAATCCTGTGATACCATAATCCTGCGGCATTGCCAACCCTACGAGGTGGCCGAATGCCCATGTAACGGCAAATCCGTTACCCTCCAAATAACCTTCACGTCGGTTATTTGCTCCGACTATGGCTGCAATACTTTGAGCCACAGACGGTTTTTCAGCAATCAAAACTTTCATATTCTATTGGATTTTTTTAGTGGTTGATATTACATTTTATGTCCTGTGGATTTTTTTACAGGCTTTTTAACTCCTTGCTGTTGCTTCTGCTCCTTGTCCTGATTTTCGGTTGGCTTTTGCTGACCTTGTTTCAATGGCTCGTTGGAATGTTTGGTCGCTTCGTTTGTTTTGCCTTGCGAATTGACTGCTACCTGCGTTTTACTCTCATTGGCAGGTTTCACTTCCGCACCCTGTTTCTTGGCTCGGTCAGGATTCCACTTGAAGAAATCAAGTTTACCTTTTTCAGCATTGACTTTGACATAAGCACTGAACGGTTCGCCCTTTCCGTCTTTTACCATTCCCTGAACATAAGTTGCTTTTCCCTCCCGGAGCGAGTTCTGTTGCTTCTCGTTCAAATCAACTCCTAATAGATTTTTAGGAATACGTACTTTGTTCTGTTGTTCCTCGCTTTGGTTCTGCTGTTGCCTATTGTTCTGCTGATACTTATTGCGGTCTAATCCGTCGTAGGAAAAATCATAACCGCCTTTGGCTGCGTTGAACTGAACATAAGCATCGAACTTTCGGGGATTATCCGTACCGATTGTCTTTTTGGAAGTCATACCCTCGACCAGTATCTTTTTTCCCTCTTTGAGTGCCTGTTGTTGTTCGGGAGATAGTTCCGCACCTTTCAGGTTTTGGGAAACGGTCAATTTATCCAATGGTACGGCTTCCAGTCGGTTAGTCAGCTTGTCGATAGATACAAGCGACGGAACTTTCTCTCCGTTAGGTGTTGGTTGTAAATCGACTACACGTCCGCTGTTACCAGTTGCCAAAAGGTTTTCCTTTACATCGTTCGGAAGCATGATACCCTGAAACGGTTTTTCCAAATCAACTTGTTGTTGCTGCGGATGCGGAACAAATTTCAGGCTGCCGTCGGGCTGTTCTTCCAATGACAGACGGGCTTTCATCGGATAATCTACGCCCTCGATTTTCGGGTTAATATCCACCAAGTGCGGGGACTTATACCCGTAGCTCATGGCTTTGAGTTCGCCCTCTAAGTTTTCGGGCTTAATGCCGTACTTCTGATATTCACTTTCAGGAATACGGCTCGTGTCGAATTGCTTGAACTCGGTTTTCTGTTCGATTGCAGTGTCCATTTTTTCTTCTTTCTTTTCGGGTTGAACTTGTTTTTCGCTCTCTTTGGTCGATTGCTCCTGCTGATTCATGTAATCTTTCGGATTAATGCGATACTTCTGCAAATCTTCTTCTTTGATATGCAGGATTTTGTCAAGCATATCGACAGTAACGGCATAAAATCCCGTATGTGAGGGGTTTTTAGCCTGATTAAAGAAGTTTTTGAAAAAGTTTTCGATAGGGTCGGCGTGTTTGTCGATTTTGATAAAATCGCCTTGCTTCGCCTTCATGGGATCAATGGCATCAATTTTTCCTTTCTTGTCAATGCCCTTCACTACTTTGAGTTTGTTACCTTCTCCTTCATCTCGCATCAGGAGAACCTTGTCTTTCGGATTTAATTTTTCATCCATAATAAAAACTGTTTTTTGTTACGCATCAATATTAATGCGTAACGAAAATAGTTGTAATCAATGGGCTGAAAGGCAGGTTTTCGGAAGGTGGCAGTATGTGGCTTCGATTTGGCAGTGTGTGGCTCTTTGAGGGAGTATAAAACTTTCTCCTTAGAAAATATATGCGTATTTTTGCAGTATATTTTTGAAAATCAGAGCAAATGGACTGAAAATAGGTTGATTATCGTATGGCAAAGAAGAAACGGCAAGGGCATTACTGTAAGATATGCGGAGAAATCAAAGCCAATGAAAAATTCAGTGGCAAAGGACACGCTAAGCATATTTGCAAGTCCTGTCAATCAAAATCTACTGATAAACAGGCGGATATAATGCGTTTTCCAAATGTGGCTGAGCCGTTGGAAAAAGATTACGATGATATCTATGATTACACGGATATAGATGCACTTCCGGTATTTTCCGAGAAAAAGAAGTTTACCGAACTTGACAATTATGAAAAAATGCTGCTTCGGGATTATATCCGTTCAGCAATCATTGAGCATTGGGAGTATTTAAGCGTATGCCCAAATGAACAGGACTTGATTGAAATAAGAAAACGGATGATGCGTGTGGTGGAAGATGAATGGCATATTATTTTGAAGAATGATAAAACGCTAAGAAAATTCTTTCAGGACAATGCGGCGGTTGCAATCAATAAATTACAAAAGAAAACAGAGGATAGTCCCCCAAAAAGCGACTAACCCCTGTTTTCACTTCACTTGATTAACTTATCCCTATTCTCCTTGTTGTTGCAACAAATGAGCCAATGCAGGGTCGTCCTTAATACGTTGCAATTCTTCGGCAACGATTTGTTTAGTTTCAGCTTTGATTCGGTCGTAATTTTCCTTAATCATATCTTTCATGCGATTTACTCCGTTTTCGTCCGTAAAGTCGGTAATCACAGGAATGGATTGATACGCCTTCGTTTCGGCAGCGACTTTCGCATTATCCACCACTATTTCGCAATGGAAAATCTTCTGCTCGATACGCTCATCGAAGTTATCGGCAATAGCACCGACAAACATACCCTGCGTTAAATTACTGATTTTCGACGGTGGTATCAAGCTGTCCATTTGGGTACTGATAGAAGTTGATTTATCGTTTCGGTTGATAGTCATTGATTGACGTTTCTGTAACACTTTTCCGAAGCGGTCTGACAGCGTTTTCGCTGTTTCGCCTACTACCTGACCGCTGAATATATTACCTACGGTGTTCATTACCACTTTCGCTTCCTTGTCGCCGTAATCCCTTGTTAATTGCGAAAAGTCCTGAAAACCCAACAGAACAGCAACTTTGTTGCTTCGGGCAGTGGCTATCAGGTTATCCAACCCTTTGAAATAGATTGTCGGCAACTCGTCAATTACTACCGAACTCTTTAATTGTCCCTTTTTATTTATGAGTTTCACAATACGGGAGTTGTAAAGTCCCAACGCTGCACCGTAGATATTTTGTCTATCGGGATTATTACCGACTACCAACACTTTCGGGTCTTCGGGATTATTTATATCGAGCGTAAACTCGTCGCCGCTCATAACCCAATATAATTGTGGCGAAATCATACGGGATAGCGGAATTTTGGCACTCGCTATCTGTCCCATTAATTGGTCAGCCGCTCCGCCCAACCATGCGTCCATAAACGGACTGAGGTAGTTTTCGAGTTCGGGATAGGAAGTGAGAATCGGGAAAATATCTTCGTAGCGTTTATTCAGGAACTCGATTGCATGAGGAAACGTGCAATACCTTCCGTCTTTATATATGCGGAGATACCAAATTATCGAAGCGAACAAAATTATCGGAGATTCCACAAAGAAGTCGCCCTGCTTCTGTACCCATGTTTTATTGAGGTTGAGCATAATTGTATAGCTTGATTCGTATGCGTCCGATATGTCTTCCATGAAAGACGGATTGATAGGGTTGCACCGGTGCGAACGGCTCGGATCGTCGAAGTTAATCACGTAAAATGTCGGAACTTTCTTATAACCTAATTGATTATTCAGCAAATGGTTATAGGCTATTGTGGAAAGGTCGGGAAACTTGAAATCATACACATACATCGAAAATCCTTTCTCAATCTGTTGTTTTATATACTGATTGACAACGGCGTATGATTTACCACTACCCGGAGTTCCCAACACGATACTGGCACGAAATGGGTTTACAATATTTATCCAACCTTTCCACTCCTTTTTCTTATACCAAAATTTTGTAGGCAGGTTAATGGAATACTCGCTCTGGAGTAAGCGT
>CALFXE010000281.1 GCA_937927845.1 uncultured Paludibacter sp.
TTGCCCTGGCTGCCCTGGGTGTAATTGTAACCCTCAGTCAGCGCCCGCCACCGGAGGACAACTCCAAGCCTACAGGCAAAACGGCACTTCCGATCAAAGGGCAGTTTCGGGACAAACCAGCACCTCCGATTACTCCGGCGATAGAAGCCAGTACGATGTTGCTCCCAACGAAGAAGCTACCGGAACCACTCCCGCCTCCGGAGCCACCAACCTGCTTGGCTGGTGTTTGATAGCAGTAGCCGGCACCAGTTACCTGTATAAGTTGCTGGTATAGAAGTTGGTTTTATGTAAGAATGGTCCGGCTCACGAGAGTCGGACTTTCTTGTTTTTATATTCAGTGGATTTTGTATTCTTCCAAATATTAAAGCCGTTTATAGAAATGTTTTATTGGTGCATCGTGAGTTTTCGAGTGCTTATCCAGCTACGATGACAATCTATAAAGATGTGGTGGTTACAGAGAATTGGAACAGGCCTTATATGATGGGGCGTATCTCGTTGGAAAATCTGAAACCGCATCCCAAAAATCCTACTATCGCCAATTTCTTTAAACAGCTTGGCTGGGTGGAAGAATTGGGTTCTGGCATACGAAAAATGTACAAGTATTGCCCTATCTATGTAAAGGATGCTTTGCCTGTCATTGAAGAGGGAGATGTATTTAAACTTACAATCAGACATGAGCCATTAAATGAGCCATCAAATGGGCCATTAAATGAACCATTAAATAATAGGCATTATGTTGATAAGCAGGAAGATAGTTGTTCTGATGAAGATGCCGATCATGAAAATGGCCTTATAAATGACCCTATAAATGACCCTATAAATGGCCCTATAAACGATACTATAAATGATACTATAAGTGATACTATAAATGATACGCAATCATTAATTTTAAATCTGATAAAAGAAAGACAAGGGATAGATAGAAAAGAAATTTCAATTGAAATTAAAAAGACGCTTGTAACTGTTTCCCGGTATATCGCCTCACTTAAAGCTCGCACTTGATTGAATATAGAGGATCCCGTAACACAGGAGGTTACTATCTTATCACTAAAATAAAGCAGGATAACTCTAAATAATTTAGGTTCTTTTAATGGAGAAACCTGCTTGGGTGGTGCCTGATAGCGGTAGCCGGAACCAGTTACCTGTATAAATTGCTGGTGTAGGGTATAAATAGAATAGGATATATTTCTATACGCAATAATGTTCGTGCAATGTAATGTAATAAATGGATTATTCTAATTAGTCGGACTTTTTTGCGTTTTATAAAGTCTATGTAGAACTTAAATGGAAAGAGTTATGAATATAAGTATCATTAGAGTTGAAAATAGTTCTTTATTATATACCTAAAGTGTAGAAATATAAAATAAATTCAACCAAAATATCTTTTCCTTTTTGTAATCCGGTCTACTACTTCCAACGCAAAAGATTGAGTTTAAAAAGGCATTACATTGAAATTTCTATCAGTATCATTTGATTATTAGGTAGTGATATGGATGTGTTTTCTGTGTCTAATATTATTTTATCTTTAAAAATTTGACCTTTGAACTCTAATTCAATTTGTGTCTGGCGGTTAGGAATAATATATTCAGCATTTAGATACGGATTAGCTATTGCGTTATAAGTTGTATCGTTACATAAATCTGTTTTTTTAACGAGAATACTAAAGGTGATATTTTCATTTTCAATTTTAAGATTATTTATTTTAACTACAAAATATCCGGGTGTATACCCTTCGCGTGCAGAATCAAACAAATCTGTATTACCATAGAATAAAGACGTTCCATCTTGTAAGAAAGCAATAGAAAAGACCTCATCATTACTGTTTCCTTTGCTTTTAAATAATTTATTTTTCGAATCCAAAAAAGAATTGTTGCTATTTATTTCGAAACAAAATCTCTCGGCATGTAACAAATTATTCGCCACAAAACCTTCTGAGCACAAACACAAAATTGATAATATATGGATAGTTTTTATGATGATTCTTTTCATGATATTTAATTTTGGATAACAGTGTTGTAGTATTAAGTCCATAAAGTTATAATTTTTATTGACCTAAGATTTTTATTTTTTATAAATCAGCTCTTAGCTTCTTAAAATTGAGTTTTTTACTCGTAAAAATTATTATACCAATCCTAAACTTTGCTTTCTCCAGATGAAATGCCAGACATATATGCAATTTATACAACACTTAGTGCGATTGTTCAGGATGATTTTTGAGTATCTTTACTTGCCAGATAGGCTCCGATAATCATAATGAATAGAGCTATTCCAAAAAGTAGATTAGGACGTTCCCCTAATATTAGAAACGATAAAATAACTCCGATGAATGGTGCAACAGCATAATAAGCACTTGTTTTGGCTGCTCCAATTCCCCGTTGGGCATATACATAAAAAAATACACTTAACCCATACGATACAAATCCCAGGATTAATATGGCAGGAACTAAAATTAAATTACTTATCTGTTCGCCTGTTGCAAATGCAATAGCTAATGACCCCAATCCAGAACCAAAACCCTTGATAATAACTATTTGTAATGGGTCTTTAAAGGAAAGTTTACGGGTGCAATTGTTTTCAAAACCCCAACAGATACAAGCCAAAATAACAAACACCGAACCAAGGGAGAACGAGAAACTGCTTGCATCTTCGAGAGTAAGCAGTACGCTGGAAATGGTTATTAACAGTATGGCTATCCATAAGCGATGATTTATGGTTTCCTTAAATATGAAGAGGGCGATAATGGCTGTGGCAACAATTTCGAAATTATT
>CALFXE010000282.1 GCA_937927845.1 uncultured Paludibacter sp.
AATCTCCACCCTCGCTGCGCATCGGGTAGTATTTTTTCAGCCACCCTTGCACACACCGTAGCCACACATCACGCTTGCGCTCCAACCCACTCCGCTTGCGGGGGACGATCCTCAATGATATCCTGTCACAACCCGAAAACCGATACCCAACAAGGAATCCTTTCAAATCGCTCCGTTTGGTGCTCAGCGTGGCGTGGCTACTTGTTTTGCTGCACACACTCGCTCAATCCTCACCCGTGGCTACTCTTGCCCCCTTTAACCCCGATATCGAATTCGCTACGCTCATACATTTTTTATAAGGGGGCAATCGCCACTCATTGTTTCTGCTCGCCTGCTGGTCGCTCGGGCTAAGCGGGGTGTCACACTTTTTGTAAATCCACCGCCCTGCCGCTATTGCAGTGCTCATTCCACTCACTACGTCTGTTGCCGACCCTCATTCTTCGGGACAACAACATCCTGCGTTCGCTCCATTCACACCGCACCGCTGTATCACGGCAAGAGCTTAATTCCGCTCGTCATCCCGTTCCATCCTTCGCTCATTACACTACAGGCGCTTTTCCCTAATCGTTGAATATCAACCAATCGTTCTCCGCTTCGCTCCGCATATTGCAGCCAAGTTTGCTCCGCACTTCGCTGCAATCCGCACCGTCTAAAGCCCCTTACGTTTCATTCGCTCAATTCCACTCACTTCCTCACTGCATCAAGCACTTGCCCAAACCGATACCCATAAACAAAAAGATGCGCCACCCCTGCTGAAATCAGTAGGCGTCACTCGCACTCGTGACCTCGTGCTTCCTTCTGCCACCACCCTCGCTCCACTCGCAACGGCTCGCGCCTCTCCACTCCGCAACAAAAAAACACTCCACTCCGTTCCGCAGTTTTTTTATTGCTCTGTTCCGGATAACCTGTTTTTCCGGCAGGCGAAGATCCCGACTATTAACCGGTAGTCCGTTCAGGTACACCCGATGAAGAATAGTGAACCGAACCATTTCAAATTCAATAGAAAAACCAGGTCGCTTTGCTCCCCGGTTTTTGACAAGAAAAAGCAATGCTACCCGCATTGCTTTTTTTGTAATTTAACCGTTGTTTATGCTAACTTAAAAAGACGAACAAAACTAAAAACGGTTTTGTGGAATAAATTTTTCCGATCCAATGGCTGTGACTTCTATCGATTAGTCGCATTCTCCGTCCGGTGTACAGACTTTACCGTCAATGATTTCTAATTTTGTTTCGGGATTGTCCTTTCGCCATTCGACAAATGATTTCTCCAGTGTCTGTAAAAAAGTTTGGGGATCTTGTGCTCCCGATACAGCCTGTTTTCTGTTGAAAACAAAAAACGGAACACCCCGAACACCTACCTGTTGTGCTTCGGAAATATCGGCACGAACTTCATTTGCATAACTTCCGTTTTCCAGTGCTGTTTTCAGAGCATCGCTGTCTAACCCGATTTCTTTTCCTAACTGAATAAGTACGCTATAATCACCTACATTTTTACCATCCGTAAAGTAGGAACGAAACATCACTTCTTCGGCTTCGTTAGCTTTTCCGTTTGCCTTGGCAAATTGCAGAAAACGGTGGGCATCAAAAGTATTAACTGCAAGTGCTTTGTCAAAATTATACTCAATGCCGACTTGCTTACCTGCCTGAGCCACTTGTGCATTCATTTGTCTTGCCTGATTTATATCTATACCTCGTTTTTCTACTAATATTTTTTCGAGGTCGGTAGGTGTACCTTTATCTAATTCAGGCATTAGCTGATAGCTTTTCCATACAATTTCAATGTTGTCTTTATGTTCAAATTCGGCTAATGCCAATTCAAATTTCCGTTTTCCCATATAGCAGAAAGGGCACATTACATCGCTCCAAATTTCTACTTTCATTTTATTTTCCATTATTGTTTTTTTTATTGATTGTGTTTGTTCTTTGTTGGGTTCATTTATGGTAACATTTGTTTGGCTTTGTCCCTTACAAGCCATCACTGTTGCCATGATAAAAAAGACGCTTATCAGTTTGCTCTTTATCATATTGCAGTTTTTATTGCGTTGTATGAGCTTGTAATTTGGTATAGGTAAAGTAAGAAACTCCTAACAATACCAATGCAAAAACGATAGACAATAATCCCGAAATAGGATCTCCTACGGCTATATGTGCAATAATTGCAGAAAACAGGTTGATAGTAAAGCCTACATAAGCGAATATTTTAAATGGTTTGGGTACGAAAGGCAGTATGAGAGCCAAAGCCCCCAACACTTTCGCTGTTCCTAACTGTATCCTGAAATAATCAGGAAATCCTAAATGTACAAATGCTTCCTTCATTTCGTCCATCGTGAAATACCCGAATGCACTGAATAGCATAAATAGCGAAAACAATCCTGTTGTCGTCCAGTATATGATTTTATCTTTTTTCATTTTACTTGTTCTATTATAGGTTATAAATTTTTCTTAAAGTATCCTTTAGTGAAACCGGCTTTCTTCCGAGTAACAATTCCAAGTCGGTTGAATTTACTTCAAATAGACCTTGCTTAATATCAGCGGAGAATGACGAAAGGACGAAAATACCTATTTCGGGAACTCCTGCCTGTTTTAGCACTTCTGGAAATATTTTTGCATCGGCATCTATATAAGAAACGGTTTTACCCGACAACTCCGAAAGTATGCCTGCAATATCCGCAAAAGAATGTAAATCTCCGGTAAGGTTATAGGTTTTGTTTTCGTGTCCGCTTTGTGACAAAACAGCAGCTGTAGCTTCCGCCAAATCGTTGCGAAGAACAAAAGGAACTTTCCCGTTTCCGGCAGGAAGAAAAATCCCTGCTTCTACTGCGTTTTCACCTGCAAACATCGGTATGGCATCGCTATAAAGCGAATTGCGTAAAAAAGTGTAAGTAAATCCGTTTTCTTTAATGTAGGCCTCTGTTTGAAAGTGGTCTGCCATAGTCGGGTTAGTAGAAGTATTTACATCTTTCAGCGAAACGCCTGTGTAAGCGATGTGTTTCACTCCTGATTTTTTAGAAGCATCAACTACGTTTTTATGTTGTTGCAAGCGGTTTTGGTCAAGTCCCGAAACCAACAACACTTTTTCGATCCCCTGCGTTGCATTTTCCAAAGATGCTACATCATCAAAACTTCCTATTCTGACTTCAACTCCTTTTCTGATAAGAGAAGTAGCCTTGTTAATATCTCTTGCCAATGCTACAATTTGACTGGCTTTTATCCCTTTATTCAAAAGAAATTCAATCGATCCTTTTCCCAAGTGCCCTGTTGCTCCTGTAATAAGTATTTTACTCATTTAGATTATTTGTTTACATTATATTGCAAATATATCAGTATTTTCTATATAAAAGTAATTACTATACTAATGTATACCAGTATCATAAAGTATAGTGATAATAAAAAAAGGTTATGAGTACAATTATACCAACACCAAAAATGAGAGCTGAACTTGCGAACTTTACCGGGACACAATGTTAAGCATAAAAAATTTATTTTTGAGTAATATAAGAAAACAAAGAACCCAGGAGTTGATACCAAACGAAACACCATTTACCAATCAATCATAAATACGCACGCCGCAAAGATACGGTGGCTTTGGATGTAATCTTGCAAGGTTAAACCCTTCGGGTTTTCGATGGAATCTCCAATTCCGCTGCGCGGAAATAGTATTCCACCGAAAAACCTTGCCGATTACAAAGCTACCCTTTGCTATACGCTAAGTTTGTATTTAATCCATTCACTTATTTACTGATCCCCTATAACGCAAGATAAAGCATACGAAGGCACTCCATACCATGTTGCAAGGAATAAAATTATTATGCCATAATTTTATTCGTGGATAAGGTCATGGCCGTACCAAGTCAATACCAAGTCCAAGCAATTAATGTTTAACATTTTAATAAATCAGTTTTTATGGGAACAATTAAACAAGGTATTTTAGGAGGTTTCTCCGGCAAGGTCGGAACGGTTGTCGGAGGAACGTGGAAAGGCATCCATTACATGCGAAGCCTTCCTTCCAGTGTGAGGAATCCCCGGACACCCGGGCAAGTGAAGCAGCGGACAAAATTCTCCATCATGATCGAGTTTCTAAAACCGCTCACCCCTTTCCTGCGGATAGGGTTCAAAAACTACGCCAACAGGCAGACAGCGTTCAATGCAGCGATGTCTTACAATGTAAACAACGCGGTAGATGGCGAGGTTCCCGATCTGGAGCTTGATTTTCCAAAAATCCTCGTCTCCCGGGGAAGTCTTCTGCCGGCAGAGAATGCCGCTGCAGTAGCTTCCGAAGGGAGCCTGAACTTCACATGGAATGACAACAGTGGAGTAGGGAACGCCTCTGCAGGAGACCTGGCAATGCCGCTGGTTTTCAACAGTGACAAAGGCGAATCCGTTTTCAGCACCGAAGCCGGTGAGCGCTCGGCCGGTTCTGCAACAATGAATATCCCCGACAGTTGGATGGGTGATACCGTGGAAATATACCTGGGGTTTATTTCCGAAGACGGTACGATGGTGGCCAATAGCGCCTATCTCGGTCAGCAGACAATAGCTTAAGCTATTACTGTCCTTCATGGAACCGCTCCCTGCAGGAACGGTTCCATGTTCACCTACTATAATGTTTAACATGCCACATACAACCACAAAATGTTTTCGGTTATTGCCCTGATTGCATCGTGATATTTTTCTCAAACCGGCTCCCCTATAAAATATTGAAAAGATGATCGGACTTCTTCAAAATAATTATGAATTGCTCGCCATATTCTCTTCATTGGTAGGTGGAGGTGCGTTGGGTGGATTAGTTTCGACAATCATAAACCGGAAAGAAAACAAACGGATCAAAAAGAGTGAAGCGGTAAAGTCGGAAGCGGAAGCTAAAAAAGAAGATGTTGCGGCAGCCGTGGAAATGATGGGTTTATTGGAACGAACCGTTTCGCACATGGAACGGATGAACGACTATAACAAGACCAATTCCGAAGAACTACTAAAACTACTCCGGGATAAGGATGGAATCAACGAGAAGTTGAGGAACGATATCAAACTACTGCAGCTTCAAAGAACGGAAGATCATAGGAGGATAACCGGACTTGAAAAAGCATTCGACAGGGAGTTTGAATGGCGAAAAGACAGCGATTACCATTACTGCCGGGTGAAAGATTGCGACAAAAGAGAACCCCCATTGGGAACATTTAAACGTGGAACTCAATAAGAATTGTAACAATGAATATCCAAATATTTCTTCAGGAGATAAATACAAGTCTGTTCAACCGACGTATGAGCGACAGCCAGCGTGAAGGCTTCATTGTTAAGTTGACAGAATTTAGCAACCACCATATAACCGATATCCGATGGAGCGCCTACATGCTTGCTACATCCTTCCATGAAACCGCCCGAACCATGCAACCCGTTGAGGAAATCGGAAAAGGCCGGGATAAACCGTATGGCCAGAAACTGAAATATAACCGCAAACCCTACACATGGCCCGACAAAATCTACTACGGACGAGGCGATATCCAATTAACCTGGTACGAAAACTACCAGAATATGGGAAAAATCCTCAACTTACCCCTACTCGAACAACCGGAGCTCGCCCTTCAACCCGGCATATCCGCACGGATAATGATAGAAGGCATGACAAAAGGGATCTCCAACCGTGGCGACTTTACTGGTCATTCACTCGAAAACTATTTCAACTCATACACTGATGACCCCATACGTGCACGAAGAATTATAAACGGTCTCGACCAGGCCAATAGAATAGCAGAATATCATTACAAATTTTTGGAAGCAATAAAAAAGCATCATAAAAAAGGATCACCATGAGTAAGGCAACAAAACATAGAATAATAGCTGCAGCTTTAGTAATTGCAATTCTGCAATTACTGGCAGCATGCAAACCCAATCAACTAATCACCGAAAAAGTAATCACGAAAATCGACAGTACCGCAGTATGGAATCTGGAGAAAGAAATCCATAGGAGAGAAATTCAGATAACCCTTCTCGAAACCGATTTAAAGCGGGCAAAGGATGAAAACATAAATCTCAGGAATGAGATATCAAAGCACGAAATATATTATGATACAAATGCCCCGGTTGACACCGCAACCGGGAGGCCGCCTGTATCATCTGAGATAATCACCATCAACAAGAGTTGGATTGAAAAAACAATCAAAGAGTATGAAACCCTTATTCAGCAAACATCCACCGAAAATGAAACCCTTACCACGGAAAACGCCAACCTGCACCTCACGGTTGAAACCCTGGTCAATGAGAACAAAGAATTAAACGAGAAAACCACCAGTGCTGGCAGCACAAAATTCTTGCTATTTCTCGCCGGCTTAATGGCCGGCATACTGTTAAGCCTGCTGATTTACTTCGTAATTCGCAAACTCAACTAATAAATTAAATATAAATAAAACGATATCAGCAATATATAGTGTTTTGCAAATAAATATTCACTGCAATACATGCATATATTTATGAATTGCGGTAATGTCACGCCAAACTCGCTTAAATAACATCACCTAAGATTTAACTACAACAAAAGCAGATTGGGCTACAAACTATTTTTGACTTTTGAATAATTTTGTATCAAACAAAAGCAGTAAAAATAATGGAAACTAAGTACTTAATTCTGTCTATCTCGATGTTAGGAATTGTTGCGGCAGGCTGTTCTGAAAAAGAAAATAAAATTTCACCACAAACCAATATTACAACAATGGAAGCAACATCACAAAACGCAAAAAAAGTTGTCCGAAACTTTTATGAGAGTATAAACGAATACAATCCGCAGAAATCGTTTGACGATTATATTGCAGACAGCCTGATTAATTACGCAGGAGGTGGAAACGTGGGGCGAAATGGTTGGCTCGAATCTGAGAAAATAACATTAGCAGCTTTATCAAATGTAAAAGTTACCATTCTCGACCAGGTTGTCGAAGGCAACAAGGTAGTAACACATTGGACTTACGAAGGGACACATACAGCCCCTTTTTATGGAAAACCCGCAACAGGAAATCACATCCGTTTAGAAGGAATTACAATTGATGTGGTAGAAAATGGAAAAATCGTTGAACATAATTTAGTGGCTGATGAAACACAGTTTTTACAGCAGTTCGAAAAAAAGTAACTCAAAACAAATGAAAATCATAGTAACAGGTTCATTAGGATCGATAAGCAAACCTTTAACCGAAAGACTGGTAAAGGAAGGGCACGATGTGACGGTCATCAGTAGCAATGTTGAAAGAAAAAAAGACATCGAAGAACTGGGAGCAAAAGCAGCCATTGGCAATATAAATGATGTGCCATTTCTCACTCAAACATTTACAGGAGCTGATGCCGTGTATGTTATGAAACCCACCGTCAACCTATTTGATCCAAGTGTGGATGTTTATAGGCATTACAGCCAACTTACCGAAAAATATGTACAGGCAATAATGGCTTCCGGAGTAAAAAAAGTAGTCCATTTGAGCAGTTTCGGCTCTCATAGCGATAAGGGTACCGGTATGCTCGCAATGCACTACTATTCGGAGCAAACTTTGAACAAACTCCCTGAAGATATTTCCATATCCACGCTTCGCCCGGTATCGTTCTATTCCAACATTCTTGCATTTATCCCGACCATTAAATCTCAAAACAGCATTTTTACCAATTACAAGACGGAAGAAAAAGAACCGTGGGTTTCGCCTTTCGACATCGCTGAAGTTGCTGCCGAAGAATTAACGCAACCATTGGGAAGTAGAAAAATACGCTACATTGCCAGCGATGAATTTACAAGTGATGAATTGACGGATGCAATCGGTACGGCTATTGGGAATCCGGATCTGCAATGGATAAAAATTCCTGATGAAGCAATGCTCAAAGCGTTTACAGATTTGGGAATGTCCGAAAAATCAGCCTGGGCTTTTGTGGACATGAATATTGCAAGAAACAACGGAACTTTATTTGAAGACTACATACAACATCGTCCGGTTTTGGGAAAAGTGAAACTAAAAGATTTTGCCGGACAGTTTGCAGCAGTATTCCATAGCGCTAAATAATAAAAAATGAAATATTTTAAAATATCATACCCAAAGAAAATGCATTGAGTAATTATATGCCTGCCATTAACATAAATAAAAACGGATTGTTTAAAAGATAAACATTCCGTTTTGCCTGTTCAATAAGTTAAGACCGAACAATAAAATATATTTTTGTATTATGGAAAATAAAGCCCCGATAAAACTCAAAACAATTAAGGAGTTTCACAAATTGTGGAATTTACCGCAACCCGAGCATCCGCTTATCAGTGTGGTGGATTATTCGGAGATTAAACATTCGCCCGAAAACAGTGAACTGGGGATAATGTTTGACTGTTATGCTATTTCCATAAAACGGGATTTGGGCATTAAAATGATTTACGGTCAACAAAAATACGATTTTGACAATGGTGTAATGTTTTTTATGGCTCCCAATCAGTTGTTGCGGATTGAAACCGACCCGAAGATTGTTTCTGAACGGTCGGGATGGATGTTGTTTATTCATCCTGATTTTCTTTGGAATACGCCTATAGCGAAAAGCATAAAACAATACGAGTTTTTTAATTATGCTACCAATGAAGCGTTATTTCTTTCGGAAAAAGAAGAGACCATAGTTACACAAATCATTCTGAATATCCGACAGGAGTACCATTCCAATATTGACAAATTTAGCCAGAATATTATTATCTCACAGATTGAAACCCTGCTCAATTATTCTGAACGATTTTATCAAAGACAATTCATTACCCGCAAAATCACGAATCACAAAATCCTTAACCGTTTAGAAGATATACTGGCAGATTATTTCTCTAATGTTAATACGAGCGGGGAAGGTTTGCCTACCGTACAATTTGTAGCCGATAAACTAAATGTTTCTTCGAGCTATCTAAGCAGCCTGCTCAAAAGTCTTACAGGCCAAAGTACACAACAACTTATTCAGGATAAAGTGATAGAACTTGCCAAAGAAAAGTTAACGACAACAGATTTATCTGTCAGCGAAATCGCTTATGAATTGGGCTTTGAGCATTCTCAGTCTTTCAGTAAACTTTTCAAAATAAAGACGAATCTATCACCTTTGGAGTTTAGGCAGTCATTTAGCTGAAAGAGCCACATACCGCTGATACGGGTTTTGCGTCAGGCGGGTCGAAGTACAAACATTGAGAGGTGAGTATTTATTTTTGCACCTCTTATAATTGTATTCACAATTCCAAATGTCAGAAAGTAGACAGGTAAGCAGATAGGCTTTCCATATCGGAAAACTCTTTCATGTTGGCATTTTCGGTTTTCCGAACCCTTTTTTGAGTACGACTTTCAGAAACAACCGACATCATTGAACCGACAATACTTTCCATGTTTATTAATACAACATTGTCATTATTCTCTTTGACGATGGTATATACTTCATCGGCAAAAGCGCGTGAAATAAATTCCACACCATCAAAATCGAGTTCAACCTTGCCGGCACTACCGGCTATACTGTTCCGTATATATTCAGCGTTCTTCCTGGAACGAATATCGGCACCAATCAGCTCCGATATCTTTATAATCCTTCTCATAACCTTGCCGCTTTAGTATATAACTCATTTTTAGAATGAGTTTGTTTTTATTAGCTATATTGCAATAATACTGCATATATACTGAAAATAATAAACCAAATGCCCGATAAACCGTTTACACTACTGCAGTAAAAAGCCTTCTAATTTTTCAACGCCCTTTCTTAGTTTAACCGGATTGATTTTTTTCAATTTGCCAATATTCTGCATTTTCCACTGTACAGATGGAAAACGCAAGTATTTCTGATATTCAGTATATCGAGACAGTTCTTCCCCGGCCTCGAAAGCGATTAAAAATTCCTTGTCCTGCAGGCTTAAATTTGAATTGATGAAATCAATCAATTTCTCCCGGGTTTCCTCATAGTCATTATACGAAAACGGAATTTTAGTCATTCCGGAAAATTGTTTCACAAGCGTTTCCTGATGATCCACCCTGTTAGGTTGAAGCGACTCGATAATAGGGCGGTCGCCACCCAATAAGCAATAGAGAAAACCTCTTTTAACCTGGTCAAAATTAGTGATGAAATCGAACATCAGTTTCACATCAAACAGATCCCGGGGATGCTGGCGGTCGAGAGCAGCAGTAATTTTCCCGCCGTAGAGTTGCGAAAGAGAAACAATCCTTGCCTTGTTTGCCGTCTCAAATTCATTTTGTGCCGCATCGCATAGCGGTCTTATAGAAGCAGGATCAATTAATCCTCGTTTCGTTCCACTCACTTCGATTTTCACCATAATGCCTCTGCGTGTACAGTAAATCTTATTCGGCTTTTCAGTGATGGCAATATCCGGGATAATCGTCTTGACTTTTTCCTTGATGATTACCAGATTTTTATGAATATCCGCAAACGAATCTTCCTTGGGTTTTATTGGAATATAAGTAAGGTCAACGTCAACGGAGTACCGAGGGAGGTCGAGGATATACAGGTTAATTGCCGTTCCGCCATGAATGGCAAAGCTCTCCACATCCTCTAATGTCGGGATAATTCTAAGGAGTAATTCAACCTGTTGCCGGTACATTCTATTCATAATATGCCAAATCTTTCGGTAAGGTTATCTGATATTTCGGATCATAAACACCATTCTTTACATTTGAACGTTTCCCTTTGCCCAGGTCTATCCTCTCCAAATTCAAATCATGGAACCACGAATGCCCGGCTTTCTCTGCCATATAAAGAAACAACCGTTTCACCTTGACCGAACTGTTTTCCTCTAATAATTCCTGCAGTAATTTTGGCCTCAAACCGTTAAGCATTTCCATTATCTGGTACAAATCGGTAAGATTGTAATGTTTGGGAGCAAGGTCTAAACTTTCCAGAAATGCCCTTTCAGGCAGCGAAACCGCCACCTCAAAATTGTTTTCATTGACTGTTGATATTCCTTTCCCATTATATTCCGAGTATTTCTTTAGGATATCAACACCCCAGTCATATTCCGAAAACCATTTTGGAAACCATTCACCACGGGGACAATATATAACTATTGTCTGCCGGCCAAGCGGAACGTAATGGGCCAATCCCCTCATTTCCAGAGCGGATACAGCCCCTATATGGAGTTTCTTACCTAACTGGCTATTATAGCACGACAGGGCACTAAACAAGGTAGGTTCTTCACCTGTCCTGTACATCACACCATCATCTATAGCCGTAAGCCATTTCGAATTACGGTAATGTCTCTGCAGGGAATAGGATATTCCATTTTGATTTAACCACGAGGCAAAGTACAATGCCCCGGGTGAAAATCTCTGCAGCAATGAGTTTATTTTTGTTTGCCCTGTTGCAGTCATACTGTAAATATACTAATAATATTAAACTGTAGGCGTTTGTATCAGAATTTTTATGATTATTCTCCATCGGCCTGATGGCTGGCATACTCTCGACTTTGCTGATTTGCTTCGCAATTCGCAAACTCAAATAAAAATGGATGAAGATCCTCTCCTTCGGAATGGATTATCATCCATGCCCTTTGTTCAAGATCACAATTTGTGATCTTGAAAGTTCTTCCATTGTAACTTCAAACATAAAGTCATCACCTTCAAAGTGTTTTATATTGCGCCTTACCGGCTGTTTTAAAACGCTCGTCTCCACGCCATACATTTCCGCCATTCAAAATCCAGTATGACCTTTACACCCCTTATTTCGTATATTGTTTGAGATCACAATTTGTGATCTCAAACAATCATGTCTTCCTTTACGCTCCTTATATTGTATATCTTACTCTGTATTATGGCTAATTCCATGAGCTATTTAATTATAATCAAATTCTCTTTTATCTTGGTTTTACAAATCCTATCGGATTACGTGGTTTGCCGGATAGTTTCTTTTGCGCTTGCAGTTCAGCCAATGACTCATTGATAAGTTCTAATTGCATCCTCGTATCTTCGTTGATATCATTGTAGTCGGTGAATACCTCTTCCATATATTCCTTGAGTTCCCTTACCTCTTTTTTTAGTTCCGACAGTTCATCCATTGGTGGATTGGTCAGCATATTTCGCACAAACACGAACGCACGCATGATTCTTATATTTGCCTCTATTGCCACATCACTGTTGAGAAGACCTGATAGCATAGCCACGCCCTGTTCAGTAAAAACAAAAGGGATTGCCGATTTAGGACGCTTGGCTCTGGATGTCATCACAAATTGTGATGAGATGCCTTTCCATTCAGTCTCTGTCAGTTGGAACATGAAATCTTCGGGGAAACGCTTTAAATTCCTTTTTACGGCTTGATTCATAACCCTTGTCTCCACGCCGTACATTTCTGCCAAATCAAAATCCACCATGACCTTTACGCCCCTTATTTCGTATATCTTACTCTGTATTATTGCTAATTCCATGAGCTATCTAATTATAATCAAATTCTCCTTTCCTCTTGCACTATCCACATTCAAAAACAACATTGCTTATTCAAACTCTCTTACACCTAAATTTATTGACAAAGGTATGAAAAACAGCCAATTTGTTGTTACTCCTATAATCTTTTATGATATAAATATATGGGTTTAACATCTTTGATTTAATTATCACCTGGGATGCAATCTCCATATTTAAGTTCCTGCACTAAGTAGTTTATTTTTATTAGGATATTTGTAGTTATACTGCAAATATCCTATATAATATAAACCGATTGTCTCTCTCGACAGATCATTTACCCTATTTCTACCACCTTTACGGAATCGATCGTTGTATATTTCCTTTCCGGGTTCAACAACTTAGAATTCATTTCCCTTCTCTTTTTAGCATTCAGATTGACATATCCCGCAGTTACATCTTTCTTTGTGCTATGTCCTACCATTTTCTTAACGACAATAGGATTGATAAGCATTTCGCTCGTTAGATGTGTTACATAGGTGTTTCGTGTGTACGAAGTTGATAGCTCCGGGTCTAATTCGAGTTTGTTGGCAATTACTTTTAACGAGGAGTTGATAGGGGTTAATGCTAAATTGATAGCGTCTTTGATTTGCTTTTCATTTTCATTTATTGGCTCAATGCCGTTAAGAAATGGGAAGATATATCCGTCTTGATTTTTGTTCCCATGCCGGTTAATTATTTCAATCATAGGAGGAAGCAACGGGACATAGATAAAGGTAGGTTTTTCACCTTCTCGTAAAGTCTTTTTTCTTAGAAAAACTATTTCTTTACTGGCAGCATCAATATTTTCATACCTTAACCGACAAACGTCCCCGAAGTTCAGTCCATTGCCGTAAAACATAAATACAAATATATCACGAGCTATTGCCAGGGAATTATTGTCAGTTTCGTAATTTTCAATTTTCCAAATATCCTCAACTTGTAATGAGATTTCTCTCCTGCCCCCTTCAGGTATAGAGTACTTACCACGTTTTTTACCGAAAGGATATGCTTCATCAGTCAGGTATGGTTTTTCACCTTCTTCATTCTTGGTAATAGCTCTCAATGTTCGCATATTAATACCAATAGTTGCGTATACAATCTCTATATCGAGCCAAAATTTTTCACATTCAGTTAAAAACTCTGGGGTTATTTCCTCAAAGAGTATTTTCTCTTTTATTTTTAATACCTTATCACCGACAGTGATGTGTTTGCATTCGATGCATTTCTCTATGAAAGCCTTTTTATCCGCATTCTTCCTAAGACGTTTATAATGCTTAAACTTCATCAATGCATTAATTGCAGACGTATAAATCTTTGAATTACCAATCTTGTTATCTTCAATCAAAGAATCAATTTTATCTTGAAAAGCCTCATCAACACTGATATTCTCGTTGTCTTTTCTCTTTAACTTTCTCTCTAATGCAGCAAAGGAGAAAGAATTTCTTTCAGCAAATTTTTTAATCAGGGGTTTTAGAGTTTCGTCAAAATAGTTTTGTAGTGTTTCCTTGGTCTCTTTATGCTTTCGCAGTTGTTTATTGAGAAAATCATCCCACTCCTCAACGGTATATGAAAATCCTGTAGAGTATAATCTCGATTTCCTCTTATAAGTAACCTGCCAATATATTGGCTCTGAAGTTACGTCTTTCTGGTATCTTTTCTTTCTTATTAATTTGACCCCTATACCATTGTTTCTATAGTGAATCATATCTAAATTGTTTATTAGTTGATAAAATGTCTCATTATGTAATTCCTTTAGAGATTAATATACAGATGTATAACATAACAAAATTGGTCGAGCTATGGTCGAGCAAAGTTAGAAAAATATACAATAATAACCAAAAATATCAATAAGAATTATACTATGATAAATAGTTAAATATCACAAAAACAGATATATATAAATAATGGTAAATATTAATAATCATTTCCCTTAGCTTCCCAAGCTGAGGGTCGCGAGTTCGAATCTCGTTTGCCGCTCAATCACTTGCGGTCGAAAACCGTAGGTGATTTTTTGGGGTCGAGCTATGGTCGAGCAAATCTCATATACTTTTTTACTTCATCTACATTTCTTGTAGAGGTTAACATCTCCAACAATTTAAACGAAACATCCAAACCTGTTGCCGGTCCTGTTGATGTTATAATATTGTTATCAATCACTATATTTTTGTCTTGGACATTTGCACCCAAATCTGCAAGATATTTCCTTCCATGTATGTCGGATAAATCGTATGTGGTTGCGTTTCTATCCTTTAAAACACCCGTTTTTGCAATCGGTATTGCTGCAGCACAAACAGCTGCAATTATTTTTTGTCTTTATCAAACTCACGTATCAAATGAAGGAATCGGTCATTAAAGGTATCTTCATAATATCCTGAATCTTTAAACCCGCCAGGTATTGCTAATGTATCATAGTCTTCCATATTAATTTTATCAAATTCAATTTCAGGACGAACAATTAAATTCCATTTGCATTTAATCTCAGGTCTAAGTCCGGTACTTATCAAATCAACAGGTTCAATACCTATAACTCTACTCCAACCAAGCACATCTGTGAATACTGCGGCTTCGTATTCTTCCAATCCTTGTGCAAGAAATAATAGTACTTTTTTGTTTTTCATATACTTGTTGTTGGCGAAAGTTATTTAGGCTTGCCTATGACTTGATGATTGCCAGATTTTTATGGATATCTGCAAACGAATCTTCCCTGGGTTTTATTGGAATATAAGTAAGGTCAACGTCAACGGAGTACCGAGGGAGGTCGAGGATATACAGGTTAATTGCCGTTCCGCCATGAATGGCAAAGCTCTCCACATCCTCTAATGTCGGGATAATTCTAAGGAGTAATTCAACCTGTTGCCGGTACATTCTATTCATAATATGCCAAATCTTTCGGTAAGGTTATCTGATATTTCGGATCATAAACACCATTCTTTACATTTGAACGTTTCCCTTTGCCCAGGTCTATCCTCTCCAAATTCAAATCATGGAACCACGAATGCCCGGCTTTCTCTGCCATATAAAGAAACAACCGTTTCACCTTGACCGAACTGTTTTCCTCTAATAATTCCTGCAGTAATTTTGGCCTCAAACCGTTAAGCATTTCCATTATCTGGTACAAATCGGTAAGATTGTAATGTTTGGGAGCAAGGTCTAAACTTTCCAGAAATGCCCTTTCAGGCAGCGAAACCGCCACCTCAAAATTGTTTTCATTGACTGTTGATATTCCTTTCCCATTATATTCCGAGTATTTCTTTAGGATATCAACACCCCAGTCATATTCCGAAAACCATTTTGGAAACCATTCACCACGGGGACAATATATAACTATTGTCTGCCGGCCAAGCGGAACGTAATGGGCCAATCCCCTCATTTCCAGAGCGGATACAGCCCCTATATGGAGTTTCTTACCTAACTGGCTATTATAGCACGACAGGGCACTAAACAAGGTAGGTTCTTCACCTGTCCTGTACATCACACCATCATCTATAGCCGTAAGCCATTTCGAATTACGGTAATGTCTCTGCAGGGAATAGGATATTCCATTTTGATTTAACCACGAGGCAAAGTACAATGCCCCGGGTGAAAATCTCTGCAGCAATGAGTTTATTTTTGTTTGCCCTGTTGCAGTCATACTGTAAATATACTAATAATATTAAACTGTAGGCGTTTGTATCAGAATTTTTATGATTATTCTCCATCGGCCTGATGGCTGGCATACTCTCGACTTTGCTGATTTGCTTCGCAATTCGCAAACTCAAATAAAAA
>CALFXE010000283.1 GCA_937927845.1 uncultured Paludibacter sp.
TACTCGGTATTATTATTCTTTTACAAAAGCAGTAAGAGTGAGTTTGGTATGTAGATTAGTATAAAAATTATAAGAAACCTTTCTCACTCGAAGTGAGAAGGGTTTTTTTTTAAAACAATCATTATGGAAAAACTTTTTATTTTCGACACCACTTTGCGAGACGGCGAACAAGTACCCGGTTGTCAGTTGAATACAGTTGAAAAGATTCAGGTAGCCAAAGCCTTAGAACAATTAGGAGTAGACGTTATAGAAGCTGGCTTTCCGGTATCAAGTCCGGGTGACTTCAACTCCGTTGTTGAAATATCCAAAGCAGTTACATGGCCTACCATCTGTGCTTTAACACGAGGAGTACAAAAAGATATTGAAGTGGCTGCTGAAGCATTACAATACGCTAAGAAGAAAAGGATTCATACAGGGATTGGTACATCAGAATATCATATTAAGTACAAATTTAACTCTACTCAGGAAGAAATTCTTGAAAGAGCAGTTGCAGCAGTAAAACATGCAAAAAAATATGTTGAAGATGTTGAATTCTATTGTGAAGATGCCGGTAGAACTGATAATGTATATCTTGCAAAAGTAGTTGAAGCGGTAATTAAAGCCGGAGCAACTGTCGTAAACATACCTGACACAACAGGTTATTGTCTGCCTTGGGTTTATGGTGAAAAGATTAAGTTCCTAATGGAAAATGTAAGCAATGTTCACAAAGCTATACTCTCAACGCACTGTCACAATGACTTAGGAATGGCAACTGCCAACACTATTTCAGGGGTTCTGAATGGTGCACGCCAGGTTGAAGTTACAATTAATGGTATCGGTGAACGAGCAGGAAATACTTCTCTTGAAGAAATTGCAATGATTTTGAAATGCCATAAAGATTTGAATATTGAAACTAATATCAATACTCAAAGGATTTACAGTACAAGCCGTTTGGTTTCAAATTTAATGAATATGCCTGTGCAGCCTAATAAAGCTGTAGTAGGAAGAAACGCTTTTGCTCACTCTTCAGGTATACATCAAGATGGTGTGTTAAAAAATCGTGAAAGTTACGAAATCATGGATCCGACAGATGTTGGTATCGACAAAAATGCAATTATTCTGACAGCAAGAAGTGGACGTGCAGCCCTTAAACATCGTTTAAGTGTATTGGGAGTAGAAGTTGATGGAGATAAACTTGACATTATTTATCAAGAATTTTTACTTCTTGCAGATAAGAAGAAAGATATTAATGATGATGATGTATTATTGCTCGCAGGAAAAGAAAGAGCTTCCAAAGAAAGGATTAAAATTGATTACCTGCAAGTTACGTCAGGGGTTGGAATTAAACCTGTTGCAAGCATAGGCGTTATGATAGCAGGTGAGAAATTTGAAGCTGCTGCCACAGGAAACGGTCCGGTTGACGCTGCGATCAATGCTTTAAGAAAAATTATCAATAGGGAGATGAACTTGCAAGAATTCACTATTCAGTCTATCAATAAAGGTAGTAATGATGTAGGTAAAGTTCATATGCAGGTAGAGCATGCCGGAGTAATATACTACGGATTTGGTGCAAATACTGATATAGTTACTGCTTCTGTGGAAGCATATGTGAATGCTATTAATCAGTTTGTGAAGTAATGTGCTAATGTGATAATGTGCCAATATGCCAATGTGTTAATGTGGTCTAAAGTCTATTGACTATAGACTATAGACAAATATAAAAACAACAAATAGAAAACAAATTATATAAATTATGTCTAAAACGCTTTTTGATAAAATTTGGGATGCTCACGTTGTATCAACGGTAGAGAATGGTCCCACTCAATTGTATATCGACCGTCAATTCTGTCATGAAGTTACAAGTCCACAAGCTTTTAACGGACTTCGTGCACGCGGGTTAAAGGTCTTTCGTCCTGCTCAAACAACAATGACAGCCGACCATAACACGCCAACTATAGATCAAGACAAACCTGTGAAGGATCCTGTTTCCAGACATCAGCTTGATACTTTTGCAAAAAATGCAGCAGAATTTAACATGCCGATTTACTATCCTCTTGGACACAAAAAAAATGGTATTGTGCATGTAATCGGACCGGAAAATGGGTTTACTCAACCGGGTATGACTATAGTTTGTGGTGACAGCCATACTTCAACTCATGGTGCTTTCGGTACAATTGCCTTTGGTATAGGTACTTCTGAAGTTGAAATGGTTTTAGCAACACAGTGTATTCTTCAAGCACGTCCTAAAACAATGAGAATCACTTATAACGGTAAATTGGGTAAAGATGTAACTTCCAAAGATCTTGCACTTTATACAATCTCAAAGTTGACAACAGGTGGTGCTACCGGTTATTTTGTAGAATATGCCGGTGAAGCAATTCGCAGTATGAGTATGGAAGAACGTATGACCATATGTAATCTATCAATTGAAATGGGTGCTCGTGGTGGTTTAATTGCTCCTGACCAAACAACTTTTGATTATGTAAACGGTCGCGAATTTGCTCCTAAAGGTGAAGAATGGGATGAAAAATTAGCTTATTGGAAAACTCTGAAATCCGATGAGGATGCTAAGTTCGATATGGAACTTGTTTTTAATGCTGCTGATATTCAACCGATGATTACTTACGGTACAAACCCTGGAATGGGTATGGGTATCCTTGAGTCAATTCCTACTTTAGAACAGATTGATGAAGCCGGACGTATTTCTTTCCAGAAATCTTTAGATTATATGGGCTTTTCAGCCGGTGAGAAACTTGTTGGTAAACCTATAGATTTTGTTTTTATGGGTAGTTGTACAAATGGCAGAATTGAGGATTTCAGAATCTTTGCCAATTATGTAAAAGGTAAAAAGAAAGCTGAAAATGTTACTGCATGGTTAGTTCCGGGAAGCTGGATGGTAGAAAAACAAATTAGAGAAGAAGGTTTGTTAGATATATTAAATGAAGCCGGTTTCCAATTACGCCAACCAGGATGCTCGGCATGTTTAGCAATGAATGACGATAAAGTTCCTGCAGGAAAATACGCAGTATCAACCTCGAACAGAAACTTTGAAGGTCGACAAGGACCAGGTGCAAGAACTATTTTAGCAGGACCGCTTGTTGCAGCAGCAGCAGCAGTTACTGGTAAAATCACCGACCCAAGATAAGTGATTGGTGATTAGTAAATAGTGATTGGTTATTAGATATTTTAGAGTTTATATAGCTAAATGCTATAATTAAAAAATATATTAAATTAAGATGGAAAAATTCAAAAAAACAACATCAACGGTAGTTCCTTTACCGATAGAAAACGTTGACACAGACCAGATTATACCGGCTCGTTTTTTAAAGGCTACCAACAAAGAAGGTTTTGGAGATAACCTTTTTGCAGATTGGAGATATAATAAGGATGGAAGTCCGAAAGCTGATTTCGTATTAAATAATCCGACTTACAGCGGAAGTATTCTCGTTGCTGGAAAAAACTTCGGTTCAGGTTCAAGTCGCGAGCATGCAGCATGGGCTATACAGGGTTACGGATTTAAAGTAGTCGTATCCAGCTTCTTTGCTGATATTTTCAAAAACAATGCACTTAATAATGGAGTATTGCCTGTTGTAGTAAGTCCTGAATTCCTTTCGGAAATCTTCGAAGCAACTAATAAAGACTCCAAAAGCACTGTAACAGTTGATTTAGAAGCTCAGACTATTACCAACAATTCAAATGGTAAATCAGAAAACTTTGAGATTAACGCTTACAAAAAAGAGTGTTTATTGAAAGGCTTGGATGATATTGATTATCTGTTAAGTAAAAAAGGACTTATAGAAAAATACGAAGCATCAAGGACAATTGTATATTAACAAGTCATTTACAACAACTTAAAAGATACTGTCATGATAGAAATAATGGACACCACTTTGCGTGATGGCGAACAGACTTCAGGAGTTTCATTTGCAACACCTGAAAAGTTAAGTATTGCCAAACTGCTCTTAGAAGAATTGTGCGTTGACAGGATCGAAATTGCTTCTGCCCGAGTTTCTGAAGGTGAATTTGCATCTGTAAAGAAAATTGCAAAATGGGCAAAAGATAATGGTCATATCGACAAAATTGAAGTTTTAGGATTTGTTGATGATAAAGCCTCGCTTGAGTGGATAAAAAATGCCGGTTGCAAAGTCATAAATCTTTTATGTAAAGGCTCTGAAAATCATTGTACACATCAATTAAGAAAAACTCCGGAGCAGCATCTTGCCGACATAAAAAATGTTATCAAAAATGCTGTTGAGATGGATGTGCAAGTGAATATATATCTTGAAGATTGGTCGAACGGTATGCGAAATTCTGAGCAGTATGTCTTCTATATGGTTGATAATCTTAAAGATGAACCTATTAAAAGGTTTATGCTGCCTGATACTCTCGGTATATTAAATCCTTCTGAAACATTACAGTTTTGTATGAAAATGATTGGTCGTTATCCTGAATTACATTTTGATTTTCATGCGCATAACGACTATGACCTTGCAGTAGCAAATGTTTATGAAGCTGTAAAAGCCGGTGTAAAAGGAGTTCATGTAACTGTAAACGGATTAGGCGAAAGAGCTGGGAATGCTCCTCTTTCAAGTGCAGTTGCTGTTATACATGATCAGTTGAAACAAAAAACAAATGTCAACGAGAGCAATATAAACTCTGTCAGTAAGCTTATCGAATCATATTCGGGGATAAGAATTCCTGCAAACAAGCCTGTGATTGGCGACAATGTTTTCACGCAAGTTGCAGGTATTCATGCTGACGGCGACAACAAACATAATCTTTATTATAACGATCTATTACCTGAACGATTTGGTAGAGAAAGAGTCTATGCTTTAGGTAAAACATCAGGAAAGGCAAACATTCTTAAAAATCTTCAAATGCTTGGTATTGAACTCGACAATGAGATGATGCAACTTGTAACTCAAAGAGTTATAGAGCTTGGAGATAGAAAAGAAATGGTTACAATGGATGAACTTCCATATATTGTTTCGGATGTGATAAAAAGCGCAAATGCTCACAATTTGATTAAAATAGTTAATTATAACTTCTCTATAACAAAAGGACTTCGACCTATTGCAAGCGTTAAACTTGATATTAGAGGTGAAATCTATGAACAATCGGCTGCGGGTGACGGACAGTATAATGCAATATCGAAAGCATTATATAAGATATACAAATCATTAAATAAACCCACTCCCGAATTATTGGATTATGAGGTAGTTATTCCTCCGGGAGGTAAAACCGATGCGATAGTTCAGACGATTATCACTTGGCAATTTGATGGTAAAACATTCAGAACAAGAGGTTTGGATGGTGACCAAACGGTAGCGGCATTAAAAGCTACCGAAAAAATGCTGAATATCATCGAAAGTGGTGATATACCGGTTAAACAATGTTGATTGGTGATTGGTAATTGGTAATTAGTGATTAGTGATTGGTCAATAGTCAATAGTACATAAACATTACACGTTAAACATTACACGTTAAACATTACACATTAAACATTAGACAATAGACTATAGACAATAGGCGATAGACAATAGACAATAAAAAACAAACAATAAAAATGAGTAAAGAATTAAATATTGCAGTATTAGCGGGTGATGGAATTGGTCCCGAAATAGTAAAACAAGCTTTGGAAGTAACAAAAGCTGTATGTAAGAAATTTGGTCATACATTAAAATATGAAGAAGGTTTAACCGGGGCTACGGCAATTGATGCTGTCGGAGATCCTTATCCACAAGCAACTCATGAATTATGTATGCGTTCGGATGCTGTATTGTTTGGTGCAATCGGAGACCCTAAATACGACAACAACCCATCTGCAAAAGTACGTCCTGAACAAGGCTTATTAAAAATGCGCAAAGACTTGGGACTTTACGCCAATATCCGTCCGGTAACGACATTCCCCTCTCTTTTACACAAATCACCTTTAAGAGCAGACTTAGTTGAAGGAGCTGATTTTATGTGTATTCGCGAGTTAACCGGTGGTATGTATTTCGGTCGTCCACAAGGTCGCTCCGAAGATGGCAATACTGCATATGACACATGCGTTTATACTCGTGAAGAAGTTGAGCGAATTATGCATTTGGCATATAAATACGCGAGACAAAGACGCAAGAAAGTTACTATGGTCGACAAAGCCAATGTAATAGCAACCAGTCGTTTATGGAGACAAATCACTCAAGAAATAGCACCACAATATCCGGACGTTGAAACCGAATATATGTTTGTTGATAATGCAGCAATGCGTATTATCCAATGGCCTAAGAGTTTCGATGTGTTAGTAACTGAAAATCTTTTCGGAGATATATTAACTGATGAAGCTTCAGTAATCACAGGGTCTTTAGGTATGTTGCCATCAGCATCAATAGGCATTCACACTTCAGTTTTTGAACCTATTCATGGTTCGTATCCTCAGGCAGCAGGTAAAAATATTGCTAATCCATTGGCAACTATTTTATCGGCAGCATTAATGTTTGAATATGCATTTAATATGATGGAAGAAGGAGCTTTAATTCGCAAAGCTGTTGCAGCAAGTATGGATGCAAAGGTTATAACCGAAGATATAGCAGGTGATGGAAAAGCTTATTCAACATCAGAAGTTGGAGAATGGATTGTTAATTATGTAAATAACAGCACATTATAAATTACTTAGTTTTTATTCTTAATTCAATAAGGTTATTGTTAAATAAAGTAGTACTTTTGCAAAAAATTGCTTAATCATTTTCAATTAGGATATATGTCTGCATCAACTCCACAGTTCAAGGTATTTTCGGGAACTAATAGTCGTTATCTGGCTGAAAAAATTTGTAAAAGCTTAAACACTCCTCTTGGCATTATGAATATAGAGCATTTTGCTGATGGGGAGTTTGCTGTTTCTTATGAGGAATCCATTCGTGGACAATACATTTATCTGATTCAGTCCACCTTTCCTAACTCCGACAATTTAATGGAGCTATTACTGATGATAGATGCAGCTAAAAGAGCATCTGCATATAAGATAATAGCAGTTATTCCATACTTTGGATGGGCAAGACAGGACAGAAAAGACAAACCACGTGTTTCGATCGGGGCAAAGCTTATAGCTGATTTATTAAGTGTCGCCGGAGTGGATCGTGTCATAACAATGGATTTACATGCTGATCAGATACAAGGATTTTTCGATGTACCGGTTGATCATCTCTATGCATCAAGGATTTTTGTTCCTTATATTGAATCCTTAAAGTTAGATAATCTTGTAATAGCATCTCCTGATGTTGGGGGTTCCAAAAGAGCTGGTACTTATTCACGATTCCTTGATGTACCGATGGTACTGTGTCATAAAACACGTGAAAAAGCTAATGTAGTCGGAGAAATGAGGATAATCGGTGATGTTGAAGGCAAAGATGTAATCATAGTTGATGACATGGTAGATACGGCAGGAACTCTGTGTATGGCGGCTGATTTAATGATGTCAAACGGAGCTAAATCAGTTAGAGCTATTGTGACTCACGGTGTTATGTCGGGAAAAGCATCAGAAAGAATTATGAATTCTGCACTTACTGAAATAGCATTTACCGACTCAATACCTTTTGATTGCAATAAATGCAGCAAAGTTAAAGTGCTTTCATGTGCCGATACATTTGCCGACACAATCGAAAGGGTTCAAGCACACAGATCTATTTCAGAACAATATATTATTCGATAATAAATTTCTTATTGTAATAATTATCGTTTATTTGTAATCGACTTTACACGGCTATCAATTCCTTACCAAGATTGTGTAGCACTTTTTTTATTTGTTTGGTACGTTCTGCTGAAGGAGTTTTAATGCCATAAATATATTTAGCCAGCAAACTCTTATTTATACCAATAGAACGTGCTACTTCCGATACATTCAACTGAGGAAATCGACTAAATATACGTGCGATTTCATTTGTCTGATTAGGCTCTATCTTATCATAAAAGCTACTGATGTGAATATCTTCATCCAGACTTTCCCAACGAACATCATCCCTAAAACGCCCTATCCGAAATTTATTTCGATCGCTGTCATTTGCATCTTTTAATCTTGGGAAAGCCTCTAACGGACGACTATAAATTTCGTCTTCAGAAGTCTGCATATAAATCCGTTCATCTGCAAACCATATTTTTTTAATCGTTTCCATACTCTCTCCTCTACTTTAAAAGTTATCGTCATTCTCCGTGAAATTCATTCCACTTCTTCACTATTTCGTCTTTGCTCTTCCATCTCCATTTTCAATATGAATATGTATAGGAAGATGTTCGTCTGCATAAAAGAAAAATCGTAAACCGAAAATAATAAATAGTGTTGGCATAGTAATTTTATCTAACAACACAAAATTAGGGATAATTTTTTATCCCTGCAAATAAAATTTCACAAATAAAAAAAGGATGCAAATTAATACACCCTCTTTCATTATTATAATTTTAACAATCAATTAATACCCCAATGCTTTATCAACTTCTTCAAGTTCTTTGCTCATATTCAATCGATAATACAAAGTTTTAAGGTTGCGTTTATATATCAATTCTTCCGGATTGATTTGATCTGCCTTTTTGAAATAATCAATGGCTGAACGGAAAATATCAAATGCTTTTTCTTTGGCAAGATTAAATTCTTTATCTGATTTATATGCTGCGTCATCTAATATTTGTTGACCTTCTTCAATAATTAAAACACCAATTCCTGCGTAAGCATCAGCATAATTAGAATCCAACTCTAATGTTTTATCATAATTTTTACGAGCATTGACATAATCTTTTTCTAATTCGTATATTTTAGCATTAATGTAATAATACACGGCTTCATTTGGTGAAACCTCAATAGCTTTATCTATATAGACCTTTGACTCAGCAATTCTATTATTTGTAAGATAGAAATTAATCAAGTTTTGAATGAACCAGGGATCTTCAGGCATCTTTTTAAAGCCATCTTCAAGAGTTTTCAAGAAATTAGCTGTATCCTTCACTTGTATATACTCTTCGTACAACATTTTAAATACATTGCCTGTTTCATATCCTTCATCTTTAATATCTTCATGAATTTTGATTGCTTTATCCCACATCTCTGCATTTCTTGCTGCAAGAGCATTAAAATATTTAACCTGAAGATAGGTAGAATCTAATTTAACAACATCTTTCATATAAGGAAGATCCGGTATAGAAAGATAAGTATCAAAGGCTTTTATTGCACCAACATAATCTTTCTTCTCGTCAAAAAGAGTAGCTGCGTAATAAAAGAGATTATGTTTTTCTTCAAAATACTCTTTTATTTTTGCTTTAATGTCATTCTCCAATTTAGGTTTAATCTTTTTACCTTTCTTATCGAACTGATTTTGATCTAAATCATATGCTTTTAAATAATAATTTAGAGATTCCATTACAGCCTCTCCCTTTTTAACAAAGTCGACTTGTTTACCCAGAGCAAGATTTTTATAATACTCTTCGTTTTCTTTGTAACCAATTAGCCCCGCAACTTGCCATGTCTTAGGGTCTCCACTCGTTGTAGGATCTTCTAAAGCCGGTAAAATTGCCTCACGTGCACCTTTAAAATCAGGTGTTTCCATTAAAGTTAAATTTCTCGCTTTAGCAACATTTTTCTTTTGGGCGAACACCATTGTTACACCTAAAAGTAGTAATAGTGAAAAAATTACTTTTTTCATAATTTTCAAATTTAATAATTGTTTGTTGATGTGAGTTTTTATTTATAAAAATTTATTCTTCTATCTGTTCTATATCGTTTTCTAAAACAGTTTTATTATCTGTATCTGTCAGCGTTTCTACATCTTCAATCAGTTCTACCTCTTCATCATTTTCAGTCAACACTTTACAAACTGAAGCAATTTCATCATTGCGCTTTTCGAGATTAATCAATCTTACACCTTGTGTTGCCCTACCCATGACTCTAATATCAGCTACATGCAATCTGATTACTATACCGGAAACATTGATAATCATCAGGTCGTTTTCGTCATTTACACTTTTAATAGAGACTAACTTTCCTGTTTTCTCAGTGATATTTATTGTTTTAACACCTTTACCGCCTCTATTTGTAATACGGTAGATAGGTTCGCCATTTTCATCATCTAATAAAGAACGCTTTCCGTAACCTTGTTGAGACACAACCATAATTGTTTCTTCGGAGTCTTTCTTCACACAAACCATACCAACTACCTCATCCTGACCATCATCATCAAGCTGCATCCCAATTACTCCTGTCGCTGTTCTACCCATTGCACGAACTTTAGATTCATTAAAACGAATAGCTCTACCATTTCGATTAGCCATAACAACTTCCGAATCTCCGTCGGTTAATCTGACTTGAATTACTTTATCATCTTCACGAATATTTATGGCATTTACGCCGTTAGTACGGGGACGAGAATAAGCTTCGAGAACAGTTTTTTTCACGATACCGTTTTTCGTACAGAATATCAGGTAGTGAGAATTTATATACTCTTTATCCTCTAAACCTTTTACGCGTATAAAAGCATTAACTTTATCGTCAGAATCAATATTTAAAAGATTTTGTATAGCTCTACCTTTTGAGTTCTTGCTTCCTTCGGGAATTTCATATACCTTCAGCCAATAACATTTTCCTTTTTGAGTAAAGAACATCATTGTGTTATGCATTGATGCGGGATAGATATATTCTATAAAGTCTTCATCTCTCGAATCGCTACCTTTCGAACCTACTCCTCCCCTGCCTTGTGCTCTAAATTCAATTAAGGCAGTACGTTTGATATAACCAAGTCGTGAAATTGTTATAATCATTTCATCATCAGAATAGAAATCTTCAGGATTAAAATCTTCTGAAGCATAGACTATTTCGGAGCGGCGAATATCACCAAATTTTGCTTTCACTTCGATCAATTCTTCTTTGATAATTGCCATTCGAAGTTCGAGTTTATCCAAAATATCTTTTAAACGTGCGATTAAAGCTAAAATATCTTCATACTCAGCACGTAATTTATCCTGCTCCATTCCGGTAAGCTGACGCAAACGCATTTCAACAACTGCACGTGATTGTATTTCCGACAGTCCAAATGCTTCCATCAATCTCGTTCTCGCTTCATCAGGTGTTTTAGAATCTCTGATAATCCGTATTGCTTCATCAAGATTATCTAAGATAATCATAAAACCTTCGAGCAGATGTGCTCTTTTTTCGGCTTCGGCAAGTTCGAATTGAGTACGGCGTGTTACAACTTCGTGTCTATGATCAACGAAGTATTTAATTAATTCTTTGAGGTTAAGTAGTCGTGGACGACCGTTAACCAAAGCAATATTATTAATACTGAAAGAAGATTGAAGAGCCGAAAATTTGAATAATTTATTAAGTACTACGGATGAGTTTGCATCTCTCTTAATGTCAATAACGATACGCATACCTTCACGGTCAGATTCATCATTAATATGAGATATACCTTCAATTTTCTTGTCTTCTATAAGTGCTACGATAGATTTGATTAATTCTGCTTTATTAACCAAATATGGGATTTCATGTACAATTATCTTCTCACGACCTGATGCTTCGGTTTCTATATCTACTTTTGAGCGAATAACAACTCGACCACGTCCTGTTTCGTATGCTTCTTTCACTCCGGCATAACCATAAATAATACCTCCTGTCGGGAAGTCGGGTGCTTTTACATACTTAATCAACTCACTTATTTCAATATCATGATTATCAATATAAGCTACTGTAGCATCAATAACCTCTGAAAGATTATGTGGAGCCATATTAGTAGCCATACCGACAGCTATTCCGGATGAACCGTTAACTAATAGATTAGGTATTCTTGTAGGAAGTACAACAGGTTCTTTTAGTGTATCATCAAAATTCAATTGAAAGTCAACTGTATCTTTATTGATATCAACCAACATCTCCTCAGCAAGTTTTTGTAAACGTGCCTCAGTATAACGCATAGCAGCCGGACTATCTCCATCAACTGACCCATAGTTACCTTGCCCATCTACCAGAGGATAGCGCAAAGACCATGGCTGAGCCATACGTACCAGAGTGCCATATATAGATGAATCTCCATGTGGGTGATATTTACCCATCACTTCCCCTACAATTCTTGCCGACTTCTTATATGGTTTATCGGAATTATTTCCAAGTTCGTTCATTCCGAACAGTACCCTGCGATGAACAGGTTTAAAACCATCACGAACATCCGGCAACGCACGGGAAACAATAACCGACATTGAATAGTCGATATACGAAGACTTCATTTCTTCGTCAATATTCACTTTAATAATCCTGTCTTGTTCTAACATTTATCTTATTTATTTCATTTTTCAAAAAATCACGCTAAATTACTACTTTTATTTCAATATTCAAAAGATTATTTTGTGATTTTTACACCTTTTTTCGTCTTTTAATTGCATCTCTCAAATTTACAGCTAATTCATATTTTTCTTCTTTGACTGCCATACTTAACAACTCTTCCAAATCTTCCACTGACAGTAAATCCAAGTCTTCATGAGAAAGATCTTCAGCATTTACATTAATTGTATCTTCTTCTTTTAGTGTATCTTCATTTGCTTTTGGTTCTACTTCAATACCAACTATATTCAGCACTTCCGACTTAATAAAAATATCACATTCCGACCTAATTGCAAGTGCAATGGCATCAGAAGTTCGTGCATCTACAACCATCTGATTATTATCTCTTTCTATATAAAGTTCGGAATAAAACACTTCATTAATCATATCGCAAATCACAATCTTTTTCAATTTTGCATTAAAAGATGTAAGTAAAGATATAATCAAATCATGGGTAAGTGGACGTGGTGATTTTTTCTTATTCATTTTCATAGCAATTGATTGAGCTTCAGGTTCACCAATCATAACAGAAAATCTTCTCTTCCCATCCTCCTCAGCCAGAATCAGTCCATACGTACCGGCTAAATTATTATTATATATTAATCCTACAACATTTATCTTTATTTCAGATGTCATAACTAACTGTTTTTTAATGTGCTAATATGATAATGTGCTAATGTGTTTAATGAATAAATGAATAAAGCATTTTTTAACTAATTATCGTATTTGCATATTGACATATTATCGTATTGGCATATTGGCATATTAGCATATTGGCATAGTTTGGCAAAGATAAAGGAATTTTATGAGTAGATAAATTTTTCTTGATAAAAAAACTGTACTTTTGTATTTGATTTTTGAAAACAATAAAATGCGTTACTCCTCGAACATAGTTATTAAAAATAAGCGTGCGACTTTTAATTATGAGATAATTGATCGTTACATAGCAGGGATTCAACTATTTGGTACGGAAATAAAATCTATCCGCGATGGGAAAGCCTCTTTGGTGGATACTTATTGCACTTTTATCAAAGATGAATTATGGGTTAAGAATATGCATATCGCAACATATTTTTTCGGAACGTACAATAATCATGATGTACGGCGCGATCGTAAATTACTACTAACCAAAAGGGAATTACTAAAGCTGGGACGAGCAACCCGCGAAACGGGTCTAACCATCATACCCTTAAAACTCTTCATCAATGACAAAGGTTTAGCTAAACTTGAAATAGGTCTGGCTAAAGGTAAAAAAACTTATGACAAACGTCAGTCGCTCAAAGAAAAGGATGCAAAAAGGGAGATGGAAAGGCAACGTTAATTCCACTGATTGATTTCAGAAATTTATTTACAAATTCATTAAAATGCAATTAACTATGACAAGAAAAACATTTTATTATCGTCAAAAACCTTTAATATGACAAATAATAATTTAACTATCGTATCTGTTAATCAAAACTTCATCGAAAATAAAATCCTGACTATTAGAGGTCAACATGTAATGTTGGATAGTGATTTGGCTGAAATGTTTGATGCTGAAACTAAATTTATAAACCGTGCAGTGAAACGTAATCAAAAAAGGTTTCCTGATATTTTCGTTTTTCAACTAACAGATAGAGAATGAGAAAACTTGAGGTTCCAAATTGGAACTTCAAGTTTACACGGAGGAAGAAGAACCACTCCTTATGTTTTCACAGAACAGGGTGTAGTAATGCTTTCCGGCGTTTTGAATACAGATGTAGCTATCCAAATTAGTGTTAAAATTGTCCAAGCATTCGTCAAAATGCGACAATTCCTGATACAGAATGCTTCTATTTTTCAACGTCTTGATTATTTAGAATTAAATCAATTAAAAAACGAAGAAAAATTTGACCGAATTTTCAAAGCTTTAGATGATGGTAAACCCAAATATCAAAAAGGTATTTTTTTCGATGGACAAATCTTTGATGCTTGGGTTTTTGTTGCGGAATTGATAAAATCAACACAAAAAGAGATAATCTTGATTGATAATTATATCGACGAGACGGTTTTATTGCTTTTAGATAAACGCTCGCAAGGTGTGAAAGCTAATATCTATACTAAAACAATCACCAAATCATTGGTTTTAGATCTTGAAAAGCATAACAGCCAGTATGCAACCATTACAATTGACGAATTTAAAAACAGTCACGACAGATTTATAATTATTGACAGAACAGAACTTTATCATATTGGTGCCTCACTAAAAGATCTTGGCAAAAATGGTTTGCTTTTTCTAAAATGAATATCAATTTAGTGCCAATTTTGAAGGAATTGAAGATTCAATGATGTTATACAAATGTGATGATGCAACCGGAGTGTGATAGCACATGTGTATTTAATCGTAGAGACGTGGCGTACCGCGTCTCTATATCCCAAAGGGATAATATATTTATAGAACACAACGAATTAAGGGTATTGTACGACCCATTCTGGGTCGAATGTTATATGGTGTTATATGCACATCTATAAATATGTGAATCCTTCGGATTCAATATGGTTGCTGCTTGTTGTACAACCGACTGCGGATGTACGGGAGTTTCCTCACAACTCGTTATTCAGCCGACTACGACTGTAGGGGAGTTTCCTCACTTCGCTGCGCTCGTTCGGAATGACACGCTCGTTAGCTAACAGTGTAACCGGTCGTTCAGCATTGTAAAACGCAACAGCCTAAACGCACGACCGGTGCAAGGTTTCCTGCCCCGCCACTGCATAAATAATGATGTTACATAAACACTTGGAGTGGCGGTATACACCGTCCGCAAGCGAGCGTGTCCTTCCGAACGAGCGACTTGGCGAAGCCAAGAGAGCGACTGAGGGAACTCCCGTGAAGTCGTAGTTGTTTGGATAACGAGCAATAAGAAAACACCCTTTAAAACATTAAAATCATGCCCCTCGTCCGAAGAATACAAGGGGCATGTGGATATTATGCTTGTGTGATTTTCTTAGCCTTACTTTTTTACAAATTTACCCAGATTATATATTTGTTTATTTATGTCTGAAGCCTGTACAATGTACGTACCTGCGGGATACCCTGAAATATTCAAGCTGATGTTTGTGGCAATAGTGACTTCTGTGTGCACTTTTTGCCCTGTCGTACTGTAAATGCTTATATCGCATATTTCCGTATTTTCACCTAAACCGATATAAAGCAAAGAAGCAGCAGAGTTAGGATACAGCTTTATACCTTCGAGAGTAGTGTTTTTAACGCCAGACTCAGGGTCAATTCCTATGATATTCTCAAAATCGTACCATGGCTTTGTTGACCAATAAGCTCCGTAGCTCTCTTTGGGTACATAGAGTTTGCAGGTACTTTCATTTACATCCTTAAAGCCGTTTTCTCCGACAGCAGGAGGCGTAGAGGACATACAATATATGGAACTCAGCCCTTCACAGCCCGAAAAGGCTAAACTTCCAATAGACTTTACACTATTGGGAAAGGTAATGGAAGTTAAGCCTGTACAACCACAAAAAGCTAAATTTCCAATAGATGTTAAACTATTGGAAAGGGTAATGGAATTTAGTCCTGTACAGCCATAAAAAGCATTATTCTTAATAGATGTAAGACTGTTGGGCATAGTAATGGAAATCAAGTCTATACAATCATAGAAAGCATAAGAACCTATAGACGTTACACCTTCAGGTATGCTGTAAGTACTTCCTTTAGCATTAGGATAACAGACTAAGGTTGTTTTATCCTTACTGAACAATACGCTATCAAGTGTACGATATGCCTGATTATCTTTAGAAATAATAAACTCTTCTAATCCTATACAACCTGAGAAAGCTGAACTTCCAATAGACGTTACACTATTGCCTATGCTAATGGAAGTCAAGCCTGTGCAACCAGAAA
>CALFXE010000284.1 GCA_937927845.1 uncultured Paludibacter sp.
AACCGTAGTCGGCTTTTCCACCCTCTGCCCGCTAACGCTCGTGTCATCCCGAACAAGCGAAGCGAAGTGAGGGAACTCCTCTGCAACCGTAGTCGGCTTTTCCACCCTCTGCCCGCTAACGCTCGTGTCATCCCGAACAAGCGAAGCGAAGTGAGGGAACTCCTCTGCAACCGTAGTCGGCTTTTCCACCCTCTGCTCCCAAACGACATATTACCGAATAAACAAAAGCTCACGATACTTCGGTAGCGTCCACATTTCATTATCAACTATAAGTTCTAATTTATCGATATGATAGCGGATTTCATCTAAGTATCCTGCAACGTTTTGCGAGTATGCCAATGCCTTTTCACGTTCATTTTCAATTATATTAGCTGTCTTGCGAGCTTCAACCATCTCATCGGTTTTAATTTTAATATAGTTGATATGATCTGCAATTTCTTCGATAATTTCCAAATCCTGACCTGCAATTTTCCGAGCCTTCTCCTCATTATAGAGTTTCTGGATTTTATATACATTATCCAACAATAACCCTTGATAACGTGTGGCAACCGGAATGATATGGTTCATTGCCAAATCGCCAAGCACGCGGGCTTCAATCTGAATTTTTTTCGTATAAATCTCCCATTTCACTTCGTTGCGAGCATGAAGTTCGCGCTCTGACAACACTTCGGTTTCTTTAAACAGTTTAATGGAGGATTCTGAAAGATAGGCATCGTAAATAACCGGTACACAAGTCTCGCAATCCAAACCACGCTTTGCAGCTTCCTGTTTCCATTCGTCACTATACCCATTTCCATCAAAACGAATTGCTTTCGAATCTGCAATATATCTGCGGATAATCGTAAAAATTGCTTCATCTTTTTTACTTCCCGAAGCGATTAAAGCATCCACTTCTCTCTTAAATTCGCATAACTGATAAGCCACGGAAGTATTCAACGCAGTGATGGCAGATGCACAGTTTGCCGACGAACCTACAGCACGAAACTCAAAACGGTTACCCGTGAAAGCAAATGGTGAAGTACGGTTACGGTCGGTATTATCTACCAGAATCTCAGGAATATGGTTGAGCGAAAGGCGCGTACCTGTTTTACCTTTTACATTGATATCAGAGGTACCGTTCCCTCGCTCAATTTCGTCTAATAATGCAGAAATCTGACTTCCCAAAAAGACAGAAATAATGGCAGGCGGAGCTTCATTGGCACCTAAACGATGTGCGTTAGTGGCTGAGGAAATACTTGCTTTCAGCAATGCGTTGTTTTTATGAACTGCACGCAACACATTGACCATAAAAGTGATGAATTGCAGGTTTTCAATCGGATTCTTACCCGGACCCAACAAGTTCACTCCGGTATCTGTTCCGAGCGACCAGTTATTGTGCTTACCCGAACCATTGATGCCTTTGAAAGGCTTCTCGTGAAGCAATACTTCAAAATTATGCTTCTCTGCCACGCGCTGCATCACCGAAATAAGAAGCAGGTTATGGTCGTTGGCAAGGTTACACTCCTCAAAAATAGGTGCTACCTCAAACTGATTGGGAGCAACTTCATTATGGCGGGTTTTTACCGGAATGCTCAATTTATAACATTCGTATTCAAGTTCGCGCATAAATGCAGAAACACGAGTAGGAATAGAGCCAAAATAATGATCTTCGAGCTGTTGATTTTTAGCACTTTCATGTCCCATCAGTGTGCGTCCTGTAAGAATTAAATCCGGACGAGCAGCATATAGAGCCTGGTCGACTAAGAAATATTCCTGTTCCCATCCAAGATAAGAAATCACTTTTTTTACATTCTTATCAAAATATCGACAAACTTCTACGGCTGCCTTATCAACGGCACTGATTGATTTCAGTAGTGGTAATTTATAATCCAACGATTCACCGGTATAAGAAATGAAAATAGTGGGAATACACAAGGTATCGTCCACGATAAAAGCGGGTGACGAAGGGTCCCATGCAGTATATCCACGCGCTTCGAAAGTGTTGCGAATACCACCGCTCGGAAAGCTCGACGCATCCGGTTCCTGTTGAGCCAGCAGCTTACCAGAAAATTCTTCTATAACACCACCGAAACCATCGAAATCTATAAAAGCATCATGCTTCTCGGCTGTACCATCAGTTAGCGGATGAAACCAATGTGTGTAGTGAGTAGCTCCATTTTCCATTGCCCACATACGCATTCCCGCTGCTACATGCTTTGCAATCTGACGATCAAGAGGTTCGCCCTTATCAATCGCATTTAGAACCAATTTATAAGTTTCGTTTGATAGATATTTACGCATTTGCCTTCTATCAAACACATAACTTCCAAAATAATCAGATGTTTTTTTCTGTGGCACCGGGACATCTACTACTTTTCTGTTTAAAGTTTCTTTAACTGAATGAAATCTTAAATTCGACATAATCTTATTTTTTATTGAATATTGTAATTTGTAATGTAAAACTCAATGTAATAATGCATTATAAATAATTTATCATCATTTAAGTATGATATTGTTTTTACTACATTCTGCTATCATTTCATCGGGCCACAGGCTTGATTGCACTTCACCAATATGAGCAGCATGAAGAAGATACATACACAAGCGCGACTGACCTATTCCACCACCGATAGAAAGAGGAATTTTATCTTCGATCAAACTTTTATGAAAATTCAATTCTAATCTATCTTCACAGTTTCTTATTTTGAGTTGTTTGAGCAGAGCGGTTTTATCCACCCTTATACCCATTGAGAATATTTCAAAAGCCGCATTCAACAATGGATTCCAAAGAATAATATCGCCATTAAGTCCGTGAAATCCGTTTTCGGTCGGCGTACTCCAATCGTCATAATCAGGAGAGCGTCCATCATGAATTTCTCCATCAGCCAATTCGCCGCCAATGCCAATCAGAAATATTGCTCCGTACTCCTTAGCGGCAATATTCTCGCGCTCTTTCGGACTAAGATGTGGATATTTCTGTTGCAATTCTTCGGTATGTATAAATGTAATCTCATGCGGAAGCAATGGTGTAATATGTAAATACTCACTTATCAAATACGATTCGGTTTTACGTAATGCACGATATATCTTTTCTACGATAAACTTGAGAAAGTCGAGATTTCTATCTTCATCTATCATAGTACGCTCCCAATCCCATTGGTCGACATACAGCGAGTGAAGATTATCCAATTCCTCGTCTGCACGAATGGCGTTCATATCTGTATATAAGCCTCTTCCTGCCTCAATTTGATAAGCACCAAGTTTTATACGTTTCCATTTTGCAAGAGAATGAACCACTTCTGCTCTTTTTCCGCCTAAAGCCGGAATTTCGAAGGAAACAGGTCGTTCGACTCCGTTAAGATTGTCGTTGATACCTGTACCTGAAAGTACAAATAGCGGGGCAGTAACACGGCGAAGCGACAAAGCTTGTGATAGCTCTTCCTGAAATCTGATTTTAATTTTTTTTATTGCTTGTTCCATTTCTTCGGAACTTAATGTTGGTTTATAACCATTTGGAATGTAAAGTGCCATAATATATTTTTTGTTAATAATTATAAGAAGTTTCACCATGTTCATAGATATCCAATCCTTCTTCTTCGATACGCGGATTCACACGTACACCTACTGTTTTTTCTACAATATAAAAAATGATAACAGTCATAACTGCACTGAATGCAATGGAAGCAACTGTTACTATAAATTGAACAGACAATTGTTGCCAGTTTCCGAATAAAGCTCCCTGTACTCCTTCTGTCCCGGTAACAGTTTGAGTAGCAAAGACGCCTACCAAGATAGAACCGACAATGCCTCCCATTCCATGAACTCCAAACGCATCTAATGAATCGTCATATTTGAGTTTGTTTTTCACATAAGCAACCATGAAGAAGCATACTAAGGAAGATACAGCACCAATTATCATAGCTCCGAGAATATCTACACTTCCTGCAGCCGGTGTAATAGCAACCAAACCGGCAATTGCTCCTGTTGAAGCACCTACTACTGTTGGTTTTGAATGTTTAATCCAGTCAATCGCAATCCATGTTACAACCGCTACCGCTGTTGCCAAATGTGTAACAAGAAATGCATTAGCTGCAAGTCCGTCTGCTGCAAGTCCGCTTCCGGCATTGAAACCAAACCAACCTAACCAAAGGAAAGCTGCACCCATGAATACAAACGGAACATTGTGAGGTGGTGTCGGTTGTCCATATTTATAATCTTTACGTTTGCCGATAAGGATTGCCATTACAAGTGCTGTAATACCGGCGTTTATATGTACAACCGTACCGCCCGCAAAATCAATGGCGCCCATTTTCTGCATCCAGCCGCCACCCCAAACCCAGTGAGCCATTGGGTTGTAAACGAAGATTGACCAAAGGACAGCAAATAGCAAGTAACCAGAAAATTTCACTCTTTCTGCAAATGCTCCAATAATAAGAGCAGGTGTAATTATAGCGAACATACATTGAAACAGAGCAAAAATAATCTCCGGGATATTAGGTCCAGGTATTAATGTTTCTAAAGTTACACCTCTCAAAAACATCTTATCAAAACCTCCAATCATAAAACTCAAAGGATTACCACTTTCGGCTAAACCTGTTCCAAACACCCAGCTATATCCGAATGCAAACCACAGAATACTAATCACACCCACTAAAACAAAACACTGCATGATAACACTCAGGAAGTTTTTCTGACGAACCAATCCTCCGTAGAATAGCACAAGACCCGGAACAGTCATAAACATCACCAATATAGTAGCAACAATAATCCACGCCGTATTACCGGAATCTAAAGCGGAAGGTTGTTCAATAAAATCTACAAGGTGATCGGGAGGTAACACCGCACTGCTACTTGTATATTCCTGTATTTGCACATCTCCTTGCGCCATAGTATCTGACGCAAACATTAATAACAAAAACAAACTTGTTAAATATATTGTATATCTCATAACTCTATTTTTTAAAATTTATAAACTAAATACTTATTTTTTGACATCGTATAAGGAAATATCTCCACGTTCACCTGTTCTTATTCTTATGGCATCATCTACCGGAATAATAAAAATACGACCATCGCCTATATCTCCTGTCTGAGCATGTTTTTGAATTGCCTTAACCGTTTTCTCAACATTGACATCTCTCACAACAATACTTAACAATGTTCTTTCAATATAACTTGTGTCATAGACAACACCTCTATAAATACGTTCTTGATGCATTTTTCCTATGCCGCGAACATCATAATAGGAAAACCATTCGATATCGGCTTCTAAAAGTGCTGCTTTCACATCTTCAAATCTTGATTTACGTATAATAGCTTCAATCTTTTTCATTTTTTCTTAATTTTAATTGTTATAATTTTTACAAGCTAAATCCGAATACATAGTATATATCTTCGCTATGAGGATTTGCCATCACTCTACCAAAAACAGGTAGTGAGTAGCTCTCAGAAATCTTTAATGTTTTCGAGACACCAATACCTACGTTTACTAAAGCTGTTTTACTCGCATATAAACCATCTTGTGGAGTCATGCCGACAGAAACATCCAATTCCGTATCACTTATTGTAAACGGATATACTAATTCGATGTAAGTTGAATATGCTCTATCACCACTTAATTTATAATCGGCACCGCCAAACATAGTGTTACAAGAGATGCTCAATGGAAATTTCTCAAGCGGAAGAGTATACGCAATTGTTCCTTCAAATAAATGGTCGGATGTTTTGCTCTGATACCTGAAATAGTTTTGGTGACCTTCGCCCATCCACCAGTAATCAGTTATTGCTATCGACAATCCTGCAATTGAATAGCCTAAGGTAAAATCAACTTCTTTGAAACCTACACTTGCAATATCAGAGCTTCCCCAAGCCGAAAGTGAAAGACCTCCTGCTTCTAAGCCCAAACTTGGTTGTACACTATATCCTGTTTGATATGCTCCACGCCATACATACGAACTGACAAAATCAGATCCCAATGTCAAGGAGACTTTTTTACTTTCTTCTTCTGCCTGCACTGTTATAATTGCAGAAAAAAGAAGAGTCGTTATATATATTTTTTTCATTTTTTATACCTTTAATTTAATGTGATAATATGCTAATGTGTTAATGTGCCAATATGCCAATGTGATAATGTGCCAATATGATAATGTGATAATGTAATGTACAGACGCACAAATTGTGCGTCTCTACCAATTACTAATCACTAATCACCAATTACTAATCACCAATCACTAATCACTAATCACTAATCACTAATCACTAATACTTGGAATCACATTCTGATTCGCTTCATCGCTTCGAGAGTATCAGTCTTTTTTCCAAAAGCTGTTAGACGGATAAATCCTTCGCCGCTTTTGCCGAAACCTACTCCTGGAGTTGTAACAATTTGTTTTTCGTTGAGCAGCTTATCAAAATATTCCCATGACAACATATTATTAGGCGTTTTCACCCAGATGTATGGAGCATTTATGCCTCCGTAAACCTTTAAGCCGATTTGCTCTAAATTTTCTTTTATTATTCGAGCATTTTCCATATAATAATTTATGGTATCTTTAATCTGCTTCTGACCTTCTTTAGAGTAAATTGCTTCGGCTGCACGTTGAACGATGTACGCTGTTCCGTTGAACTTCGTTGTCTGCCTTCTTCTCCAAAGCTGATTTAAGGGTATCGGTTTTCCGGCAGCATCTTCGCCCATCAGTTCTTTAGGTACAACAGTATATCCACATCGTAAACCAGTAAACCCTGCTGTTTTGGAAAAACTTCTAAACTCGATAGCAACTTTTTTTGCACCTTCAATCTCATAAATACTATGAGGAACATCATCTTCAGTGATAAATGCCTCGTAAGCTGCATCGAACAACAGTAATGTTTTAGTATCAAGAGCATAATCAACCCACTTCTTCAACTCTTTTTTGGTTAAGGTCGTTCCTGTCGGGTTATTTGGAAAACACAAATAAATAATATCTACTTTTTCAGATGGAATTGCAGGTACAAAATCATTGTCGGGCGAACAAGGTAAATAAACGATATCTTGCCATAGTCCTTTTTCAAATATACCTGAACGGCCTGCCATAGCGTTTGTGTCTAAATAAACCGGATATACAGGATTTGTAACGGCTACAATATTTTTCACACCTAAGATATCTCCAATATTTCCTGTATCGCTTTTCGCACCATTACTGATAAAAATTTCATCTGCATCTAAATCTACACCTCGCATTTTGAAATCATTTTCGAGAATAGCATTAATCAAAAATGAATAGCCTGTTTCGGGAGCATAACCTCGCATAGTAGATTCACTTGCCATCTCATCGACAGCCTTATGCATAGCCTCTATTACTACCGGAGCTAAAGGCTGCGTAACATCCCCAATTCCCAGACTGATAACCTTTTGTTCCGGATTTGCTTGTTTATATGTGTTTACCCTTTTTGCTATTTCAGAAAATAAATAACTACCGGGTAGTTTTAAAAAATGTTCGTTAACTAATGCCATATCTTTTTGTTTTTGTCTATAGTCTACAGTCTATTGTCTATGTTTTAATGTTTAGTGTTTAACGTGTAATGTTTAATCTACCAATCACTATTCACTAATCACTATTCACCACTCCCCCTCAAACACCGTTACTGCGTCGCCCGTCATATAAACGCAATTATCGCTTTCACGCCATTCAATTTGTAATTCTCCACCCGGCAATTGAATAATTGCTTGACGATCAAGAACTCCATTCAACACTCCGGCGACTAACACTGCACAAGCACCTGTACCGCAGGCTTGTGTCTCACCTGCACCACGCTCCCAAACCCTCACATTTGCTCTGTAAGGAGAAATTATCTCAACAAATTCTACATTTGTTCGCTCAGGGAACAGTCTGAAATTCTCAATTTTTCTACCGATTTTTTCCAATTTCAGCTTATTAATGTTATCAGTAAAAATTATGGTGTGAGGATTACCCATCGAAACACAGGTTATATTGTACAGCTCCGGTTCAAAATTAATTTGTTCGTTTATCATCATTTTACCTGAAAAAGTTACCGGAATTTCTTCTGCAACAAGAACAGGTTCACCCATATTAACACAAACTCTCTCTATTTGACCATATTGATTGGGAATCAGTTTGAGAAACTTAATTCCGGCATTTGTATCTAATAAAATCTCCGTTTTGTCTGTCAACTTCTTATCATACACAAACTTACCAACGCATCGAGATGCATTTCCACACATCTGCGACTCAGAGCCATCGGGATTAAACATTCTCATACGGAAATCAGCAACAGCAGAAGGCATGATGAGCACAAGTCCGTCCGAACCAATACCTTTATGCCGGTCACTTATCTTGGCAACTAACAATTCGGGAGAAGCAACATCTTCCTTAAAACAGTCAATATATACATAATCATTGCCTGTACCTTGCATCTTTGTAAATTTCATCTAAGTGGACTTTAAGAAATAAATAATATCATAAAGAAATAAATTCGCTGCAAAGATATACATAGTGTTTGTATTATGCAATATTTATTATCATTTTGTTTGTATTTTTTATTTTTACCGACATTATGATAATTAGATGTGTTGTTTTAATGACTATTAGATTTTATATTATCTGTGTAATGATCTAAATCTATAAACATATGAATCCCTCGGATTCAATAAGGTTGTTGCTCGCTGTCCAACCGACTACGATTGTAGAGGAGTCGGTTGATGTAAAAAGTCAAGATGACTTCCATAACAAAACCAATTGACTATACACTTAAACAAAATCAAAATCTTAAAAATAATGTGCTGATTTGGAGAAAAGTGTAATATTCCCTACAAATTCTCGGAGAAAAGTGTAATTCTGTGCGAAATAATCCAATGAAAACCTTAGAGCTAAGAGTTTTAATCGTTTTTATGAAAAATATAAACCTCAAACTGCCATACGTACATCATCTAATCCCTATCAACAAGAGGATTGGTTGATAAATTTACCCTTATATGCGATAGTTTGACAATTAAATCCATCTTTATCCTTTTGCATCATTTCATCATCTTTTCAAAACATTTTGTCAATATAATACCTAATCTACTTACATTTTTAATTAAATTCAAATTTTTATAACCATTTTGTATTATTTTTAATTTTATATTTATATCTTTGTGCCCGAAATTAAAGCATAAAATATATGTGCGGAATAGTTGGTTATATAGGTCAAAGAAATGCCTTTGACATTATCATTAAAGGATTAAAAAGATTAGAATATCGTGGTTATGATAGTGCAGGAATAGCACTGATAAACAATGAAGGAAAGCTAAACGTCTATAAAACAAAAGGAAAAGTATCTGAACTCGAAAATCATACAATCGATAAAGATATATCGGGTAATATAGGAATAGCTCATACACGTTGGGCAACGCATGGGGAACCTTGCACAGTAAATGCCCACCCTCACTTCTCATTTTCAGAATCTCTTGCACTTGTTCACAATGGCATCATCGAGAATTACGCTACCCTTAAAGAAAATCTCCAATCTAAAGGTTATATTTTCAAGAGCAGTACCGATACGGAGGTGTTAATTCAATTCATAGGTCACATTATGGAGTCAAATGATATAGATCTGCTTACTGCTACTCAGCTTGCTTTGCAGGAAGTAGTTGGTGCATATGCAATTGCTGTATTAGAAAAAAATAATCCGAATACAATAATCGCTGCTCGAAAAAGTAGTCCGTTGGTTGTCGGAATTGGTGAAAATGAATTTTTCTTAGCTTCTGATGCCACACCTATAGTTGAATATACCGATAAAGTTGTTTATCTGAAAGATGAAGAAATCGTAGCAATAAATAGAGAAAAGGATATCAAGATTGTTAATTTATACAATGTAGAAACTACACCCGAAATAAAACAAATAACATTGAATTTAGGGCAGATAGAAAAGGGTGGATATCCTCATTTTATGCTGAAAGAGATTTTTGAACAACCCGGATGTATATACGATTGCATGAGGGGTCGTATTAATATGGAGGCTGATAACGTGGTTCTTTCCGCTGTGATTGATTACAAAGAGAGGCTTTTAAATGCAAAGCGATTTGTAATTGTTGCTTGTGGCACTTCATGGCATGCCGGATTAATTGGCAAACAACTGATTGAGATGCTGTGTCGCATTCCTGTAGAGGTTGAATATGCTTCAGAATTCAGGTATCGTGATCCTGTTATCAATTCTGATGATGTGGTAATCGCAATATCACAATCGGGTGAAACTGCTGATACTTTAGCTGCCATTGAACTTGCAAAAAGTAAAGGCGCATTTATTTATGGTATCTGCAATGCGGTTGGTTCTTCTATTCCGAGGGCAACGCATACAGGTTCGTATATTCATGTCGGACCGGAAATTGGAGTTGCATCAACAAAGGCTTTTACAGGGCAGGTTACTGTTTTGACAATGTTGGCTCTGACATTAGGGAAAGCAAATAACACAATAAAAGAAGAAACTTATCTGAGTATTGTAAAGGAATTAAATAATATTCCGGAGAAAATGAAGAAGGTTTTGGAGTTAAACAATCAAATTATTGAGCTTTCTCGAATGTTTACTTATGCTCATAATTTTATCTATTTAGGTCGTGGGTTTAGCTATCCGGTTGCACTTGAAGGTGCGCTGAAGCTGAAAGAAATTTCATATATACATGCTGAAGGGTATCCTGCTGCCGAAATGAAACACGGACCTATCGCACTTATTGATGCAGAAATGCCTGTCGTGGTGATTGCTACAAAAAATGCATTATATGACAAAGTGTTAAGTAATATCCAAGAGATAAAAGCTCGTAACGGAAGGGTAATTGCAATAATTACCGAAGGTGATAAAATTCTTAGCAATATTGCGGATTTTTGTATCGAATTGCCCGATACCATAGATTGTTTAGAACCTTTAGTTGCTACTGTACCTTTACAATTACTTGCTTATCACATAGCTGTTTGTAAAGGAATGAATGTCGATCAACCTCGCAATCTTGCTAAATCGGTAACAGTCGAATAAACAGATTGAGGGAAAAGATGCGAAAGAACATCTTTAAATATGATAAGAATAATTAATTTAAATGAGAAATATAACCCTGCTCCTCGATGATGGGAGCCGCTTCCAAGGTAAATCGTTCGGATACGAGAACTCGGTATCAGGCGAAGTGGTGTTCAATACTGCTATGACGGGCTATCCCGAAAGCCTAACCGATCCTTCCTATGCCGGACAACTCATGGTGCTGACTTATCCGCTAATCGGAAATTACGGTGTACCGCCATTCACGTTTGATGAAAATGGATTGCCTCTGTTTATGGAGAGTGAAAAAATTCATGCCGAAGCGATTATCGTGAGTGATTATTCTGAAATGTTCTCGCATTGGAATGCTGCCGAAAGTCTGAGCGATTGGTTGAAGCGCGAAAAAGTGCCCGGAATAACCGGTATTGATACGCGCGAACTAACCAAAACATTACGCGAACGAGGTGTGATGATGGGGCGCATTCTCTTTGATGATGAAACTGATGAAAAGGACTATCCAAAATTTCTTGAAGAATTAAAAGCAATCGATTATGAGAGTATAAATTACGTAGATATTGTATCCTGTAAAGAAGTGATACATTATAATAAAGGTGGAAAGAAAAAAGTGGTGCTTATCGATTGTGGTGTGAAGACCAATATCATTCGCTGCCTGTTGAAGCGAAATGTGGAAGTCATCCGAGTGCCTTGGAATTATGATTTCAACAGCTTTGAGTTTGATGGTTTGTTTATCAGTAACGGTCCCGGCGACCCAAACCAATGCCAGGAAGCTGTCCTCAACATTCGCAAAGCCATGCAAAATCCCAATCTACCCATTTTCGGCATTTGCATGGGCAATCAACTTTTATCGAAAGCCGGTGGTGCTAATATCTTCAAGCTGAAATACGGACATCGCAGTCACAACCAACCGGTGCGCATGGTTGGCACAAATCGCTGCTTTATCACCAGTCAGAATCACGGCTACGCAGTGGATAACGACTCGCTACCTGCCGATTGGAAGCCGCTGTTTATCAACATGAACGATGGTTCTAACGAGGGAATTCGGCACACAACTAATCCTTGGTTTTCGGCACAATTCCATCCTGAAGCTGCATCCGGACAAACAGATACAGAGTTTTTGTTCGATGAATTTATCCAAACTTTGGAAACTGGTAAATTGCAGCTTGATAATGAAACGACTATTGCTGAAACAGAAACAACAGTACGCAAATTTAAGAAAGTGCTGCTACTCGGTTCCGGTGCATTAAAAATCGGTGAAGCGGGAGAATTTGACTATTCGGGTTCGCAAGCCCTGAAAGCACTCAAAGAGGAAGGCATTCAAACCGTGCTGATAAATCCGAATATCGCTACGGTACAAACAAGCGAGGGCGTTGCCGACCAGATATACTTTCTGCCCGTAACGCCCTATTTTGTGGAGAAGGTAATCGAGAAAGAACGTCCCGAAGGTATTATGCTTGCTTTTGGCGGACAAACGGCATTGAATTGTGGAGTGGAACTTTTCCGTAATGGTGTGCTGGCGAAACATAATATAGAAGTGCTTGGAACGCCTGTACAAGCTATTATAAATACCGAAGACCGTGAACTTTTCGTGCACAAGTTGGACGAAATCAATGTTAAGACAATCAGGAGTGAGGCTGTAAATAACAAGGCTGATGCTCGTAAAGCTGCTGCTCGCTTGGGTTATCCTGTGATTGTGCGTGCTGCATATGCCTTAGGTGGTTTGGGTTCAGGCTTTTGCGATAATGAAGAAGGCTTAGACCAATTAGTTGAAAAAGCATTTTCATTTTCACCACAGGTATTAGTTGAGAAAAGTCTGCGTGGATGGAAAGAAGTGGAATATGAAGTCGTGCGCGACCGTTTCGACAATTGCATTACCGTATGTAATATGGAAAACTTCGATCCGCTCGGTATCCATACCGGCGAGTCCATAGTGATTGCACCATCGCAAACTCTGACAAATGCAGAATACCATAAATTACGCGAAATTGCTATTCGCATTGTGCGTCATATCGGAATTGTAGGCGAATGTAATGTGCAATATGCCTTCGATCCCGATTCGGAAGATTATCGTGTTATTGAAGTAAATGCCCGACTAAGCCGCTCATCGGCACTTGCCTCCAAAGCAACCGGCTATCCATTAGCTTTCGTTGCTGCTAAATTGGGTTTGGGCTATGGCTTGTTTGATTTGAAAAACTCTGTAACCAAAACCACGACAGCATTTTTCGAACCGGCATTAGACTATGTTGTATGCAAAATACCGCGTTGGGATTTGGGTAAATTTCAGGGAGTCGATCGGGAATTAGGTTCTTCAATGAAGTCTGTCGGTGAGATTATGGCTATCGGGCGCACTTTCGAAGAGGCTGTACAGAAGGGTCTGCGCATGATTGGCTTGAATATGCACGGTTTTGTTGAAAACAAAGAATTGACGATTGATGATATCGACAAAGCTTTGTGCGAACCTACTGATAATCGCATTTTCGTAATTTCAAAAGCTTTACGAGCCGGATATACGGTTGAGCAGATACACAATCTGACCAAAATAGATAAATGGTTTCTCGATAAATTGATGAATATTGTTCGCACAGCGGATAAATTAGAGGAGACACCGCATAACGATAATATCCCTACCGAATTAGAAGCATTGATTCATTCGGCAAAGCGTCAGGGTTTTTCTGATTTTCAAATTGCGCGTGCCTTGTGGAAAGACCAGATGGACGATCTACACATTACCTTGGTGCGCAACTTTCGCAAACAGCATGGCATTGTACCGGTAGTGAAACAGATCGACACATTGGCAGCCGAATATCCAGCGCAGACCAACTATTTATACTTGACATACAATGGAATATCAAATGATGTAACTTACTTGGGCGACCATCGCTCGGTGATTGTACTCGGCTCTGGTGCTTACCGCATAGGTTCGTCAGTGGAGTTCGACTGGTGTGGAGTTCAAGCACTCGAAACCATTCGCAAAGCTGGTTGGCGCAGTGTGATGATCAACTACAATCCTGAAACCGTGTCGACCGATTATGACATGTGTGACCGCCTTTACTTTGATGAGCTGACTTTCGAGCGAGTGATGGACATTATTGAATTGGAAAATCCGCATGGCGTTATAGTATCGACCGGTGGACAGATTCCTAACAACCTCGCTATGCGTTTGGACAAACATAAGGTAAATATACTCGGCACTTCAGCACAAAGCATCGACAATGCCGAAGACCGCGAAAAATTCTCATCCATGCTCGACCGTATCGGTGTCGATCAACCGCGATGGAGGGAAATGACTTCGATGGAGGATATCAATGAGTTTGTAGAGGAAGTGGGTTTCCCTGTGTTGGTGCGACCTTCATACGTACTTTCCGGTGCAGCCATGAATGTATGCTCCAACAACGAGGAACTTGAACGCTTTCTGTTGCTGGCAGCCAATATCAGTCAGAAACATCCGGTAGTGGTTAGTCAATTTATCGAGCATGCCAAAGAAGTGGAAATGGATGCTGTTGCTCGCAATGGTGAAGTTATAGCCTATGCAATCAGTGAGCATATCGAATTTGCAGGTGTTCATAGCGGTGATGCCACAATTCAGTTCCCACCTCAGAAACTCTATATTGAAACTATCCGCAGAATAAAACATATAATGCACGAGATTGCAAAAGCATTGAATATTTCAGGACCGTTTAACATTCAATTCTTAGCACGAAATAATGATATTAAAGTGATAGAGTGTAACTTACGAGCTTCACGTAGTTTTCCATTTGTAAGCAAAGTTCTGAAAATCAACTTTATCGAACTTGCAACTAAAGTAATGTTAGATATTCCGGTAGAAAAACCGTCAAAAAATCTCTTCGATTTAGATTATGTAGGTATAAAAGCTTCACAATTTTCTTTCAGTCGCTTACATAAAGCCGATCCTGTACTTGGTGTTGATATGGCTTCCACAGGTGAAGTAGGTTGCATAGGCTCAAACACTTACTCTGCTATTCTCAAAGCTATGTTATCAGTAGGATATCGTATACCTAAACAAAATATTCTACTTTCAACAGGGACACCGCAACAAAAGGTCGATATGCTCGATGCTGCCCGCTCTTTAGTTAAAAATGGCTATAAACTCTTTGCTACAGGCGGGACACATAGATGGTTGACAAATTCGGGCATTGAAAGCACTTTGGTATATTGGCCCAGCGAAGAAGGACAACCACAGGCTTTAGATTTGTTACATGAGAAAAAAATTGATATGGTAATTAATATTCCTAAAAATCTTTCGGCAAGTGAATTAAGAAACGGCTATAAATTACGCCGTGCAGCCATTGATCTTAATATCCCGCTACTTACGAATGCTCGTTTGGCAAGTAGTTTTATTCATGCATTTTGCACTATGAATATGGATGACATTTCGATTAAAAGTTGGGAAGAATATAAATAAATTAATATTGTAACAAATTGCAGAAAGTATTAAATTTGAACTGTTAAATTTCAAAGCATGTATCTTATAACACCAAAGCTGACATTTATACCGCCACATATTGCAGATATATCAACACCTGTATCGGTATATATCAAGCTGAGAGAGCTGTATCCCTCTGCAATAATGCTCGAAAGCTCCGACTATCACAGTCAGAATAACGCTATGTCATTTATTTGTTTCGATCCAATTGCAGAAATTATAGCAGACAATGATTTGTGTAGCATGTCATTCCCTGATAACATTAAAAAAACAGAGAAAATTACTGCTGAAAAAAATCTACCATCATTATTACATGAATTTATCAATAGTTTTAATCTTTCAACTCAATCAAACTCAACGAATAAACTACCTGTAAACGGATTTTTCGGATATACAGCATATGATTCTATACAATATTTTGAAACAATAGAAATTCAGAATAAACCGGATGCAGAATATATCATTCCGTTGATGCGTTATACTCTATACCGTAATGTCATTGCATTCAATCATTTTACAAACAAAATGTATCTTGTCGAATTTAACTTCGATGATAATGATAGTAGTATAGAGCAAAAAATCATTGAAATACTGAATAATCAATCTGTCAAGCCATCATCATTTAAAATGGAAGGAGAAGAAACTACCAATCTCAGTGATAGTGAATATATGAAGATGGTTGAGAAAGGAATTTATCATTGTTATCGTGGTGATGTTTTTCAGATAGTTTTGAGTCGCCAATACAGTCAGAAATTTTCAGACGATGAGTTTAATGTATACCGTGCCCTTCGCAACATAAATCCATCGCCATATCTTTTCTATTTCGATTATGGTACTTACAAAATTTTCGGTTCGTCGCCTGAAGCACAGTTGATTATAAAGGATAAAATTGCCACAATCAACCCAATAGCTGGTACGTTTAAAAGGACAGGCGATGATAGCTGCGATCGTGAGTTGGCTGAGAAATTAAGCAATGACCCAAAGGAAAATGCCGAGCATGTCATGTTAGTCGACTTAGCACGTAACGACCTGAGCAGGCATTGTGCAAACGTAAAGGTCAACATCTACAAAGAAGTACAATACTACTCTCATGTACTTCATCTGGTATCGAAAGTAAGTGGAGAGTTGGACGATAAATCCACTTCCACACAAGTTATGTCATCTACATTTCCGGCAGGCACATTGAGTGGTGCACCTAAACACAGAGCTATGCAATTGATAAATGAAATTGAAAATCAGCCACGTGGTTTTTATGGAGGTTGTATCGGTTACATGGGATTTGATGGCAGTATAAACCAAGCAATAATGATACGTTCATTTCTTAGCAAAGGTAACACACTATATTCACAAGCAGGAGCCGGCGTAGTTGCCAAATCAGTTGTTGAAAATGAACTTCAAGAAGTAAAAAATAAACTTGGTGCATTAAAAAATGCCGTAATAATGGCAGAAAAATTCTAATAAATTTAAACGTAAAATGAAAATACTTGTTCTCGATAATTACGATTCATTCACTTATAATTTAGTACACTATATTGAAGAAATAATCGAAGATAAGGTAGATGTATTCAGAAATGACCAAATCAGCATAAGCGATATAGCCAAATACGACAAGATATTGCTCTCTCCCGGTCCGGGTATTCCCGACGAAGCAGGTATATTAAAAGCACTAATCAACACATATGGTTCGACTAAAAGTATTCTCGGTGTATGTCTTGGATGTCAAGCTATTGCTGAAGTTTTTGGAGGTTCAATCATCAATTTGAAAAATGTATATCATGGTGTGGCGAGACCTGTTCACGTAGAAGATTACAACGACTACATCTATAACGATATACCACAAACTTTTATGGCAGGACGTTATCATTCTTGGGTTGTCAATGATGCCGATTTACCTGATACACTTAAAGTAACATCGCGCGATGACATGGGATTGGTGATGGGTTTAATGCACAAAACATATGATGTGAGAGGAGTTCAGTTTCATCCTGAATCTATACTTACTGAATATGGTAAGGATATGTTGCGCAACTGGATTGAAAAATAAAGCTTATAACAATGAAGATAGTCATAATAAAATATAATGCCGGAAACATTCGTTCTGTCAGCAACGCACTCAATCGTCTTGGATATCAGGCATTAATAACCGACGATAAAGAGATAATTCAATCTGCTGATAAGGTGATATTCCCTGGTGTGGGTGAAGCATCATCAACAATGAAATATCTGAAAGAGACAGGACTTGATAAAGTAATTCTATCGCTTACTCAGCCGGTATTAGGGATTTGCCTTGGTATGCAACTTATGTGTAAATATTCTGAAGAAGGAGACACACAATGCCTTGGAATATTCGATGTACCTGTAAAGCGATTTATTCTACCTGCTGACAATATAGAGTTCAAAATTCCCCATATGGGATGGAACACCATCAGTGATGTGAAAGAGCCTTTATTTGACGAAACACACCATAACAGTCATGTATATTTTGTTCATAGTTATTATGTGCCTGTTAATGAGTATACAATTGCTACGACTGAATATATAGTCCCATTTAGTGCAGCACTTAGAAAAGATAATTTTTTTGCAACTCAATTTCACCCTGAGAAAAGTGGTAATTTCGGCGAAATATTATTGAAAAACTTTATTGCTCTGGGTTAATTTCAAACAAAGACCAAAACAACATAAAACGACATCATGCTATCAAAACGTATAATACCTTGTCTCGATATAAAAGACGGCAAGACAGTGAAAGGGATTAACTTCGTCAATATCAAGGAAGTTGGCGACCCTGTAGAATTAGCGTCATGGTATGCATCTCAGGGAGCAGACGAACTTGTATTTCTCGACATAACAGCATCGCACGAGAGACGTAAAACCTTCGCACAGCTTGTGGAGAGAATAGCGTGTGAGATAAATATACCTTTTACTGTAGGCGGTGGAATATCTGAAATAGCCGATGCCGGATTATTATTAAATGCAGGTGCCGATAAGATAAGCATTAACTCTTCGGCTGTCAAGTCGCCCAAACTTATCAATGACATGTCTCAAGGTTTCGGTTCCCAGTTTGTGGTTGTTGCCATTGATGCCATTCAGAATACAGTCTCTAAAAAATGGGAGGTTACGATCAACGGCGGACGAATAAACACAGGGATAGATTTGTTTGAGTGGGCAAAAGAAGTTCAGGAGAGAGGTGCCGGCGAAATTCTCTTTACCAGCATGAATCATGATGGAGTAAAGCAAGGCTTTGCCAATGAAGCACTCGCTCTTTTGTCATCATTAGTTTCCATACCAGTAATCGCATCGGGAGGTGCCGGTTCGATGGCAGATTTTAAAGATGTTTTTACGATAGGAAAAGCTGATGCCGCCCTTGCAGCAAGTGTATTTCATTATCGTGAAATAATGATACCTCAGCTCAAAGAATATCTTAGGAGTAATGAGATTGCGGTTAGATAAAATTAGGAGTTAGACATTTCAAGAAATGACTTGAAATCTAACTCCTAATTTACCATATGCTGAACATCTCAGAAAAAGGTAAACTGCTGCGTTACTTTTGGAGTTCGGTCTCGGTTACATACTCCAGTATGCTCCCTAATCCTCATCCTTAGTGCCTTGCATTTTATCTTTTTCTGAGATATCTCTTTTTAATGGTTTGAAAGATACTCCGAAACCCCTTCCTGTGTCGCCTTCATTGCTTTATCACCTTTTTTCCAGTTAGCCGGACAAACTTCTCCGTATTCTTCTGTAAACTGAAGTGCATCAATAACTCTGATGGCTTCCTCGACACTTCTACCTAATGGCATATCATTTACCACCTGATGACGAACAACTCCTGATTTATCTATTAAAAATAATCCTCTGTAAGCTTTTGCCTCACCAATGAAAATTTCATTTCCCTCGTCATCATATTCATCTTCTCCTGCCAGCACATCATATGCTTTAGAGATTTTCAATGTTTGATCTACAATGATTGGATATTTAACACCTTGTATACCTCCTTCATTTTGAGGCGTCTGTAACCATTTCCAATGTGAAAATTCAGAATCTGTCGATGCACCCACAACAGCTACATTCCTTGATTCAAACTCTTCAATTTTTTCCTGAAATGCAATTAATTCAGTTGGACAAACAAATGTAAAATCTGCGGGATAAAAGAAGAAAACTACATATTTATCACCTTCATATTGTTGAAGAGAAAAATTCTCAACTATTTCTCCTCCGTTAATCACTGCTTTCGTATTGAAAACAGGAGCTTTTTTTCCTACTAATACTGACATATATTTATATTTTAAAAGATTTAAATAATTCTCATTAATTTGAATGCAAAGTTAAATCTATTAGTATAAATAACAGCATTATTTTCTATCGAATTTTTTTATATATGTATAGATGGGTGGAGAAGTGTCACACAGATTTATAAATCAAAACTGTAACATAAGCGGCTATACCTTCTTTTCTTCCGACAAATCCCATCTTTTCGGAAGTAGTAGCTTTGATGGAGATATTATCGATTGTTGTTTGAATAACCTCAGCCAAACATTCTTGCATAGCCTTAATGTGAGGATTTAGTTTAGGTTCTTCGGCACAAATCGTACAATCTGCATTGCCTAATTCGTAACCTTTAGACCGTAACAAAGACATCGTATCTCTCAAAAGGATTTTACTGTCGATATTCTTATATTTATCGTCTGTGTCAGAAAAATGATAACCTATATCACGTAAGTTTGCTGCTCCGAGTATAGCGTCACAAAGTGCATGTATCAACACATCAGCATCTGAATGTCCGATTAAACCAACAGTATGCTCAATCTTTACTCCTCCAAGCCACAATTCTCTTGAAGGTGAAAATTGATGAACATCATAACCAAAGCCTACTCTGATATTCACTTAAATATTAATTTGTTATAGTTATAACTGATTATCTTAGTAAATTCTGCAATCCGAACAAATCGAATGACAATGAAAAGCGCAGTGTCTGATCGAGAGGATTTGTTTGTGCTACTGAGATTACATAAGAAGCATCAAGTTGAAATACATTCAATTTAAAACCGGCACCTGCTGTAAAAAATTTACGATTTCCTTTATTTTGATGCTCATTAAAATAACCTGCACGCACAAAAAACTGTTTGTTATATGCATATTCAGCACCTACCGACCATGCTATTTCTTGCAATTCTTCGGTAAAACCTCCGGGTGCATCACCAAAAGAAGATATAATGCCTTGAAGCGGTGTCATGTTGTTATAGTAGTTAATATCTTCTGCCACTTTAAGATAATCGATTGTAGGAACTAACATTTTATAAGCATCTGCACTTACAGAAAAACTCTGAAACTCATCAATCGGATAATCGAAAGAAGTACCTAAACGAAATGTTGTAGGAATAAACATGCTTGTAGCATTTTCATCATAGGATATTTTTGATCCTATATTTGAGATATTTAATCCAAAATTGAGATTAGCATCTCCTGTCGGCAATTGAATAGGGTTTTTGTAATACATAGCAACATCCGCAGCAACAGCTACTCCGGGATAAGTTTCAGTACCACCAAGAGATCTTTTGTTATTCAAATCAGAGTATATTAATCTTAATGCTGCCGCTGCTGAAAAGTTATCAAATAATTTTTGTGAATATGCCACATCAAGAGCAAATTCATTAGGGTATACCGAGCCTTCTGACCCTCCGTTTGCATTATACATATCTATTTGACCTAATGAAAAGTATCTTAATGATGCACTCAAAGCTCTTCGTGGGTGGAATTTCCAATAACCGGTAAGATATGACAGATTAATATCATCAACAAGTCTTCTTAACCATGGTGTAAAAGAGAATGCCATACCTGCATCACTTTCAGCAAAAACATATTTTGCAGGATTCCAGAATTGCGAGCTAACATCAGCCTCAGTTGCAGCACCTAAATCACCCATAGCAGCGCCTCTGGCTTCGGGAGATATTGTTAGAGACGGAACAGAATATATCACAGGATTTGGAGGCGTATCATCATCTGCAAATATCACAGAATTAACACTAAATAAGAGGACTAAAAATAATGCAACCTTTTTCATTGATACTTTTTCTATATGTTTTTATTTATTCAACTTATTAAACGGAAATTTATTATTTTATTGTAACAAAACAATCTATTCAACTACAATTAATTTACTGATTTTTGAGCTGATTGGCTTTTCATCGGAATATATAATTACTCGATACAGATACACTCCAACAGGTAATTTTTGTCCTGATAGATCTCTAACATTCCAAACTATCTCATTTAATGTAGATTGAGTAATACTCCAAATTTGCCTTCCTGAAAGATCTAAAATGTCAACTTGAGTTTTCAGCACTGTTTCCGGACGGTCATGCTCTATAACAAACTTAGTATATTGTTTCACAGGGTTAGGATAATTCAGAACACTGAAAATCTGAGGTTCAAGTCCTTTTACTACTTCAAACTCAATTGTTTGTTCTGATGAATTATTCACTAAATCCCAAGCTTTAAATGTCAGTGTATGTTTTCCGGTTTTTAATTCTGACAATTTGAATCTTATACTTCCTTGAGTATAATCATTGTGAGCCGTTCTGTAATAATCATTTAGAATAAATGTTTGTAACGGGTCGTTATCTATTTGCAACATTAAATCATGTCCGATACCGCTACCAACTTGATTTATACCATTTTCATCTTGTAATGTGGCAATAAATACCGGTGTTTCATTTACTTTATCACCTGATTTAAATTCCATTGTATTCAGGTATATACTTATTTGCGGACCATCTTCATCAACTATAAGATTTGGATTTGACCCACCTATCTTAAATGTTTCAAAAAATCCCTGAGCTTCTTTACCTGTATCATCACAGCTCGCATAATAATTTATTCTGCCTGTGTCATAATTATATTTTATATCTTTCGGAAGAAGAAACTCCAACTCAAAACGACCATCAACAACCTCAGTCATGCCTACAAATATCTTATTAGGTCTATCCTGATAAGTAAATGGTTTTTGATTTGTACTATCATTATTTAAAGTAATAATTGTTTGTTTCTTGTCGAATACCGTAGCATTTAGAGTTCCGTTAAAATCATCAATTATACTTCCGTCATTATCTGCAATATAACCTTTAAATGATGCTTTTGTTAATGCTCTTAAAGTATCACTTAATAATGCATCTTTATCATTAATCATTTCGGTAACAACTTTGTATTCTGTCGGATAATTAAGTCGTATTGAAGGATCACCCATATATACATAAGGTAATTTATTTAATTCATTACCCAAAGTGTTTTTTGCTCTCGCAATAACATCACCGATACGCAAATAATTACCATTCTCCTTCAAAAACAAATAACGATTTAACCATTTGTTAATATTCTCATTCTGTGAGGCATACACCGGACGAGTTGCTGAAATAATTCCAATTCCGCCGCCAACAGGATTTAATAACACCTGCTCACCTGCTGAGACGGAAGGCAAATCAAATTGCAGAAAATTACAAGTAGCTGCAATCCACAAAGGTAAATTTGTATTGGAAAGATTTCTAACATCATATATTGACAAAACTTGCTCGTTTGTCCATCCTGTTGTATTGGCATGCCCTATAAAATCGAGTAAAAACAGACCTGTCCTTAATAAATTATGAAATTGAGTGCGTGCAAGAGGGTAAGTTTCTCCACTCGCATTCTTTTCTTGCTGATAAGCATCTAAATATATTTTGGTTATTTGAAAACCCGGATTTAACCTGCCCACTATGGATGCAATAGTATCAGCTTGTTTCATATGCATTCCACCATCGCCATCATCAGCAAGATAACATATTTGATTTTTCCAGATTCCACGATTTTCATTTTTCATATAGTTGATGGTCTTAGTTACCACATCAGTCGCTTCCTGAATTGTTTGTACGGGGAAGCGTCCTACACCTATATCCATTGTATGTGCCAAAACTTGAGTGCCTTCATGATCTTCCAAAAAGGTAAAATAATCGTCTGTAACGTACGAAAGCGTTTCGTTTAATGAGTTTTCTGCCTGATATGTCAACACATAACTATCGCCGGAAGATTGCAGTATCTTTCTATTATCATAAGATCCTCTACCAAACAACAATAGATTTTTAGGTTTTGAAGATAAATCTCCGGATTGAATTGCACGATCATAAAACATTTTCATTAACCACCGATACGCTGTTGCATCCGGCGCACCTGACGAGAACTCATTATAAACTTGTTCGGTAGTAACAACATCTACCGTAATTTCACCCATATTATTATGTGCGTTTGCTAATCTGTTTGCCTGATCGATAAATTTAGGATGTGTGATGATTATCATATCGGTTTGTGGTAGACCATGAAGATTTTGATTTGGCACAACACCCACTACCTCTGGTTTGGAAAAAGATGTGGACTTTGGATCTATTGCTAAATAAGCTGTAGAATTCGTATTTTCCCCATAAAAACTTAACTCATTATTCTTAAACTCCGAATTAATCTTTTTAATATTAACATGATCGGTTATGTCCCAGATTTGAACGTTTGACGATACATTTTTCACTGTATACTTACTATATGTTTCGCTACCAATATAATCAGGCAGTTGAAAACGCATAACACCTCCAACCATTGTCAAATCTCTTCTCGCATTTAATTCTATAAAATTAAGATATCCCTTTGCTGTAGAATTTGGTTTTACATAATCAAGTTTAACTTTAATCAAATCATCATTAGGAGTAAATGTATAATTTCCTGACGCACCGCGACCTCTTTCATAATGGTCATTTTCTGTTTTCTTTGCAACCGACAAAGTTTTTGAAGATTGACCGTTTATACTGATATTAAAAGCCGACACTGCGGATGCACTTGCTGCAACGTCTAATCTTACTCTTAATGCATTAGCACTCTTGATTATATTCGGAAAAGAAAGGTTTATATTCAATGATAAAACATCTGAGAAAGTTTCTCCATAAAACTCTTTACCTGAATTAGCAAGACTGATAAGTTCTTTTTCATGCACCGTATAATCAACAAATTCATTTACATCATAATATGTAGCACCACCGGGTAATTCTATATCAATTGCTTCAATTTTCTTTCCGTCACCGGCATCCGAAGTAACAAAATAATATCCATAATTTGAATAAGTATTTACCACATGAGTATACATACTTTTACTTGAGTCATACGACCAAGAATTCACACCTTGCGCATAAAATAGAATAAAATCACCGGCATTAAAAATTCCGTCCCCACCTTTGTCCATATATATGGCAACCTCCGGCAAATCATCATGCTTAGGCAACAAAAAACTCTGATTAAGAACTGCACCTCCATACCCAAATATTCGAACATTGGCAGGATTAACTCCCATTGAATTCAAATCTTCATATGTTAATTTATAAACACCTGATTCTTTTATGCGTATTTTTACAAACTTACCTTGTGATAAAACTGAGGTGGATTTATAAGTATGAATCCCTGCCGATATATTATTCTGACATACAAGCGTTATCAGTACAAAAAACAAATATTTAAAGTATGCTTGAATGCTTTTCATTTCTCTCTGTTAAAATAATTTATTGTTGTTATTAAACGACTAATATAGAATTTTGTTGTTTTATTTTATAATTGATAACATTATTTAATCTTAAAATCAAACATTTTATTACTCGATAAATAACCCTCTAATCTATCTCCTGTCTTTACTTTTCCAACTCCTGCCGGCGTACCGGTAAACATAATATCACCTATTTTTAAAGTAAAAAAACGACTTGCATAAGATATTAATTCATTGACAGGAAATATCATATCTTTAGTATTGCCTTTTTGAACTGTTTGTCCGTTAATATCTAAATGAAACTCAATATTCTGAATATCATCAATCTCTGAAACTGAAATAAAATTTCCTATAACTGCTGAGCTATCAAATGCTTTGCTTATCTCCCAAGGATGACCTTCTTCCTTTAGCTTACGTTGTAAATCGCGTGCTGTAAAATCTACACCTAATCCTATCTCAGAATAATATCTATGTGCAAACTTTGGTGCTATATTTTTACCTAATCTGTTAATCTTGATTATTACTTCGGTTTCATAATGCAACTCCTCACTGAAATCGGGAATGTAAAACGGCTTATTATTTCTTAATATTGCCGAATCCGGTTTCATAAAGATTACAGGCTCCTGTGGATTCCTGCTGTTAAGCTCTTTATTGTGTTCTTTGTAATTCTGTCCAATCGCAATAATCTTCATATCATCATTGATTTTCATCTAACTCTTTTAATGCGTTCAAGCGATTGAACATCACTGCTAAATGTGCATAAATAGAAGTATTTTGAACTACTATATTGTCAGGTACTACTATTCTGTATGGTGTAAAATTCCAAATAGCCTGAATTCCTCCTGCAACCATAAACTCTGCAACCTCTTGTGCTTTTTCTACGGGCACAGTCAGAACACCTATATTAATACCTGTCTGATTTTGTAATTCTTTAAATCTATCGATATGATGTATAGGAATATGATTTATTGACGTTCCTGTTAATTCGTATTTCACATCAAACCCGGCTACAATATCCAACCCAAACTGCTCTAATCCATCATCATGCATTAGCGCACCACCCAGACTACCAACTCCAAATAAAAATGCCTTATGACTTCTTGTAAAACCTAAGAAACTTTCTAAAACATCAACTAACTCATTAACATCATATCCAACCCTCGTTTTTCCTGATATCTTAACATATGACAAGTCTTTTGCTACTATCGAAGCATCTACAGATATGTTTTTTGCAATCTGTGTAGATGACAAAAACAACTGCTCTTGCTTCAAAACCAATTTCGCAAATGCTAAATACCATGGCAAACGCCTTAAAGTTGGCTCCGGAACTTTAAATTCAATAAGTTTTTTAGAATCTGACATTTATCTTTTAAAATCAAATAGACCTGCAAAAATAATCAAATTTTTTAATTAATTTTGCACCTAAAATTTTTTAAAGAATATTATGGAGTACAATTTTAAAGAAATTGAAAATAAATGGCAGAAATATTGGATTGATAATCAGACTTACAAAACAAATGTAGATTTGAATAAACCAAAGTATTATGTTCTCGATATGTTCCCTTATCCTTCAGGTGCAGGTTTACATGTAGGACATCCTCTTGGCTATATTGCTTCTGATATTTATAGCCGCTTTAAAAGACTTCAAGGCTTTAATGTACTTCATCCTATGGGATATGATGCATACGGTTTACCTGCTGAACAATATGCTATTCAAACCGGTCAACACCCCGCAATTACTACAGCTCAAAATATTGCCCGCTACAGGGAACAATTGGATAAGATTGGCTTTTGCTACGACTGGGACAGAGAAGTAAGAACTTGCGAACCTGATTATTATCACTGGACTCAATGGGCATTTATTCAAATGTTCAATCATTATTTCGACTCAAATCTTCAGAAAGCAATGCCTATTGAAGCTCTTGTTAATCATTTTGCAAAAAATGGTTCTTCAGGTATCAATGCTCATTCTACAACTGAATTGACTTTCTCTGCTGATGAGTGGAATGCTAAATCAGAAAAAGAACAACAAGAAATATTGCTAAATTATCGTATTGCATATCTTGCTGATTTAAAGGTTAATTGGTGTCCTGCTCTCGGTACTGTTTTGGCTAATGACGAGGTTAGCGAAGGTGTATCCGTTCGTGGAGGCCATCCGGTTGAGCAAAAAATTATGCGCCAATGGAGTCTGCGTGTTTCTGCATATGCTCAGAGATTACTTGATGGTTTAGCTAAAATCGACTGGACTGATTCTCTTAAAGAAACTCAAAAAAACTGGATTGGTAGAAGTGAAGGTGCTGAATTGACCTTCAAGCTAAGCGATAAAGATATCTCATTTGATGTTTTCACTACTCGTGCAGATACTATTTATGGTGTTACATTTATGGTATTAGCTCCTGAAAGTGAATTGGTTAAAGTCTGCACTACATCTGAACAAGCAAAAGAAGTCGAAAACTATCTTGATGCAACAAAAAAACGTACAGAAAGAGAAAGAATTGCAGATCGTCGTGTAACAGGCGTTTTTTCAGGCTCTTATGCTATTAATCCGGTTAGCGGTACTACCATCCCAATCTGGATTTCCGATTATGTGCTTGCTGGTTACGGTACCGGTGCTATTATGGCAGTGCCCGGTCACGATAGCAGAGATTATGCCTTTGCCAAACATTTTAATTTGCCGATAATTCCTTTAATTGAAGGTTGTGATATTTCCGAAGAAAGTTTTGATGCTAAAGAGGGAATAATGATGAATTCCGGCTTTCTTAATGGATTGTCAGTGCCCGAAGCAATAGCAAAAGCAAAAGAATATATTGCTGAAAACAAACTTGGAAAAATCAAAGTGAACTTTCGCCTGCGTGATGCAATTTTCAGTCGACAACGTTATTGGGGCGAACCATTTCCTGTTTACTATAAAGAAGGTATGCCATACATGATTGATGAAAGCAAACTTCCTTTGATTTTACCTGAAGTTGATAAATATCTACCTACAGAAAAGGGAGAACCTCCTTTGGGAAGAGCTAAAAACTGGCAGACTGAAGATGGCTTTCAACTTGAGTTAAATACAATGCCAGGATTTGCAGGATCATCTGCTTATTATCTGCGTTATATGGATCCGAAAAATGATAAAGCTTTAGTGGGTACAGAAGCAAATGAATATTGGCGCAATGTGGATTTATACATAGGAGGTACAGAACATGCAACAGGGCATTTGATATATAGTCGCTTTTGGAATAAATTTTTATTCGACTTAGGAATTGTTTGTGAAGATGAACCTTTCAAAAAGCTTATAAATCAAGGGATGATACAAGGTCGCAGTAACTTTGTATATAGAATTAAAAATACCGAAACTAATCAAAATGCGCCTGTTTTTGTCTCACTTGGTTTAAAAGATAAGTACGATACAACTCCAATTCATGTTGATGTAAACATTGTTCATAACGATATTTTAGACTTAGATAAATTTCGTTCATGGAGACCCGAATTCAAAAATGCAGAATTTATTCTTGAAGATGGGAAATATATATGTGGCTGGGCTGTAGAAAAGATGTCGAAATCGATGTTTAACGTGGTAAATCCTGATGATATTGTTGAGCAATATGGTGCAGATACTCTTCGTCTGTACGAGATGTTTTTAGGTCCGCTCGAACAATCAAAGCCTTGGGACACTAACGGTATCGACGGAGTTCATCGGTTCTTGAAACGCCTATGGTCGCTGTTCTACAAAGATGGTAAACTGATTGTAAATGATGATAAACCGACAGTCGATGAATTAAAAGCACTTCACAAAGCTATCAAGAAGGTTACTTTCGATATTGAGAATTTTTCATTTAACACTTCAATATCTGCTTTTATGATTTGTGTGAATGATTTATATTCTCTTAAATGCAGTAAAAGAACAATTTTAGAGCCTTTTGTTATTTTACTTACTCCCTTTGCTCCACATATTGCTGAAGAATTATATAGTTCTCTTGGACATACAACAACTGTTTGTGATGCTTCATTTCCTATATGCAACGAAGATTATCTTGTTGAATCTATAGTAAAATATCCTATTTCCTTCAATGGAAAAGTAAGATTTACATTGGAACTGCCGGCAGAATTAAGTAAAGAGGAAATTGAAAAGATTGTATTAGATAATGAGCAAACTCAAAAACAAATAAGTGGCACAACAATTAAAAAAATAATCATTGTGCCGGGGAAAATTGTAAATATTGTAGTGTAATTCAACAAAAGTGTAAAAATAGTTCTTAATCATGCCAGTCGCCATTAGCTTTTATTAAATCTATAAGCTTGGCGACTGCCTCGTTTTCGTCGATATTACGTTCGAGACATTCTTTTTTCTTGTAGAGGCTGACTTTTCCACGCCCTGCACCAACATAACCGTAGTCGGCATCAGCCATTTCGCCGGGACCGTTTACTATACATCCCATTACAGCTATTTTCAGACCTTTAAGATGCGATGTTGCTGCCTTCACTTTTGCTATCACGGTTTGTAATTGGAATAAAGTGCGCCCACAACCCGGACATGAGATATATTCGGTTTTTGAAACTCTTACCCTGCTTGCCTGTAGAATACCAAAAGCTATGGCATTCAACTGTTCTGTTCTGATTTTATTTGGTGCTAAAGCATTCGTATATTCCAAAAATATCCCATCACCAAAACCATCAAGGAACATAACACCTAAATCAGCCGCTGCCTGAATCTGATAAGTCTCCAAATCGTCACCAGCATAATTTCTACACAGTACAACAGGAGTTTTAATGCCCTTATTTAACAAAGTATGGAAGAATGCACGCATCTCCCCTACTTGATTTTTGTGATTGGAAGAAAGCAAAACAACTATATCTGATGATGCTTTCAGCAAATCAAGAATTTTATCATTTAATTCAGGATAAGACAGTTTTAAGAATTTTGCATTCAGATTGTCTGATTGAAGCTCACCAAGTTGTGTTGCATCAAAAACATTATAAACAGAACCATCTTGAGCATAGACTTTATTATCCCTCAACAAAAAATCAGGTAAGGTAGCAAATTCACCATCCTTGTTCATAAATACTACCGGTACATTTTCACCACCAATATTCAGTACTTCAGACGTTTGTCTACGGTCGTATTCAAAGAAATTATAATCGGAATTAACTGTAGAAGCAATTCTATTATGTCCTTGCTTCTCAATTATATATGTAGCTAATTTCTTCGCAACGGGTATTTCCGCCTCTGGTTCTTCGCTTAAAGAAACACGCACAGTATCGCCTATCCCATCATGCAATAAAGCTCCTATACCAACAGATGATTTTATTCTGCCATCTTCACCATCACCGGCTTCAGTAACACCAAGATGAAGCGGATAGTGCATATCACGTTTTGCCATTTCCGAAACCAACAAGCGAACAGCATGAACCATGGCTAAAGTGTTGGAAGCTTTCATCGAAATAACAACATTATGAAAATCATTTTCGTCGCACACCTGAAGAAATTCGAGACAAGACTCAACCATTCCTCTTGGAGTATCTCCCCATCTGTTCATCATTCTTTCACTCAAAGATCCATGATTTACTCCAATTCTAATTGCAGTATTGTTTTTTTTACATATATCTAACAAGATGGTAAACCGAGCTTTGATCTTCTCATATTCCGCCTGATATTCTTCATCAGTGTAATCATCGCTTTTCCGTACTAAACCAATATAGTTACCGGGATTTACTCTTACCTTTTGAACATATTGAGCAGCAATATCAGCAGCATTTGCAAGAAAATGAATATCTGCAACAAGCGGAAAACTGTAGCCTTTATTTATAAGCGATTCTTTTATGTTTTTAAGATTTTCAGCTTCTTTAACTCCTTGAGCAGTTAGTCTGACAATCTCACCACCGGCTTCATATATTCTGATACTTTGAGCAACAGAATTTTCAGTATCGTTAGTGTCGGTATTGGTCATCGACTGTACACGAATAGGATAGTCGCTGCCTAACAAGACATTACCTATCTTTACTTTATCAGATTTTCTTCTATTATAATTAAAAGTATCAAACATTTTTTTCTATTTCTTTATCTTAAAAAGATACGTAACTTTAATTTGTTGATGTAACAAGTTTTGGGACGAAATGAGTTTTCTTTCTATGATGATCGATAAAGATATTTGTTTGTGTTCTTTCTAAAAACAGAGGAGCATTCACATCCACTTTAACATCAGAAGCATCAAAATACAATCCCGGAACATCATTTTCCACTATCGGTAGATATTCTGTTGAATTACTTTCACGCTTTTTCATTATCCAGTCGAACATCACGTTCGGTTCGTATACAAAATAAGGAGCATAATCCACGTTTACTTCACCATCTCCTTCGTACCAATGATGAGTCTTTTTAATTGTAGAAGTTTTCACCTTGTTGCCATTATTCAAGCTACCGCCAATAAGCTCCATTGGTATTTTACGTTGAACTTTCCACACTCTTGTATATTCCTCATCTAATAAATTAATCAAATCCAACACTGCCATTCCGAAAGTTGAACAAGCCGCACCTTCCTGCTCATATCTGGGCCAAAAAGCTCCACCATAGTAGTTAGCTGAAGCATGACCGTTTTCAGATTGTGCTGAATACGCCTTTAAAAATGCAAGCACACGCTGAGCTGCATCCCTACTTATTCTAAACTTTATAAAGGTAAGCATATCTTTACTTGCATAATGAGGTAGTTTTTTAGTTAAACTCTCATGAGATTCAATTTTACCGGATAAAGTTGTCCCCATAATCCCAAAACCAATCTTTTCTTTGAGTATCATTCTTGTTTTTTCTCTTGTAGAAATCGAAGTCTGTGCGAAATAATGTGGCTCAGGCAATAAAGGAGTATTTATCCTTAAAGCAACATGCCCTAATAAATAATTAATTCTCAACCCCATACTTTTAACATAACATTTCCGAATTGTTCTGTAAATTGAAGATGGAGTACCCCAATCTAAGTCGTATTTTGTTGGAACTACAAACACAGTTAATTCGTGAACTTCTTCATTTGTATCAAGAGACTCCTGAGCAGACAAACTAAAACTTAAGAAAAACAATATAGCCGATAACAAAAATAATTTTGAAATTAATTTCATGAATAACTTATTTAAAAATTGAAAATAATTGGCAAAAATACTACTTATTATTTAATATAAAACGCACATGAAATAAAAATATACATTTAAACAACAAACTAATATGATATTTGTTTTTTGTTCTGCTCTGAAAAGACAACAAAAAGCATTACCTTTGCAACATTTTAACATATTTAGATATACTATGCGTTTTAGACCCAAACTTTTTGATACTCTTAGAAACTATTCAAAAGAAAAATTCTTAAAAGATTTAATGTCCGGATTGATTGTAGGTATAGTTGCTTTACCTCTTGCAATCGCGTTTGGGATTGCTTCCGGCGTTTCACCTGAGAAAGGATTGTATACTGCAATTATAGCTGGTTTTATAATTTCACTACTTGGTGGAAGCAAAGTACAGATTGGCGGTCCGACCGGTGCTTTTATTGTAATTGTTTATGGTATAGTTCAAGAATTTGGTATAGCGGGGCTGACTATAGCAACAATAATTGCAGGTATCATGTTAGTTTCTATGGGCTTACTCAAACTTGGCGTTGTTATCAAATTTATACCTTATCCGATAATCGTTGGATTTACGAGTGGTATTGCTGTTACAATCTTTGCTACTCAAATCAAGGATTTATTTGGAATGTCAATAGACTCTGTGCCTGCTGATTTTATAAGCAAATGGGTTGTTTATGCTCAAAATATCAGCACAACAAACTTACTTTCACTGGGAATCGGAATTTTATCGATAGTCATAATTGCCACTGCCCCAAAATACTCTAAAAAGATACCGGGTTCATTGATTGCAATCATAGTAATGACAATCTTAGTCTTTGTTTTACGCGAATATTTTGGCATAACATCAATAGAAACTATCGGCGACAGATTCAGTATTGATGCATCTCTTCCAAAACCTGAAACTCCGGTTATGACCTTCAAAACAATTCAAACCCTTATTCCAGCAGCTTTCACAATTGCTATCTTAGGTGCAATCGAATCATTATTATCGGCAACGGTTGCTGATGGTGTTATTGGCGACAAACATCACTCTAACACAGAGTTGATTGCGCAAGGGATTGCCAATATTGTAACGCCGATTTTCGGAGGTATACCGGCTACTGGTGCTATTGCGCGAACTATGACAAATATCAACAACGGAGGCAGAACACCGGTTGCAGGAATTATCCATGCCATAGTTTTATTACTGATTCTCTTGTTTTTGGGCGGACTTACCAAACATATTCCAATGGCTTGTCTTGCAGGTGTTTTAGTAATTGTAGCTTACAATATGAGCGAGTGGCGCACCTTCAAATCATTGGTTAAAGGTCAGAAATCTGATGTAGCCGTACTGATAACTACATTTTTACTGACGGTGATTTTCGATTTGACTATCGCTATAGAACTTGGACTTGTATTAGCTGTTGTATTATTTATGAGAAGAATAAGTGCTGCTACTCAAATTTCAATTTTCAAACATAATATAGATGAAGCTGAATACATTGAAGGTCAGAATGAATCAGACAAAATAACTTTACCTCATGGAGTTGAAGTATATGAAATTGAAGGACCTTTCTTTTTTGGAGTTGCCAATAAATTTGAAGAGACTATGAAAATGTTGGGTGATAAACCTAAAGTAAGAATTATCCGCATGAGAAAAGTCCCATTTATGGACTCTACAGGTATTCATAATCTAAAAAACCTTGTTCATATGTCGCATAAAGACAAAACTAAAATCTTACTTTCAGGAGTAAATGATGGAGTAAAAAGAGCGTTGGAAAAAGCAGGTGTAGATATATTGATTGGTAGTGAGAATATTTGTAACGATATAACAGAAGCATTAGATAAAGCTGAAAAGATAATAAATCATAAAGAAAGAAAATTATAATTTGATATTCCGATACATTTTATTATTTTTGTCTGAATTTTTGTAATAAAATGATAAATAAATACGAAGAAATAATCAGCGCTTTTGAGATAAAACTGCGAAAATTAATTTCGGAGTATAAAACATTACAAATTCAGAATAAAAAACTTCAGGAAGAAATTTCACAAAAAAGTGAAAACATCATAATAGCACATGGTGAAATTCTGGAGTTGAGGAAGAAAAACGACCATCTGGCTTTAGCAAATCAATTAAGTGGTTCAATAGCAGATAAAGCTGAAGCAAAAAAACATATAGACAGGATGGTGCGGGAGGTTGATAAATGTTTAGCTCTTTTAGATGAATAGAGCATTATGAATGACGATATTTTTATTATAAACGTACAGATTGGAGGCTTTCCAATAGCATTAAAAATTCCTCGTAAAGACGAAGAAATATATAGGAATGCTGAAAAGTTAGTAACAAAATTAATTGAAGAATACAACAGTCTGTATAATCAACGAGCTTATGAAGATATTCTTAAGTTAGTCGCTTTTCAATTGGCAGTGAGGGTTTCAAAAAGTGCATTACACGAGGATCCCTCTCCGCTTTCAGGACAATTGAAAAAGCTTGAGCAAGAGATAGATGACGCTTTGAATTCATAATATAATATTACGTTCAAACATTTTCCCGCATATTAGCCTGTATATTTAGGTTGGTATGCGTTTTTTATTTTATAAAATACAGTTTTAATACAATATAATTTTAAAAAATAATTTTCGATGTTAAATATTATAATAGGAATAATCGGTATTATTGTTGGAGGTGGAGGGGTGTATTTCACCCTTACAACTATACACAAAAAAACGAAGCGGGACGCTTTGTCCGAAATAGAATTACTGAAAAAAGACCAATTAATTGAAGTAAAGGAAAAGTTCATTGCATTAAAAGCTGAACATGAACAACAAGTTCAACAACGCAATGCTAAAGTACAGGAACGAGAAGTGAAGGCTCAGCAACGAGAAATGCAGCTAAATCAACGTCAGGGAGATCTACAACGGAAAATGAATGAGTTAGACGGTTTGAAAGATGTCCATGAACAACAGTTACATATCCTCGAAAAACAAAAATCCGAACTCGACCATCTCATTCGACAGGCTCATGAGCAATTAGAAAGTATATCGGGACTCTCGGCTGAACAAGCAAAAGAAAAACTTGTGGAGTCGTTGAAAGATGAGGCGAAAACAGATGCGATGTCGTATATAAACGATATTATGGATGAAGCAAAGATGACAGCAAACAAGGAAGCTAAACGTGTAGTTATCAACACAATTCAAAGGATAGCTACCGAGACTGCCATTGAAAATTCAGTTACAGTCTTCCATATCGACTCTGACGAAATAAAGGGTAGAATTATTGGTCGCGAAGGTCGAAACATCCGAGCTTTAGAAGCCGCCACCGGAGTCGAAATAATAGTTGACGACACGCCGGAAGCTATAGTTCTTTCAGCTTTTGATCCGGTTCGTAGAGAAATAGCACGCTTATCTCTTCATCAATTAGTTACAGACGGACGTATTCATCCTGCCAGAATTGAAGAAGTAGTGAATAAAGTAAAAAAACAAATCGAAGAAGAGGTCATTGAGATAGGTAAACGTACAACGATTGATTTAGGTATTCATGGTTTACATCCGGAGTTAATTCGCTTAGTTGGGAAAATGAAATATCGCTCGTCTTATGGTCAGAATTTGTTACAGCACTCTCGCGAAGTTGCAAATCTTTGTGCTACTATGGCATCAGAATTAGGACTTAATCCCAAAACTGCAAAACGTGCCGGACTTCTACACGATATTGGAAAAGTTCCGGATGATGAGCCGGAAGTGCCGCATGCTATTCTTGGGATGCGCTTAGCTGAAAAATACAAGGAAAAACCTAATGTATGTAATGCTATTGGCTCTCACCACGACGAAGTAGAAATGGAAAGTTTGATTGCACCTATTGTTCAGGTTTGCGATGCTATTTCAGGTGCTCGTCCCGGTGCTCGTCGTGAAATTGTCGAAGCTTACATCAAGCGATTGAAAGACTTAGAAAACCTTGCAGCTCAGTATCCCGGTGTTGTTAAAACATATGCAATTCAGGCAGGTCGTGAATTACGAGTTATTGTTGGAGCCGACAAAATCGATGATAAAGAAACCGAATTACTATCGTTTGACATAGCTAAAAAGATACAGGATGAAATGACATATCCGGGTCAGGTAAAAATTACTGTTATCCGCGAAACCAGAGCAGTAAGTTATGCGAAGTAAAATTTTATAGAGTAGAGACGTCCAATTTGGGCGTCTCTCTGTTTAGTAACCAGGCGTCTCTGTGTTTAGTAACCAGGCATCTCTCTGTTTAGTAACCGGGCATCTGTACATCTGAAAAACAAAGGAATCAAATTGGTGGGTAATACCATTTAAAGTCTCACTCGCATAAGTTCTTCACCTAATTTATGTAGTGTTTTCTCAATCTCTTTTCTCCTTGCTGCCGATGGACGTTTAACATTGCAGGCATAATGTCTCATTACAGCAGGACTGATACCTACCCTATTTGCCAATTCAGTTAGATTAATCATAGGAAAAGCTTTTACTAATTCCTGTATGGTATTACGCTGTATATCAGCTTGCTGTTTATTATAAGTAAAGAAACCTTCAAAACTCACATCCTCATCTATTGCTCTCCAATGAATACCCATAGCCGATAACTCATAATCTTCACGTTCAGCAGGTGTAGCATTTTTCAATCGAGGAAACCACTCAAAAGGCATACTCTTTACAGAACCATCATTTGTTTCTATGAAAATTCTATCAGCAGAAAACCATAATCTTTTTAAATCTTTTCGAGTCATATATCTATGTATTATTAGCTGAAATACTCTTCGCTTCTCCATCACCATAACTCACGTGAATGTGAATCGGCAAGTGATCGTCAGAATAGAAATAAAAACGATATCCAAACTCTCTAAACACTTCAGGCATAAATTTTTCTTTAGCATTAACGTTGCAAATATAGTATCATTTTTGATACTACACAACAATTTAGTTAATTATTTATTTTAGTGATTAAGACAAAGAGATACGCACACTAATCGATTCACCAAAAACAATTCATGAAGTAGGCGTTAATGCTTCAAAAACAATTGGCAAATCATGGGATAGTGTTGCAGATTTAATGCTTGAAAGATATAATAATCTAATAAGATGAAATCTTGTATAGAGATTACGAGTTTTATACCAGCATATCAGACTTTAAATCTTCATAGAATTTCGCAGAACTAACGTTAATGTAAGGAATCAGCCATAAGAACCCAATACCTAATGTTAAAATACAAAGCAGAAACCATCCGATAAATCTTAATCCTAAGAAGAATAATTTCCATTTATAACCATACATCATTTCTTTACTTTTCTTTAATGCCATATCAGCCGATAAAGTTGGGTCATCAGCCAGTATAAAGAAAGTCATAGCATATTTAAAGGCTGCAACTATTCCCGGAATGATTAGCAATAATGACCATAAAAATACGTATATCGTCATTAAAAGATAAGCTCCTAATGATTTGCCAAACCAATTAAATCCCTTGAAAAGTTGGCTTAACTCAGCATTTTCACCTCTTGAATACGAAAGTAAAAATATACTATAACCCAACAACAGAGGACCTCCGATAATAATTGCAGCTACTGGACCAACTACAGGTCCTAAAGGTGTTACTCCTACAATTACGGCATATAAAAAAGATGTACCAATAGCAATTCCCCAATTGCCTTTCAATGATTCGAGAGCCATTTGCATTAAAACTGCATTACTTGTTTTCATGATTTTTAATTTTCGTTGATTAATATTTAAAGATTGACAAAAATAGTAAAATATTAATAAACTCAGATATAATTTAAAAGAAAATACAGAAACATAGAAATCACAAATTATACGAATAAAGTACAAGAACTTTCAAGGTCACAATTTGTGATCTTGAATAATGGCAGAGGTTATAATATTAAATATGCTCCATTTACTTTTATCAAATTAGGAGTGGCAACGCTTAATAGTGTACTCAGTTCAAAAACGGCAATTGAAATCAACAGAGGTATAATGAGGGCATTTATATAAAAGCAAACTGACGAACCACGTAAACGAATTGGGTATATTTAATTACACAAATTGAAGTTTTGAAAACAAATAAATAATTGTATCTTTGTGTGTTTTTATACAATTCTGGGGCTGTTTGGTTTTGACAGCAGGTAGAAGGAGTAAGTAAGCATGTCGAGCGGGTGTGGAAACGGCTCGTAAATCACGGTTCACAAAATCATAACTGGCGAAAACAACTACGCTCTTGCTGCTTGATCGAATCATAGTAGATCGGCTTAATCTCGGCACAAGGTGCTGAGACGAGACATCCTCCAAAAGCCGTCGCTCCGAGGCTGATGATAAGAGGGTGCAGCTAAATCGGGGATAGTTTCGGTTTGCCTCGCAACCGAAATGAAAACAAAGAGGATAAGGTAGATGTTGGTGGCTTCGGTCTTGCAACTACTCGAAAACCTAAGCGAAGATAAACATGTAGAAAGCTTATTGTTTCCTTGTTTGGACGAGGGTTCGACTCCCTCCAGCTCCACAAATCGTTTAATTCTTAAAATTACACATTATGAAATTTACTTTGCCTGAATTACCCTATGCACACGATGCATTAGCACCTGTCATTAGTGCTGAAACTATTAGCTTTCACTATGGTAAGCATCATCAAGCTTATGTGAACAATCTTAACAACTTAGTACCAGGAACTGAGTTTGAGAATGCCGACTTAGACACAATAGTGAAAAAATCTGACGGTCCTATTTTCAATAATGCTGCTCAGATATGGAATCATAATTTTTATTTCCTGTCGCTTACACCTAAAAAAGGTTCTGCCCCAAGTGCAGCTCTTGCTAAGGCTATTGACGAGGCTTTCGGTTCATTCGATAAGTTTAAAGATGAATTTGCTAAAGCTGCGGTTACTTTATTTGGCTCAGGATGGGCATGGTTAGTAAAAGATGATGCCGGTAAACTTTCTATCGTGAAAGAAAGTAATGCCGGAAATCCTATTACGAAAGGTTTAATTCCACTTTTGACATTCGATGTTTGGGAACATGCTTATTATATCGACTATCAAAATCGACGTCCCGATCATATTAATGCAATGTGGGAACTTGTAGATTGGAATGTAGTTTCTGCAAGATATTGATATCAGTAGACAGTACGCATATAACACAAATCAGACAGATTTACACGCACTTTTCATGGTGTTGAATCTGTCTGATTTGTATTATTTATAAGTGTAAACTATCGCTTTATCAACTTACCTGACAAAGTTTTTCCTTCTATATTTAATTGGTAGAAATATATCCCCTTATTAAATTGAGAAACATCAATTCTTGAAGAGTTCACAACAGAAGACTCATATACTTTTCGCCCTTGCAAATCATATAAAGCAATGTTTGCATTATCACCTTCATTCAGATTTACAGATATAAAATCAGAAGTCGGATTAGGGTATAGCGAAATATCTGATGAGTTTTTCTTTATTAAACCTGAAGGTTCATGTGATGAATAGTAAATTTTATAATTTGTGTTTTCAACCCAGTCGTTTGTATCATCCGACCATATATATTGTAAAAATTCAGTTGCCATATAATTGAAATACATTTTTAATTCATGTGATTCATCTTCTTCACCAAAAGGCAAAATCAACTGATCTCGTTTTACATCATAATTTGTTGTTAACACACCTTTCGTTTTCTTTTCCCATGACGATGACAGCGCATTCCACTCATAATATATTTCACTTTCTAAACCATCCGGATGTTGTGCATCATATGAGTATTCATACTTATTCTGTGGAATAAAATCATCAGACTCATAAGTATAGTTTATCTCTGACACAATTTGTCCTTCATTACTATAACTATATTCCACTTTGTCACCATATGTTAATACAAAAGGCACATATTCATCATATTGCAATGTTCTATTCAACTCGCTATGCATAGTAAGTCTGTTTTCGTTATCATATTCTCTAATGTCCTCATAATTTAAGTAGAATTGATTGACGTTATAGTCGTAATTACCAAAACCTGAATGTGTAGCATATCCATTCTCATTTTGCTCACTATATTGAGCATACACTAATTTCCATTCATTTAAATCGATATCCCAGTTATAGGATTTATAATATGCATAAGAAAAGTCGGCATTATAATCCATTTCGTTTTTTTGCATGGGAATCCATTCATTCTTAACCTCATCAAATCCTGAATAGTTAGTTGAAGACGTCAGTGATTCATTTGCATTATAAGTATATTCACTTTTCGTTGTGTTTTGCCAAACATTATTATTAAAATCCCAAGATTGTTGAACTGTCGAAAGCAAGTGCCAATTATCGTCAAATGTGCTGGTTGATTGATCTTGTGAACTTAAAACAATATTATTCCCATTAAAACGCCAATTCTTAGATGAATAGCCTGTATAAAGTCCTAATTCATTCACATATTTATGCATTTCATGTTGTAATACCCATCCATAATCTGTATCTGAAATACTTCTCCATACTGAATCAATTATCAGAGTATCATTTCCAAAAGAATCATACTTAAAAATACGCTTGTTATCTTCTAACCAATCAGAATTATTACTATTCCAATAATAACTTATAACTGTATTGAAGCTATAGTTAAACCCACTTTGGTAATTCCTTTTAAATCCCAAGTATTCCTTTTTACTATTATATTCTAACTTATTTGTATCAAAATTCAAATATGATCTTGTTTCAACAACATTAGTATCTGAAACATCCGCAATTATATCATATTTAATTTCAGACGTAGCTTGCCAATCGTTAGTAGTAGCATCCCACTTATATGAAGCTTGAGACTGAACATCATAAAAGCCCAACACGAAATTAGTTTCATTTTTTTGTATCCCTATCCATGTTTGATTTTCAGAGTCCCAGCTATAATATGCATTCATTATCTCCCAACCATTTTGATATTGACGTTCATATTTGAAATCATATTCCCAGTCTTTTAATTGTTCGTCCCATCTAAATGAAATCAAACTTGTTTCATTATTATTTCCATCATATTCTCTGATAAATTTCCCCTGACCAAAAGTCTGATAATTCTCTGTAGTGTAATCATAGTATTCATTAGTCATTTCCATTGCCGTGATATTACCGTTTTCATCATATGCAATAACAGCTTTTGACTCGTCAAACCACTCTTTCAATGTATCATCCCACGATTGCACATTGTACATTACAGGTAGTTCTTTTTCATTGAAGGTAACTATTGTCTTTCTATTATCCTTCCATGTAACTAACGTGGTATCAAATACATATGAATTACCAGACACTACATTAAATTGATCGTCATAGTTATAGGCATCCTTAGTTACAGGCAACCATTCATCATTATGTTTTACATATAACACCATGCTATCCATATTATATTTCAGTCCATTATCTTCGGATATCTTATATTTCAGACTTTTAGTTTTACTAAGCTTATATTCTTTTATTATCTTATCTAAACCTTTAATGTCTTTTAAGTCTTGAAACTGTTTTTGGATATTGTGGAAAGTCAAACTCCCAAATTTTGCAGGAGGAATGTCATTATTACGTGCAAATATTACTATTGAGAAAAACGTAATAAAAAATGAAATGTAGTAGAATTTCTTCATAAATTTATGCTTTATAAGTTATTAATTGATTATTTTTTCACATAATGATTTACAATCAGAACATTTTTGATGTTATATTTGTTCATACAATGTAAAATGTATTATCTTTGTGTCGAAATATTTGTGGAAAGATTTGAATAGCTTGCAACCACAGAAAAAAATGCTAAAAATGATTTTTCTTGCCTTTTTTCCTGTCTCAAGCACCATTTCACTACTTATTTTTCTCAATACTGATAAGATATTTTATATTGAATCAATTGTTTAATCATCTTTTTATTAAAATATTATGGGATATTTATTTTCATCAGAATCCGTTTCTGAAGGTCATCCTGACAAAGTAGCTGATCAAATATCAGATACTATTCTGGATAATTTATTAGCGCAAGACGCAAATTCGAAAGTTGCATGCGAAACTTTAGTTACTACCGGTCAAGTTGTAGTTGCCGGCGAAATAAAAACTGAAGCTTACGTTGATTTTCAATCAGTTGTGCGCGAAGTTATCAACACTATCGGCTATACTAAAAGTGAGTATAAGTTTGATGGTGATTCTTGTGGAATTTTGTCTGCTATACATGAGCAATCAGGTGATATTAATCGTGGAGTGGAACGTGAAAACCCTGAAGATCAGGGCGCAGGCGATCAAGGAATGATGTTTGGATATGCGACAAACGAAACAACAAACTACATACCTGTGGCTTTAGACTTATCGCATGCTCTCGTGAAAGAATTAGCAAAAATACGTAGAGAAGGGAAAGAAATGACCTATCTTCGTCCTGATTCTAAGTCGCAAGTAACTGTAGAATACGATGACAACAACAAACCTGTGAAAGTACATACTATAGTTGTTTCAACTCAACACGACGAATTTATTAAAGCCAACGGAAATATCACACAAGAACAGGCTGATACGACAATGCTTACAAAAATTCGTGAAGATGTAAAAAGTATTCTTATTCCGAGAGTTAAAGCTTTGGTACCGCAATTCAATGAACTTATACAGGACGATTATATTTTGCACGTAAATCCTACAGGCAAGTTTGTTATTGGTGGTCCGCATGGCGACAGTGGCTTAACCGGAAGAAAAATCATTGTTGACACCTATGGTGGTAAAGGTGCGCACGGTGGTGGTGCTTTTTCAGGAAAAGACCCATCGAAAGTCGACCGCTCTGCTGCATATGCTGCCCGTCATATAGCTAAAAACTTGGTTGCAGCAGGCATAGCTGATGAAGTATTAGTGCAGGTTGCCTATGCTATCGGGGTTGCAAAACCTATGAATTTATATATCAACACATATGGCACAGCCAAAATTAACTTCTCTGACAGTCAGATTGCCGAGAAAGTCTATCAACTATTTGATTTGCGTCCAAAAGCTATCGAAAACAGATTGAAACTTCGTAACCCTATCTATCGTGAAACCGCATCATACGGTCATGTTGGTAGAACATCAAAGGTTGTAACAAAGAAATTCAAACTCAATGGCGGTAAAGAAATAAACTGTGAGGTTGAATTATTCACTTGGGAGAAATTAGATATGGTGGATAAGATAAAGAAAGAATTTGGGGTTTAAATTCATTTTTAGTCCCGACTTTGTTATTTTTGTTGAATTGTAACAAAATACTTGATAACTAAAAATGTAAGAGTATGGAGAATTTGAATTATGGTGTGATTGGCAACTGCAGAACAGCCGCCTTGATTTCAAGAAAAGGCAGTATTGATTGGTGCTGTTTTCCGGATTTTGATTCTCCTTCTGTATTTGCAAAAATATTAGATCAAAATAAAGGTGGGCATTTCGGATTTAAAGTTGATGAAACATACGATATTTCTCAGCGATATATGCCTCATACCAACATTTTGATTACTTCTTTTGAATCTCCGGAGGCGGCTTTTGAAGTATATGACTTTATGCCCCGCTATAAAACAGGTGATATAAAAGGATACTATCTTCCTGCTGAAATCTACAGATTAATTCGTCACAGAAAAGGTAAGCCTTGCTTTTATATTGATTTTAAACCGGCTGCTAATTATGCAAGGGATGTAACAGATTTTGAGTTCAAGAAGGAATACCTGAAAATTTGTTCGGTTGAGAACGAAAAAGATAGTTTTTATTTGTATTCCGGTTTTGATAAAGAACAGATACTGGGTCTGAAAGAAGTTAGAATTACACAAAATGAGTTTTTTCTGCTTTCTTATAACCAAAAACTGATTAAAATTGATCATGACCGGGTAGACTTGGAATATCAACGCACTAAAGTGTATTGGTGGGATTGGTCTAATCGCTCAAAGAAATTTAATCGCTATAATCATCAGATTGAACGGAGCACGTTGATGCTGAAATTGATGTCGTATCATAGGAGTGGAGCGATGTTGGCTGCAATTACTACAAGCATTCCCGAAGCTATCGGTGAGAATCGTAATTGGGACTATCGCTTCTGTTGGCTTCGAGATGGTTCTATGTCGATCGAAACTTTAATGCAGGTAGGACATAAGGGTGCAGCCAATCGTTTTATTAATTTCATCAAGAATATTCTTCGTAAAAAATCTGATTCGTTCCAAATTATGTATGGGATATGGGGTGAAAGAACCCTGACAGAAGAATCACTTCTTCACTTAGCCGGATACAAAAATACACAACCTGTGAGAATAGGAAATGATGCCTATCATCAAAAACAAAATGACACTTACGGATATTTGATGGATGTTATTTACAAATACTATCAGTATTTCCAAGGAACGTTAGATGATATCGAAGATATGTACGAAATTGTGAATAATATCGTGCGGACTGTAATTGAAGACTGGCGAAAACCGGACAAGGGAATTTGGGAGATTCGTGGAAATGAAAAGCATTTTGTCATTTCAAAAGTGATGTGTTGGGTAGCACTTGATAGAGCTGTGAATATAGCACGCTTAGTTAATGATTATGACAATGCCGACATGTGGGAAGAAGAAGCCCTAAAAATTAGAGAAGATGTGCTTAAAAACGGTTGGAATGAAGATGTGCAGAGTTTCACACAAACCTATTGTAATACCGATCTCGATTCATCTTTGTTGCTGATGGAGTTGTACGGTTTTATTGATGGAACAGATGAAAAATTTATCCGTACTGTAGAAGCAATACAGCAAAATTTGGAGTATAAGGGATTGTATTTCAGATATAAAAATGAGGATGATTTTGGAGTTCCGACCTCTGCTTTTACGATTTGTACCTTTTGGATGGTCAGGGCACTCTACGCAATAGGTAAAAAAGAGGATGCTCAAAAGCTTTTTGAGGAATTATTACAATACTCCAATCATTTGGGATTGTTCAGTGAGGATTTGGATTTTGACACAAAAGAACAACTCGGTAATTTTCCGCAGGCATATTCACATCTGGCATTAATAAACTCAGCTCTATTGTTCGCAGAAGAAATTCAGACTTCACGTTTTATTCGTCCTTAATCAGGCGATATCAATTTACGAAGAAAAGGCAGGGTTTTCGATTGTGATCTTAAATTATAGCGTGCCACCTGAGACATTTTGCCAATTTTGATAGTGTAAGCAGTATCAGGTAACGCCTTAAACATATCTTCATCAGTTGTATCATCACCAATTGCCATGATAAAGTCATAATTATCCATCTTCATCAACCGTTTAGCCTCAGAGCCTTTGGTGTGAGAGGGTGACTTAATTTCTACGATTTTATTTCCTCGCATAATTTGCAATCCGAGTCGGGTGCAAGGTTCAATCAATGTATTGATAAGCTGCTGTTCCCTCAAAGATGCCAACCATGCATCTACATTGCGATAATGCCATACAAGGGTAGTCTCTTTCTCTTCAATCATTGATCTGGGAGTCTTTTCTACAAATAATTGAAGGATATCGGTAATCTCATCATTCCAAGGTTTAGAATCAAGAAGATTGTGTTGCCAACCATTTGCATTTTTATAATAGGCTCCATGTTCGGCAGCCATTGAAATTTTCATTTCTCCAAACCATTTTTCCAGAGTTAGATGGTCACGCCCGCTACTGATAACTACATTATTCCGTATATCAGCAGCCAAATCCTTCAACACATTCAGGATTGCATCATTAGGAATAGCATCTTCCGGTTTTTTTCTGAAAGGAGATAAAGTACCATCATAATCAAGAATAATCAAACGTTTTTCCGATGATTGATAAGCAGACTTTATATTAGATATGATTGTTTCATCGACTTGTTCACTATTTATATTGTCAAAATTCTGACGAATATTTAATAGTTGATTGATAAAATTATTTGCCCAGTAATTTACAGTATGCTTTGCAATTTTACGTTGCATATTCTGCAAGCGTGCCAATTGTTCTTTTTCTTCCATTTCAAGTGCTTCGCAAATACTATCCGCAATCATATCTGTATCATTCGGATTGATAATAAGAGAGTCGTTTAATTCAATTGCAGCACCTGCCATTTCACTTAAAATAAGTACCCCTGGTTTATCTCTCTTAACTGCTACATACTCTTTTGCAACTAAGTTCATACCATCACGAAGTGGGGTAATCAAAGCTATATCTGCGATATTATACATCGCTATCAGTTCATTGAAATCAAAACTATGATAAAAATAGTACAGAGGTGTCCAGTTGATACTGGAATATTTACCATTTATGGCACCAATTGCTTCGTCAATTTTTGTTTTCAAATCATTATAACTATCCACTGTATCCCTTGAAGGCACAACAATCATTACTAAGGATGCTTTTTCATGGTATTCAGGATACTTTTCCAGAAAACACTCAAAACCTTTAATTCGGGATAGAATTCCTTTGCTATAGTCAAGTCTGTCAACAGACAAGATTAATGTTCTATCACCAAAAATCTCTTTTAATTCCTTAGCTTTATCTTGAATTTCAGGAAGTAAAGGAGCATCATGATATAAATTGTAATTAATTCCCATTGGAAAAACATCTGCGTAAGCAATGTGGTCTTCCAACGAAACCTGATCTAAATCGAAATGCAAATCCAGTATGCGTTCACAAGCACTAACAAAATGTCGCATATAATCATGTGTATGAAAACCGATTAAATCCGCTCCAAGCAATCCTGAAACTAATTCTGCTCGTTGTGGTAATACCCGCATCAACTCATAAGTAGGGAAAGGAATGTGATGAAAATAACCGATGTTCATATCGACACTCGACTCTCTTAACATTCGGGGAAGCAACATCAATTGATAATCCTGTACCCAAACGATGTCACCCGGCTGAATAAAATCTAATGCAACATCACAGAAAATCTGGTTTACTTCTTTATAGCCGGCCCAATAAGCAGCATTATAATCAATAAAAGAATAAAAATAATGGCAAAGTGGCCACAAAGTGCTGTTACTAAACCCTTCATAATGACTTTGTATTTGTTCCTGATTCAGAAAGACAGGATGAAATTTCAACTCTTCAAGGTGGTTTTTAATAATTAACTCTTCGTCCTTAGATTCTGCAATCGTTCCGGGCCAACCAACCCAGTGCTTTTCTATATCTGTTTCTAATGAATCCAAACCTGTTGTTAACCCGCCTTCGCTTCTTATAAATTCAAATTCGTTATTGTCGTTTCGGTTGACTTTCAACGGGAGTCGATTGGCTATAATAATTAATTTCATGGAATAATAATTTTCATCAGGTTTATATTAATCATAATTGAAGGATTGCAAATATAATTAAAATCGACTTTAGATGCAAATATTGATTATCTTTGCATCGACTAATACAAAAAAAACACTAACATGAAACACATCATACTATTAATTCTAATAATTGGAATGACTCTAATTGGTTGCAATCAAAAGAGCCAGGAGGTAAATTTAAATACAAATCAACTTAAAAACATAGAAACTTTTGACAAATCCGATGATGATAAGGACGACATTCAAAATCTAATTAGAAATGTTCTAAATTGGGCAGACTCAAAAGACAATATTGAATTATTGCCGATAGCTTCGGACAGCGCAAACATTATTTATACAAGTTTTGATCTTGAAAAGCACAAACAGAATTTGGATAAACTAAAATCAACTGATTTTTTCACTACAGAATTTATTGACAATTACAATCAAATTATTTTAGCTATCGACAAAGGACTTCGTAATGGAGAATATGAAAGATGGTTAGTTGGAGATTTACCGACTTTCCCTTTTGCAAACGGTGCAAGCCCTTGGTGTATGTGTCAAGACAATTTGGATTGGAACACCGTTGAAGTAAAAGCAATTGCATTAGACGATGATGAAGGGGAATTAGAATGGTATTGGGGAGATATAAGTGCCGATACTGATCCAAGTTGGAAGGAATTCAGATACAAGTTCAATGTTAAAAAGGAAAACAACATATGGCGAATTTCCTATATGGAAGGATTCGATTTTGAAGAAAGCACAAGAAAAAATTTCGAATTATAAGCAACAAAATAAAGTTTTTCACAATGAAGTCATCTTGACTTTTCACATCAACTGACTGCAATTGTAGAGGAGTTCCCTTGCTGCTCGCTATCCGACCGACTACGACTGTAGAGGAGTTCCCTCAGTCGCTGCGCTCCATCGGGATGACACGCTCGTTTGCCAACAGTGTAAACCGGTCGTTCGGCATTGTAAAACGCAACAGCCTAAACGCACGACCGGTGCAAGGCTTCCTGCGCCGCCACTACAAAAAGGATGATGTTACAGAAACACTTCGAGTGGCGGTATACCCCGCCCGCTAA
>CALFXE010000285.1 GCA_937927845.1 uncultured Paludibacter sp.
ATCTGATCGAAGTAACAAATACCTCCTATGGGTTGAATGATTGGCCCCCTCTTATCAAATGGTTGATTAGTCTCTAAAAAAGTGGTGTATCCTTCTGCATCAGTAACGTGCGAAACTGAAATAAAAAACCTTCGGTTTTGGTAAACGATTACACAGCAAGAACCAAAACCTTCTGGCTTGGGGTAATCTGCTTTTGCCAGAAAAACTTGAATGGATGCTCTAACCATCAATTCGGCGTCTGTCATAGAATCAGATTTTAGATGGCATTGGGTAATCAAGAGGTATGCTCAACAATTCTTGCACCGGCTTGTCAATTACCATATAGGTCGGAAACTGTGCAAATGGGTTGTGTCGGAATGCGTGATCTACAGTAGTGGCTAAATTAGCCGTATTGGCGTTGGTAATATATACTCCTGACACTCTTGTAAACTTGGGATTATTTTTTGAACCAAAAAAACCATTTCCTGAAAGCTCTAATCTTTCATCCCGGTTGTCAGGAATATCACGCCAAGAAATTTGCAATGAGCCGTATAGCGCCTCCTGCACTTCTATAATATCAAGAGAAATACTCTGCTTATTTAGACAAATAATGTACGGAGCATTTAATGCTCCATAGCGCGTAGCTTTTGATTCCAAAGCAGTAATTATATCCTCGCTATCATTACCTATTTGGGTAACGATCGGATGAGTGCCAATGGAACGGGAATTAGTTCCACGATGTAATGGCGATTTTGGAATTAACTGCAACTCTATTTTGACTTTATCATCATCATATACAATTTTAGGCATTGCCTGAAATCCACGTTGACTTAAAAGGTCTGTATATATATCAGGATCATACGATGAAATGGCTTGGTTAAAATAACGGACGATCATTTTTCCACTTGGCTGGCTGTTATCTTTGAAAACGATTTCATCCAGTTTCAACAAAAAATTCGATGCATCAATTTTATCCAACGAATCGAGAAGTGTATTCTTTTTCCTTTCAAGCGACCGCTCATCTTGGGATCGCATTGTCATGTGTTTAACCTCGATAAATAGAAACTCCCCATCTTTTGTAGCAAGATAATCCGGACGTTTTAATGTGCCGGGAATATCAGGGTGTATTGATAATGAAAATCCCAGCTTCGTGAATAGTGTATAGATATATAACTCATAAAATGCGGCATCAAATGAGGCTTGAAATCGTGTCTTTAGGTCTTGCTTTTCATCATCGGGATAATGCGAAAACCACTTTTCAAGTAACTGTCTTATAACTTCCATGTCTTGCCTGGCACTATCGTTATAGTACTGATAGGTATCTACGTTGTATTTAGCAGGCCCATCTAATGTTCTTTCTTTCTTTTCAAAAAGTGACATATCATTCATCAGACAATTTCTTTACAGGGTTTGAATAGACTGTTGCAAAATATAATATTTTGTTCTAAATAATTAATTCACACTACCATTACCAAGTACCGACGCAATTCTCAGATTTACAGAACAGAATCTTACAACATTGGAGTGAATTGCCGTAGATTTGAAAGCATCAAATTAATCTAAAATATGCTATCACCAGATCAACAGGATTTTTATAACAGGTGGCTTCAGAAAGCCGATAATATAGTAGATGAGGATGTTGCCAGCCTTATTGATAAATACGTAACCTTATTTATCAACTATAACTTCCTGTACAATATCGTTCCGATAAAAAAAGCTCAGGAAACTGGTAATGCGAGAGAACAAGTTGGTGACAGAGCGGGAGCTACTACTTTTACAATTGATTTTCTTGGAGCTGCTGCTATTGCCCATTATTTAACACAGCAAGGACTTGACAACCAAATCCAGGCATTATATCAGGCGATGCCTCATTTCAATATTGACCTGAATAGAGGAACACCGCAGCCCAACCGCGACCAACAACTTATCAATGGATTGCAATCAGCAGTGCCTGCGACAAAAATCCTTGCTTTAATGAAAACGCTTTATTCAATCCGGTGTAACATTGTTCACGGAGAAAAGGGACTGCATCAATATCAGGAAATGCTTTTGTCACCAGCAATTCAATTATTACGAGGAATAGTACCGCTGGTGTATGCCAGAGTAAATGCTTAGATAAAGCTCCCAGACGCATAAATATAATCTCTAACAATCGTAATGATTTAAAAGTATAACATGGACGAGAACAAATTACTTGAGGTTTGCTTTATGTTAGCGGAAGACTTGATGTGGGATAAGGATTCGGCTCCTATTGAAAGGCTTCCAGAAGATATTTCTGAATTAAATGAAATGACCAATAAGTTTATTGAAATCGCAAATCAAAATTATTATCAAGTGGAGGGTTTGCCGGATGGTGATGAGATACTTATTGGTGCTATCAGGTATTTGAATGTGCAGGCAATCCCTCCACTTAGAGGAAATTATGCCTGGTTTGCTAATTCTTTAAGCACTCTTCTGGAGATTTGCAATCCCAATAGCATAGTGAGAAGCGAAGGAATACCTTTCCTTTTGAGCCTACAAAAAGGTATAATAAAACATCTGGAATGGGCTACAAAATCAGATGAAGAAGAGGAATCTTAGATGCTCATAGAAAGCAAGAACTCAAGAATTTACAAATACATAATTGCAGCCTCAAATAAGAAA
>CALFXE010000286.1 GCA_937927845.1 uncultured Paludibacter sp.
AACTCTTTAGGTTGTGATCTGGATATCTTTGGTTTTTGGCTCCTCTTTTTCGCCAGCCAGAAATCAGATTCCATGATGAGGGGCTGATGAATACCTTTTACGTATCGTTCTTTTTCTTTCCCGTTTGCTGGAATTTTGATCAGGCCGGCATAGGTCGCGTTATTCAATACGTTCTGAATAGCACTGTTGCCAGATTTGTCAAACCCTTGTTGTTGTGCGAGTTGACGAATAATTTGGATAGATGCTCCGGCTAAATAGTTGCGATATATACTGCGTACAACTTCCGCTTTATCCTCATCAATAAGCAAAACGGTTCTGTTATTCCTGTCCTTTGCATTGATATAGCCAAAAGGCGGTTTACCTATATACCGACCGGAAAGCCGTGCATAATGGATGTTGTCTCTGGTCCTTTTCCTTATTTGCAACAACTCCTGATTAGCCAGCAAATAAGCAAAAGCTCTTCTTGTAAATACAGAAGGGTCATTAACATCAATATCTACAGCTTCATCAACAGCCAGCACTTTAAGTTTGAATTGTTGTTCCAGCATCTTGATCTTATAGAAAGCCTCTGAAAAATCCCGACTAAAGCGGTCATGGCTGGCAATAATAAGATAGGATACCTTGGGATGATGTCTTTTTATGAAAAGCTCCAGGGCTTTGTAGTCCGGACGGTCAAAAGTATCACTTCTTTCTCCATTGTCGGTAAAAATAGCCAGGAGTTCAAGGTCATTCCTGTGGCAGTAACCCTGTATAGATGCTTCCTGAGACTCCAACGAATATTTGGACTGGTCCCTTGAGCTTATTCTCCTGTACCCAATCGCAGAGTTTTTCATTTTTCGACAATGTATACAACAATGAAAGATATCAGGTATAAAAATACGCAGTTGAGATTACGTCAATATCAATTAACCTTCTTTACCGGAAGATATTACATATACTTAATGTTGAATTCAATTTTATGATCCACTTTTATGATTGTAATCAAATGTATAGCACCAATGGAAGACAGCGGTCAATCTAACGAACAGGCAAATAATCTTATCAATATAGATTATCTGGAAGATGAAGTCTTGGCTCTAATCGCACAAATTATAGTCGATTATTTACTGAAGGCAGAGAAATAGAAAGAAATAAAAAAGCTTTTTTATAATAGACTGATTATCAGTAGGTGTTCAAACAACTCCCGGATGGGAGTTAGAACCCTGTTATCGTTATATAGTGTTGATTATTAAATAGATAGAAAATGTTTGATGCTAATTCTTTTAGTCGATATTTCTTGCCCAAAAACAAAAGAGGCTAACTATCAATTAGTTAGCCTCTTTAAAGGAAGTTATTGTACCACGTACGGGAATCGAACCCGTGATTCCTCCGTGAAAGGGAGGCGTCTTAACCCCTTGACCAACGCGGCAGATATTTATAAAAATAAGAACTTAGTGTTTTCAGTACCCTTTGATGCCAGATTATTTATGGTGATAATCAGTAAGTAAATTATCCGTATCATAAAACAGGTCGAATCGAATAAACAAGGATTATAAAGAAAATACTCTGTTTATTATCAATTGTTTAAGAACTTTTAAGCATCATCTGTATCTGACGGAGTGCAAAAATAAATCAAGGTTTTGATTCTGCAAAAAATATTTTTTCACTTCCTTTTATGTGTCCAAAGCCAGGCGTTTCCGATTTCTTCGTCCTGCACGATTTGGGTAAACGTAAAATTGTTGTTTTCTAAAATTTTTGTTGAAGCATTTTTTTCGGGTGCTGTTTTTGATGTTATAGTCACATTCCGGTCTGTCTGGTAAGCAATGGAAACGAGTTCTTTACAGGCAAATGAAGCAATACCTTGTCCTTCAAATGCTTTAAATGTCCAATAAGCAATTTCAACTTTCCCGTCTTTTGGTTGTCCTACGAAACCACAGGAACCAACAACTTTGTCTTGTCTGATCACAAAGTAGCCAACCCAAGGCATATTAAAACCGGTTTGGGGATAAAAGCCGTCATACATTTGCAATAATTGTTGGCATTCAGCCGAAGCATATGCTTCACTTGTTTTGGCTTCGTTGAGAGTTATCGGTTTTAGCTTCATTTTATAGGACTTTATTTTCTTAAATGCAGCATCGTGCATACTGCTGTGACTAAAAATGGTAATGTGGAAATCAGTATTTTAAAGTTCCAACGTGTTATCCCGATAAAAAACATAAAGCCCAGCAACAGGCCCAAACAGGCAATACCGATGTAAGTGAGCATTTTGTTGGGTTTTTTCTGAAACAACGTAATCAAAAGTAAAATTTGTCCAACAAGGGGAATAACAGTAAATGGATGAATGGCAGATTCGGGGTTTCTCAACAGGTTGCTTAGTACTTCGTATTCTCCCTGAAATAAAAATGATCTGTTGTCCGTTCCCCATTCCAGGTAACCGGCCAATGAGGACAGTATCAACAGACTATTGAATAACCTTTGTTTCATTTTATGATACAATTTTGATGTAAACAATGCAAAAATAGCTTATCAAAACAGGATCATTGATTAACTCAGGTTAAGAAATGTTTTTTACAAGTCTTTTCCTTATTCTGCTTAAAGATTCCGGTTTCACACCAACATAGGAAGCGATCAGGTACTGTGGGATTCTTTGTGTTAATTCGGCATAGGTAACAACAAAATGTTTGTATCGTTCTTCCTGGTTTTGAAGATAAATAGACAAAAGCTGGTTGACCATTACCTCAAACCGGTGTTCAATAATTATTCTGCCAAGCAGGTTTCCGTTTTTAGTGTTATTGAAGATGTGCTGCACATCCGAATGCTCAATAACCAACAATTCACAATCTTCAATTGCCTGAATGTTTTGTATCGTCGGCGTGTTTTGGTTAAAACTCTGATAGTCGGCTATAAATTCATTTTCTTTTGTAAAAATAAATGTTGACTCCTCTTCATTTTTATACACAAAATAGCGTACAAGCCCGCTTTGAATAAAGCCAATTTGCTGACTTATTTCCCCTGTTTTGAGAAAAAAATCTCCTTTAGCCAATGTTCGAGGTTTGAAACTGGTCTTGATCAGGGCCTCTTCCTCTTCGTCTAAGACAGCAATGTGCCTGAGGAGATCTAATAATGCTGCATACATCAATAAAATAGGGTATGGGTTAAAAAGAATTTACTTTGTCGGGTTGTTCATAATAATTCGTATATGCTGTCAACAGGATAATGTGACAGTCCTTCCACAATTAAACCATCCTCATTCAGGATCATTGTTTCGCAGGCAGGCATTACCTGTTTCCTTGTGTAAAGAAGTGTAATGCTTTTTATACCAACCATTATATGTTTAAGGTCAAAGTGCAAGTCGGGATTTTTAGATAATGCGTGCTTAAAATAAGTTTTAAGCGCTGCCTTGCCGTGTATTGTCCCTTTGTCATTTGTCCTGCTTTTCAGGATAAGCGGCGACGAAAAAATAACCTCATCAGCGTAATGGCTCATAATTGCTTCCATATCGCCATTGTTCCAGGCAGTTATCCATTCGTTTGCGAATTGTTGGGCAAATTGTTGCGTGATTGTCATAGATTGTGCTGCTAACGGTTCAGTAGCCTGGCGTTTGTGGCGGCATTTCGTCCGTTCCTCCACAACGAATAAATACAAACTCAATTTCAATTATTTGCTCCCCTTGATTATTCATTTTTCCAAAGTATCTTCTTTTGTAATATCTCAAGTTCTCCTGAAGTGGAATTTTTTTGTCAAGATTATTCACTAAAATTGTTTTATTGTTTTTCGTGAGGTTGTCTAAGTGTTCAAATAATCTCTTCTCCGCTTTTTCAATATCATTGTTTGTCGGTTTAAAGCTAATATCTTTTTCTCTGCTGTCATTTTCAAAAACAACATAGTCCTGAGTTTTAGTCCTATCAATGTTATTGCAAGCACTTAAAAGTGAAATGGTCAGTATTCGGAGTGTCGTTTTTAACATAGCAGCTAATACCAAATATACGCATATTTGAAATGCCTATAAATGAAATTTTATAAAAAATACTGATTATTAATGTTTTATATTCAGTCTGAAATTTCGTATTTTGTATTGATTGCGTAACATTTTTCCCCTTCCAATATTCTGGGTGATTAAAATCGATAATGTGTAATTCAACTCCATATTACCAGATTCTTTATGCCAATTTTTTATCTTTATCTAATCATCTATAAAGGTAAAGTTCAATGATAAGTAGTGTTTCTTCCGATATCATAGAAAAATGGCTTAGTGCCTGGGCACTGTCACGCGAACTGCCATTGCCGGCCAAATTTTTGTCCGGTTACAAAGTTGATGTCGGATATGAGCAACAAAAGACCCGCTATGTATTTGCAGCACTGAATGAAGATTTTATCCGGCTTTCAGAAACGATCAATATACCCTGGGTTTTCCTGAAAGTATGTGCTTCTGCTGAAGAAGTACAAAGCAGTATACCCGGTAAATGGACAATTCAGCCGCAAGCTTATATGATGTCCTGCAATGCTCCGATGGATATACCAAAAGTTAGCTTGCCTGATGGTTATGAAACCGTGTTTTATAGTTATAACGAAACTACCGTTGTTAAGATCATATCTGAAAGCGGCGAGCTGGCTTCCATAGGCAGGGTTGTCATTGTAGATGACCTGGCTGTCTATGACAGGATTTCAACGGAAGAGCAACATCAGCGAAAGGGGCTTGCTACCTTTTTGATGATTGAACTTGAACAGGTGGCACTATCAAAAAATATTTACAGGAATTTCCTGGTTGCCACAGCACAAGGGAAACTATTATACCAGTCTTTGGGATGGAAGGTTTATAGTCCTTATACTTCGGCTGTTATCACTTTTTAATATTATGAAGTAATCACTGCTGGTTTATCCTGTATTTGCGTTTCTAAACTGAAAACAGGATGAAGAGATAATCTTCATCCTGTTGAAATGATTGATGTGTTGTTTTTTAGATGATTACCACCAGACGTTTCCCGTCTGCGACTTCCATTGCCCATAATTTTTCAATGTCTTTCAGGTCAACCTTTATGGTATCCACCTTCAGCTTGTTTTCCGCTGTGAGCCGGAACATTTCCGGTAATATTTCAGAAAACAGCAATTTCATTTCATCCCTTGTCCAGCTACCTAAGCCGGAACCCGATAATTGCAGGTCAACACTTCGTAAATTCTCCGCTGATAGTTGGATGTTGTCGCCCGTTACCGAGCCGACGGAAACAAACCTTGTCCTGTGTGTGAAGGAGCCGTTTCCTTTTAAGGACGCCAACAGCAGCTCTGCCGTATGTCCCCACAGGTAGTCAATGATGATGTCAACAGGCGTATTGCTGTGTATATCTTTTATCTGCGCCATAAAATCCTCATCACTTTGCGTGGTCAGAATAGTTTCATCGGCACCCAATGCTAACAGGGATTGCAACGTTTGCTCATTTCTGCCCGTAACAATGATCTTCTTGGCCCCGTAATGTTTGGCAACCTGAACGGCTATCTTCCCTGTAAAGCCTGTTGCCCCATTGATCAATACGGTTTCGCCCGCTTGCAGTGCCGCCCTGAAACGAAGTGCCATGGCCGACCCCGCCACTGCATTGGGCAGCGCACAGGCCGAAGCATCGTCAATCCCTTCGGGTAGATGCACCATTCTTCTTTTGTCGATGATCGCCTTTTCGGCAATCATGCCGTCACCTAATGCATATACCCTTGTGCCATCTGCAAGCAGGCCCACACCATCCCCGCCAATCAGCGTGGCATTTTGCTTGTCGTCTTTAGCGGAATAATGGGTGCCTTTTGCCCTGCCTTTGTCAAAATGCTTGATGGCTGCTGCTTTCACGGAGATGATAAGCTCATCATCGCTTTTTACGGTGGGTTCCGGAACGTCTGCGTATTGGGGCATTTCTCCCCGCTGATGTATTACTGCTGCTTTCATTGTTTACTGTTTTTTAAATTGGGATAAGTGATATAAGAGATTAATAAGATGGCCAGCGCAACGATTGCCGAAGAAGCGGATAACAGTGAATCACCCGATGCCAGGTGTGCGATAAAACCCGAAATCATCGTAATCGTAAATCCGGCATAAGCCCATTCTTTCCATCTTCCTTTTATCATCGGCACTAACAATACAATGACCCCAATGATTTTGGCAATGGCCAGTTCTACCCGGAAATAACCGGGGAAGCCAAAGTGATGGCACAACAGTTTCGCTTCTTCGGAAGTTAAATAGGCGTAGGCATTTGTCAGCATCCAGACAGCAAATAAAACGCTTGCCGACCAATAAATTATTTTTTGATATTTCATTTTACCTTGTTGAATACAATGCAAAACTACTATGCCGGTAAGGCCGGTGCAATAACATTTGTTATCAAATTGGAGGATTACTTTTCTTTTGCCAGTTTACTTTTTAGACGGCTTAAATGAACCGTCGTAACACCTAAATAGGAGGCAATATAATGCTGGGGAACACGCAGAATAATCTGCGGCTTTTCTTTTATGAGGTTGAGGTAGCGTTGCTGCGGCGTATCTTTAATGAACGAAATAAAATGCTTCATATACTCAAACGTGCGTTCAAAGATGCCGTTGATAAACAAATCCCGTAACCTGGGCGTACTTTTGATTGCTTCCAGGATGCTGTCAAGGTCTTTTTTAAATATCCACCACACAAAACACGGCTCAATGGTTTCGATGGTCACCTGGCTTGGCGTGCTCTTCCTGAAGCTCTCAATCGAAGCTACCATATTGTTTTCAAAGAAAAATTGCGTGGTAATGTCCTTACCATTATTATTGAACCAGACACGGATGCAGCCTTTTTCAATAATAAACAGCTTCTTTGACGTTTCACCCTCGTTTAAAAGTACCGTCCTGGCAGGCACTTCAAGGCGTTTAAAGTAACTGACATAGGTATCCCATGTATTGTTGTCAAGCGGAAATTTATCTTTAAACTGTTCAAACATTTACGGGTCATTATTGTGATGCAGGTCTGTAAAATACGGGTCACCCTTTATATGATAAAATTATAAAAATATTTCAACTTGAAACCTGAAGCATTTTTTACTGTTTTTTAATGTAATCAGGGTGCCGCCTGCCCTCTGGATATAGCAGCAGATCTCCTGGATGGGAGTTAGAATACTATTATCGTTTTATGGTATTGATTAATCAATAGAAGGAGAGAAAGGGTACTAAGCTCTTTAGTATCAATTTTTTGTCAAAAAGAAAACGCTAACTATTAATTAGTTAGCGTTTTTATGGGGCTTTCTGTACCACGTACGGGAATCGAACCCGTGATTCCTCCGTGAAAGGGAGGCGTCTTAACCCCTTGACCAACGCGGCAATTACTGAATGGTGTGCAAAGGTATCTTTCAATTTTAAATTAAACAAATTTTTGGTGATATTTTTTCTGATTTTTCTGAAAAATGCCGGGCATCCGCCGAACAACTGCTTGCATGCAATAAAGGTACTCTTCCGATAATATTACCTGCTAAACAATGACGGGAAATTTGTTCCCGGGCAGGCCTGCCTGTTCCCCAATCCTTATCTGTCAAGTTGCTGCCGTATTATTTTGTTTAATGCTTCGGCTTTACTCAATGTCATCAGGTGCCCGCCATTGCTAATTGTCGTATTGCAGTTTACAAATTTCAAAGGTAAGATCCTGTCGCTTGTCCCGTGAATATGGAATATGTTTTTTATAGGTGTCAGGTTCGTCCAATGTACAACCTTGTCGATCGCCCATTTCAAAAAAATTGCGTCGGTGTCATTGAGAATTTGTTTTAAAAGCTGCTGCTCAGACGTTGAACTGGTACCGAAAAACCAGTTGGTCAGGAAATTTGAGCTTTTTAAAAGTTTTGCCGGCAACAGTTTGTGGAGCCTGAGTTTCCCGGCGATACGGTAGTAAAATGGTATTTCCTTTTTTGTCTTCGCGGAAGCAATTAAAATTACTTTTTCTGTATCCATTTGTTTGGCTACCTCTATTGCGATAAGCCCGCCAAATGAAAGCCCGATCAGAATTGGCCTGGTCGTCTTTATCTGTTCAAGAAGCCGCATGGTGTAATGTTCAATCGTTTCATTATCCTGTGGCCTGATCCATTTGATGAAAGTTGGTAAGCAACCGGAAAAGTCAAGCCGTTGAAATACTCTTTCATCTGCGCCAAGTCCGCTGAATATATAAATTTCTTTTGTCAAGTGGTTATTGATAAATATATTGTTCCAAAATTGAGTATAGTAGACCAGGTTGGGTCATATCAGTTGCTATTTCGTTTAAATCACTTGCCTGATCGCTGCCGGCTGACTGAAGTTTGCACCGTCCGTCGCTAAAGCTTTACGCCTGGTCTATAAATATACGAAACTCATTGAAAACAGCAGTGAGTATTAAAGTAGCTGCGTTTTTCCTGCTTTGTTTATGCAAAATGGAAAGTGAAACATGGTTAAATGCATAAACAAGGGTTCCTCATACAGAAGAACCCTTGTTGTTTGTAGTCATATAAATTAGCTGAGCATTTCCCGGTAATAGCCGGAGCGTATTGCTTAATGCAGTAATACCAGCTTCTGTTTTACAGGATTATCCTGGCTGCCTGTAAAGTGTATGTAATACGTACCTTCGCTGAGCCCGCTCACTTCCACTTTAGCTTTTTCCGACGTAATAGTTTCCCGGTGCACTACTTGTCCCAGGCTGTTTACCAGTTCCAGTTGCGTACCCGGCTTGACATGTTCCACTGTAAAATGATCTTTGGCAGGGTTGGGGTAGATGGCCGTAGGCAGTACAATAGCATCAGGGATGCCGGTTTTGTCTTTGTCCTGTGGTCTGAACTTGTAGTTAGGGTCTATATTTATCTTGTACATGATCCACTGGCCGTCGTTCCAGGCCGTTACAGAGCCGAGGCCGGAATTGCAACTGTTGGACATAGAGATCCAGTCTGAGGGATCGGAGGTAAGGGCAAGAGGTCCCGGCGTATTATTGACATAGTAGCAGTTCATAGGATCTACCAGCACGCCCCACTGGTCCAGGTAATTGGCGAAATAATTACCTCCATAGGTGGAAGGGTATAAGGTATTGCCCCAGGCAAAGCTGTATTGTGTGTTACCGAACTTGTCGGCGCGGGAAGGAACCAGCGGACCTATACCCGCGGCAATCGTGGGATATTCCTGGAAGTTGCCCATCGTGGGATTGGCAAGCTGCCCGGCATTAATATCTGAAAACAGCATAATGCTGTCGTGCATCAGGCCTATATCAGCCACCATGGCCCATTTCGCGGAACTGCCGCTGAAGTCATATAGCCCGAATGCTTCTATCCGGGGACTGCTCCAGGTGTACACATTCCCGGCAAGGGGGCCACCTATGACGTTGAGGAATCCCGGAGGGCCCAGTACATATTCCATATAATACAGATCATTGCCCACTACACAACCAATTATGGCTTCCGTAGTGCCGTTATCACG
>CALFXE010000287.1 GCA_937927845.1 uncultured Paludibacter sp.
ATAAACTTCTCAATCAGTTCACGTTTGCTCCGGAGCTGCGTCTCACCCGCAATCAGTTTAACAATCTCCGCATGGCGCCTCTCTTTGTCGGGATTATCCTTTAAATTGGCCAATAACTTCAGGATGTAAACCACATTGATTTCATCTTTATGAATCAGTTCCAACTCAAAATCCACATCATCCAGAATAGAAACTTTCTCCTTTTGCGAATCAGACTTAACCTTATCATGCAAATCGAGGTACTTACTTTTGTAATCATCAAAAAGCTGCTCATCCATGGGCAGATCCTCAAAGCAGAAATCAGAGAAAGTAGTCAGCACATTTTTCACCCGCATCACTTCGCGGAACGCCTTAACAAACTCCAGCTCCTCCTCTTCACTTTGCAAATCATTAACACTATCAACCGTAGGAGTAACCTGCTGCAAATGCTCGAAAGCAGCTTCAAACCGCTTTACATAATCTTCATAAGGCTCCATTAAAATCACTTCCCTCGCATCCTTGTTGCTAAACAAAGTAATCGCATCATCTGTAGCCTGCTTCAAGTTACGGAACACCACTATATTGCCCTGCGACTTCTGTTCGTTCAGCACACGATTGGTACGCGAATAAGCCTGAATCAAACCATGGAACTTCAAGTTCTTGTCCACGTACAAAGTATTAAGCGGCTTACTGTCGAAACCTGTTAGAAACATATTAACAACCAACAGAATATCAATCTCACGAGCCTTTACACGCTTTGAAATATCATTGTAGTAATTATAAAACGATACACTATCCCGGGTAGAGAAATTTGTTTGGAACATGCCGTTATAATCTTCAATAAACTCGTCCAACTTCTCGCGGCTATGCACATTCAATCCATACAAAGCCTTTGCCTCCTCCACAACAGAAACCTCCTCGGGTAGAAACCCGTCAGCATCTCGGTCGGCTTCATTAGCCGCATAACTAAATATCGTTGCAATACGCAGATTATGCTCTCCCGCCTTCTTTTTTGACTTAAACAATTCATAATACTGGATAAGCACATCCACACTGCTCACACAAAACATAGCCGTAAATTCCCTGCTGTGCGTTTTACGGTCGTGGTTGGCCACAATATAGTCCGCAATCTTGCCAAGTCGAGCCGGCGACCGCATCAACTCCTCTCTGTCAATATCTTCAACCTCAATATCAATATTAGTCCTGCTCCCATCCTTATTTTGGTAACGCCCTACATACTCCACCGAAAACTTCAGCACATTCTCATCCTTTATGGCATCCGTAATCACGTATTTATGTAAGCACTCGCCAAACAATTCATGGGTTGTACGCTTGCCATGCTCATTTTTAACGGCATTATCCGCAAAAATGGGAGTACCAGTAAAGCCAAAGAACTGCGTATCCTCAAAATAATTCTCAATCCGCTTGTGCGTCTCACCAAACTGGCTCCGATGACACTCGTCAAAAATGAAAATAATCCGTTCACTCTTGACCGACTTCAGCCGATACTCGTGGCGCTTCTTGCTGATAGCCGTATTCAATTTCTGAATGGTGGTAACGATAAGTTTGGTATTATCTTCAAGCTGGCGAACCAAAATATCCGTGCTTTCGGTACTATCTACACTCCCCTTGCTGAAACCATTAAACTCCTTGGAAGTCTGGTAATCCAAATCCCTGCGATCCACCACGAATACTACCTTCTTAACCTCCGGCATATTCATGATAATCTGACTCGCCTTAAAGGAGGTAAGCGTCTTACCCGAACCCGTAGTATGCCAGATATACCCATTCTTTGTAGAGTTTTTAACCCTATCTATCAAAGCCTCCACCGCATAATACTGATAAGGCCTTAACACCATCAGCACCTTATACGTCTGATTCAATACAATATACTTGCATATCATTTTAGACACATGGCAGGTATCCAGAAATGAAAATGTAAACTTGTCGAGCTGCGTAATCAACTTATTATTGGAATCGCTCCAAAAGAACGTCTGCTTAAACGACTGCGATTTATTGTTGGCATAATACTTTGTATTCACACCGTTGGAGATAACAAAAATCTGAATAAACTGAAACAAAGCCAACGAAGCCCCGTAGGAATGACGCTGGTAGCGATTGGTCTGATTAAAGGCCTCCTTCAGTTCAATTCCCCTGCGTTTCAGTTCTATCTGTACCAATGGCAACCCGTTAATCAACAAAGTAACATCGTACCTGTTTTTATACTTTCCCTCCATAGTAACCTGGTTGGTAACCTGGAACAAATTCTGACACCAATTCTCCTGATTCAAGAAATCGAAATACAAATCCTCCCCATTATCCCGTACAATATGCTGTTTCTCACGCAGAGTAACTGCCTTGTCGAATACAGAACCTTTACTTAAGATATTCAGTACCCGCTGAAACTCCAACTCGGTAAATACAATTCCGTTGTGCTTTTCCAACTGCAATTTCAAATTGCCCAACAAATCCTTTTCATCTTTAATAGGCACATACGTATAACCCAACAGCTGAAGCTGAGTCACCAAATTATTTTCCAACACTTGTTCCGGTTGAGTAGTCATTTCATTTAAAGTTTTGTCAGCAATGATAGCCTGATATATCAATAATGGATATCAGATTCCAATTTCATACTAAAAGCAAACTCTATAGGCGATTGAATATAGAGTTATACAAAGGTAGAACAAATAATTATAAATTCAATAACTCAAATCACTGCTGTCCCATTAAAATCTAAAAATCAAAAAGGCTGTAGTAAGTCATGATGCTCCTTCAGAAAGATATCAGCCAGACTTTGAAGTTGGCATGCCCAATGCCAAGGACAATCAATGTCAGTCCGATCTTTAAAAAAACGATGTGTATTTCAAAAGATATTATATAGAGTCCTTCATGTAAAATAAAGAAAAAACAGCTCCGTAATTTATAAAACCAGCTTTGGTGATGGTAATCATATCGCCTTGTATTGAAACCAATCCTTCATTTATACAGAAGTCAAGTTCCTTTTCAAAAAACTTGCAAAAATCATTGCCTAGCAAACCACTGGCTGTCGTTATGGAGAAGCTACCATAATAGCCAGATACCGCAATGTATTTAGACAGCATTTCGTCTTTGGGTAAGCGGTATGTATAAGTCGCAAGAATACTTTTTTTGCAAAGAATGTCGGTAAAGTCACCCTTCAACTTGCCCTCATTATAGCTAATCTCATTACGGGAGAGACTCTGGGCGGAAATGCCGAAGCCCTTGTATGGAGCGAACTCTATCATTCTATGGCGAAGATATGATGATAGTCCTTTATCATCCTTGCTCTTGCTAAACGTATTTTGCCCAAAGTTTGCATAATACCCCATGTCCAACAATGAATCGTACAACAAACAGTAACTATCAAAAAGTGCTGGTTTATCTGGTTGATAGCTTGTAAGGAGCATATTTGTTCGTAACTCATACAATGTGATTTGTTCAGGTTGGATGGCTTTGATAAATTCTATATCTGCTTTAATATCATTCAATTGCTGGTTCTTTAGACCATACATGAAATCGAGGTTTACTTTCTCGATTCCAGTTGAATGAAGCATATCCAACGTTTCCGAGACCCTTTGTTTGTTTGCATTTATTCGTCCGTTTGACTTTTGAACACCGCCAATGCTTGACTGTATGCCTAACGATACTCGTTTAATGCCAACCTGTTGTATCAACATTGCTTTCTCCTCAGAAATTGTTTGGAACGTAGCTTCTATGCTTGGCTGATAATCGTCTGAAATCTCCATTTGAGAAACCACGATGGTATACAGTTCCATTAGCTTGGCAAAGCTGTTAAGATTTAGTGCAGTAGGAGTGCCACCACCGATATCGAATCCAAGAAGGGTACGATTTGGATATTCCTTCAAGAATGTCAATGCATCATTTTTAAGCGTCTCAATATATGAAGATTGCATTTCGTTTGAAGGAAGATGCATACGAGTGTACTCACAGAATTTGCAAAGATGTTCGCAAAACGGAATGTGCATATAAAACGACAGCCGTTGGTCGTGAGAAAAGTCAGGTTCTCCGTCCACGCGATAACCTTGCCATTGACTTGGGGTCAACGGATAAGATGTGTTGTATTTATGGTTTGCCTTGCGACTATCGAATATATGCTTTAATTCCACGTCTTAGTATATAATGTTGTTTTCAAAGAAACCTTGACGAAGGCATTCGCCATCAAAAAGAAGAGACGATTCACAATACTGTGGGTTACAATAATGCCTCATATAGATGTCAAGCACCTTTGCATCCTTGTTATACAAATAGTTAGAGCACTTGCAGTCTGTGCCTCTATTATTGGATTCAGTGAAGTAGCAGTGGGATATTTCATCCAAATGCAAAACATCGAGAGGTACGACTCGTTGCTTGCAATAATCATTTACTGGCATTAAACCAACAAAGCCAAGACGAGTGAATCCTTTGTCAATACAGAAATCCATCATTCGATGTGCTTCTATTGTAGAATCGACATATCCCTTTATTAGATTGCAACTGGCATTCACTTTCATCATATCGATGCCATCAAACTGTAGGGCTTCGTCTGTAATAGTTATGCCATATATATCACTTAGTTTATTGCTGTCACAGTGATGAAGTGATACTGATGTAGAGTCTATACGTTCTTCTCTCATCAAGGCCTGTGATTGCGAGGTAAGACCATTGGTGTTGAGATGGACATGTATTCCTTTGAAATCCTTTGTTTCCATCATTTTCAGAATGGCTTTTACTCTGTCAGGTACAAGAGATGGTTCGCCACCTGTGATATTCAAGCGATTTACTGTCAGCCCTGCATATATGGCTTCAGATAGAATGTCTTCGAGTTTACTAATATTGAAGTGGCTGACAGACTTAACATTTGAATTTGAACAAAACCCACAGTGAGCATTGCAGCCATTTGTGACTTTTACGAAGATATTCACAGATGGAGGTATCGGCATTCCCATACAATCGTCATGATTACAACCATGGCTCTTTATCTGTATAGGTTTGCCGAACATCTTAATGTCGTTATTCCTTATCATAACGCATTAACGTTTAATCCTATGGATGAAAGATAATTTTTCCTCATCATTTTCAAAGTACATTCTTCCGTTCCATACTCTATACATAGGTAATGTGTAATCTTCTTTTGGGATGTAGTAATCATCTATCTTGCTGTATTTAGAGTCTTCACGCAACAATGGCTCTATTAGACGGAATTCAAACAAATCTGGAACTCGATTTGGTCCCTTACCTTCACCACAAGACTTGATGTAACGTCTGTGCTCTTCGTCCTTAATGTAAATTGGAGCTGCACCACCTCTATATGGTACGTATACTTCGGGATGGCACGCTGAATCCTGTTTATAATTTCTGCTTATAACATTCTCCAATCCATATTTCTTGATTCCACGCTCATGACGTTCTATCATGAAATCTCTGAACTTTGCATTGTCAAGGACTCCATCTGTAGATATTTCATCCCAAAACTTTCTAATATAATGAATGAAGAATTGATGGACATAGTGCATTCCACCACCGAAAGCGAAATAGTAGTGTGAAGGATTTGGACCACAATGTCCTACGCCACCTGTAGCTTCTATGAAATCGCCAGCTATGTCGTCACCTTGCTTATAACGGCGGAACTCATTCAAATAAGATATAATTATAGCCGACTTCTCTGCGACGTAATGAGAATAGACTTCGTTAAACTCATTACTTCCATAGGAGATGCACATCGATTCCAACTTATCAATATTGAGCTTATTGTTTTCAAAACATTCGTTTACAAAGGCATGGATACTGCGCCAGCTACAATTGAAAGCAACTTCATCAGGACCTTCCTTTAATCTCTCCAGACAAGAGAAAAGACAATCTATCGCTTTTTGGGGAGATTCAAAATGATGTTCCTTATTCAACGCAATTAGCATATCTACCATTGTGCGAGTCTGACCATACACCTTTGTTCTGAGATGCTTAGGCAATACAGGTTTAACTGCATCTTGATTGTTTGGCAACTCTTTTGCTAATGAGTGCTTCTTAACGAAATCTTTTATTTTTTTTGCAAATTCATTGTTCTTCATAAGCTCGTTAATGACCTTGTTAAAGTTATCTGCTGCTTCCCAAACCGTTTTAGTGTCTTTATATCCACGCCACATCTTTATCAAAGCGGCTTTCACACTTGTATCATCAGTTTGCTCAATAATATGGAATATGAGGCTGTGTGAATAATAATTTACTGTATTCTCAACACCTGATGTGCGATAAGATGAGAAATCCTTCCTGAAGAAATAGTTCGCTACAATATCGCTCATGCTATTGCCACGAATAACTAAATCCACAACTGTGGCTAGTTTGGATTCAAAAAACAACCTATCTCCTTCGCTAACATGGCTTTCCATAAATGCACGAGGCTCCGTAGTGACCCCATTCTTTTCAAATGCATTTTCACCATAGTACAATTCTTGCTCTGCTTTTACAGTATCAAGAGTTAGCTCGCATCGCTTCCCCTCAAAGAATTCATTGATAACTCTCTCAAAAACGTCGCCTGGTCTGATGATATCAAACAAAGTCATGCTTGAGCACACTTTGATAGCATCAATTCTGCTCATCATATCTGTTATATACTCATCACCAACATGAGCTAGCAAAGCACGAGTTATTTCGTAAAGTCGTTCTCTAAGAGTATTGTCTTCAAGATAGGCTTTTGCTTCAAGAAGTGAAGTAATAGCATATTTCTTTGACATCGAGCTATGGCCTAATCCTTGTATCTGAGGAAAGATATACCATATCCAATGCGTCTGTTTGTATCCCTGTTTGACTTCTGCCAAAGCAGTTTGATAACTGTCATATAATTCTTGCGCCTCTGAAAAACGCTCAATGTCTATTGTAATCATATGCTCAAATATTTGTCTTTTAATACTTACTTCTTGTTACCTCCATACTGCTTTTCGAAATCATTTACGAGTTTCTTTAATTTTGTGGGGATACTAATAGCCTTACGAATTGCATCTGCAAAATCTGGCAAAACAATTAATATTTTGAATCATCTCCATCTTTACTGTAACGGAGATAGAATTTATTAACTGCAGCATCTGTAAAGTGCCACTCTTTAATTTCTCTATTATCGCAATCTCTTTTAAAGACCTTTTTGATTGCCACCTTTTTGGGAAGGTTCTTTATTTCACTGATATAGAAATCATTCTTGATTTGAATATCATCGCCGGAATTTCTCATCGAATAAGTAATGATATTACTGAAGGTAACAGGCGAATTTGCCGATGTAAATTTAAGCGGTCTCACCTGTTTCTTAGACGGATACAACAGCAAATTACAATCACGGAAAAGAGTTTCATATATTGAATATTCAGAAAAGTATTTAGCAGTATGCGGAGGAATAGCAACGATAGGCTCCTCGGAATAAGTAACCTGGCTTGAAGTGGCTGTAGACTTTTCCTTGGCATCTGTTCCTCCAAACAAACCCGGCATCAACACACTTAAATCGGCAATCTTAGAAGCCTTGCCATCTTCCGAAACACTATTCAGCACCGGCAATCCATTCTTGAAGCCCCACACACTGACGGTCTGCTGATTTGAAAAACTCTGTGACACACTCCTTGCGAACGTTCTGTTAAGCGAATAATCGTAAGCGATCCCATTCTTCACAAAGAAACTTTCCGCCAGATTCACATAAATGGTAAGATCCGATTTATTATGAAAAAGAAAACCCGCGTTTCCCCCCTCCGACCACAAGTTATAATACACTTTACAATTTGCATCCTCAAAAAACAAAGCATTCTGTTCTGATTTAAGGTTATCGCACTGAGTGGTAGCCACCTGAAAGAAAGTTGATTTACACGAGCTCAAAGCCAGAACAACAAACAACGAAAGAAATAAATGTTTCATAATAGTAATACGTTTATCCCTATTCCCTCTGGATAAAATTAAAATAATAAAGCGGGGAATCAACCTCAAAAGGTCCGCTTCATACTAACTATGTGTTCAAAAAATACTCTTATACTATGCAATCCTATTATTTAGGTATGGTTAACTATATTCATTTTCTTTAAAATACGGAATATCTACTCTTCAAATTGAGTCGTCACCATATTTAATTTATATTTAGACATTAATACTTTAATAAATCTGACCTCTGTTAAATTGGAATATGTCTAGTACTTTATTCAGTACATTTGCTTTTGCAAAGTCCTCAATTTTATTCCATGAAAGAAAATGAATCATTTGTTCGTTAAAATTTAACTTCATACATTGCTTTTCCATTGATGGAACAATTCCTATGTAATAACAATTTGGTCTAACTCCTTTAAGCATTTCTACAGCTTTCTTTACAATTTCATTATTTCCAATTTTCCTTGAAATGTTTAGAATATCTTTTTTCGGTATATTATTGTCTAAGTTTTCAATATTTCTAATTAAAAACTCTTTTAAATACAGCTGATAAAATAAATTAGATGCATAGTGTGGCGCTCTGCCATTTAAATTTTTATCATGCTTCTCTTTATAGTCTAATAGGCTATTAAAATACTCGAAATGCTTATTCAATGTCCAATTTTTTTTATTTGCTTTAACTTTTGCCTCAAAAAAGAGAATGAGTTTCTTTTTGGGATTATTGTAATAAGCAATTACGATTAAATCTGAAGTTCCAAATTGAGAAAACGATTGTTCTAAAAGAATATCATAATCATCAGGCTCATCAATTTCAGACAATACAGGTATTAATTTAATAAATTCCGTTATTAATCTCTTATTATCTCCAATGTTAAAGATTATAGAATTAACTATACCACGCTCAGAATAACCATAGATTTTCATATTATTTATATTAATTGGTTAAACTAACATTTGCTGTAACAATCCCTTCTTCCAGGCTTCCATCTTCTCTATTTGTGCACTGCTATGGCTTATCTTTTCATCTATGGCAGAGAGGAAAGTGGCTATTTTTTGTTGTTCGGGGAGAGAAGGATATGGAAGATTTATTTCGGAAAAATATTTATAGCTGATCATCTTTCCATCTCTTATGCCTTCAATATTTTTATTTAAAGCTTTTATATACAATTCCGTTTTAAAGAAGGATTTGAAAAAACAATCTTCAATTTCCATTATTGGACGGAGGATGATATATGCAGGACTGCAAATTCCATTATATTTACTATACTCTATTCCTCCCTGAAAAGATCTTAAGCTAATTATAAAATCACCAATTTGAACTACTTTATAACTATCAACGCTCTTATCAGTAACTGTTATATTGTAGTCAATAAGCTCTCTTGGTATTGCTCCATATTCTTGAGTTATTGCTAGTATTGGCAACTCTGATATGTGATTCTTATCAGAAACATTTTTAAAAATATAGTTTCCTGGAAGTTCTTGCCAATCGGGGAAGTCTTGGTTGTTGTCGTCTTTGAAGCGGAGTTCTTGG
>CALFXE010000288.1 GCA_937927845.1 uncultured Paludibacter sp.
GTAAGTGGTATACTTTTAGATTGAAAGGTGGGGTACTTTTATATTAATATATACACTGGATCATATCATTATGACCGAAGAAGATCATTACAGCTTTGCTAATGAAGGGCTTTTATAGCCCTTTTTTTGTCGAAATCAGATCTTATCCTGCTCCTTTTATGGTAAACCACTCCCATAGGCAGTCATTCCATCGGGGCGGTTGATCATTTCCATTTCTATATGCAAAAGTATTTGCGGCTTCTTAACTTCTTTGAAAGTTCAAGCCCTAAAGGGTTTGATGCAAAAATCTTCCTGCTGCGCTTCGCTTGAGAGTATTTTTCCACAAAAACTTGCAAAGACTAAAACCTACACTTTCCGGCATATATGAAACGAAAACGACCGACCCGACGGAAAGACGCATATAAAAAAGTCGGATTTACGAGAAGCAGGAAAAAAAGGTTATGAAACTCAACTCCCTCACCTCAAGAATCCGCATATATATAAAAAATCAGAAGTTATGGAAGCAACAAGTTTAAGCGAAGCAAGGATTTATGTAGGTACATATGCAAAGTACAACGATGGCTCAATCGAGGGCAAGTGGTTTGACCTTTCCGACTTTTCGGACAAAGACGAGTTTTACGAAGCTTGTAAGGAATTACATGCAGACGAAGTAGACCCGGAATATATGTTTCAGGACTGGGAAAATATACCGGAAAATTTAATCGGCGAAAGTTGGTTATCAGACAATTTTTTCGACATCCGGGATGCAATGGACGATTTAAGCGAAGACGAACAAGAAGCGTTTATGGTGTGGTGTAATCACGGTTCGCACGACCTTTCAACCGAAGATGCAAACGACTTTATTTCTTCCTTTAGGGATGATTATAACGGGCAATATAAAGATGAAGAAGATTTTGCCTATGAAATTATAGAAGAGTTATACGACCTACCGGAGTTCGCAAAAACATACTTCGATTATGAAAAGTTTGCCCGTGACCTCTTTATGACGGATTATTGGTTTGAAGATGGTTTTGTATTCCGTGTTTGCTGATTACTTACCGGGCGGGGAAACCCGCCCACAAAACAAATTACAATGAAAACAGGCGGTTTATTCAGGTTGTTGTTCCGAGTGTAAACAGGAATTAAAAGTACAGTGAAAACGGGAATCCCACTGCAGTAAAAACGGGAACAATCATACAGTAAAAATGGGAACAAAAGTACAGTAATAAGTTGTAATAATTTTATTAACCTGCGTATCTTGGCAGTCAAAACTTAAAAGGTCACAGCCATGGACGCAAAAAAGAAAGGACTTATTATTATGTATCACCAGATTCATTCGCTTCGCAAGAACGAGGGCTTTTCCATTCAACGGATTGCCGATTATCTTCAGATTAACTTCCGCACAGCAAAGAAGCTGCTCAGTATGAGCGAGGAAGAATTTGATAATTTTATGGATAAGAAGTTTTCTAAGCCTTGTCTGTTAGACCCTTATAAAGATTTTATTATTCGCTACCTCAAACAGTTTGAAGATGCCCCTTCATCCGTTGTTCACGATCGTATCAAAGAGCATTTTCCGTTGTTCCCAACTGTAGACCCCAAAACTGGTTACAATTATGTAATGCATCTGCGTAAGCAGCTTAACATTCCAAAAATTACAGCCAGTGAGCGTCAATACTCGCCGGTACCTGATCTTGCACCTGGTGTACAGGCGCAGGTCGATTTTGGAGAGAAGAAGTTACGCACCAGTAATGGAGAATGGGTAAAAGTGTATTTTTTCATTATGTTGCTCTGCTACAGTCGACAAAAGTTTGTGTTGTTTCGTGATTCTCCGTTTACATCTGATAGTGCTGCCATGGCACATGAGCAGGCTTTCGCTTACTTTAAGGGTATTCCTCAGGAGATTGTTTATGATCGGGACAGCGTGTTTTTGCATCGTGAGAATCTGGGTGATTATGTAATGACGGATACCTTCAATAATTATCAGTCCTCGCGTCCCTTCCGGGTGGTGTTCTGTCGTGCGGCTGATCCTGAGAGTAAAGGCAAAGTTGAGAATACGGTAAAGTATGTCAAGAATAATTTTTTGTTCCATCGTACCTTTATTGACGTTAATCAGTTGAATACCGAAGTTTTGAATTGGTTAGAGCGCACCGGCAATGCAATGGTACATAACACAACCCGACGTATTCCTCAGGAGCAATGGATAAAGGAACAGCCTTACCTTATCACATGGTATCCATTATTTCCACAGACCAGAGAAGAAGGTCACCGGGTTTTAAAAACCAATACAGTTAAATATCGTGGCAACAGTTACTCTGTACCCTTTGGCACCTACAGGAATGATGACACTCGTGTACATCTCAAAGAGGATGGCTCTCTATTAATTATCTCTGACCAGGGTGGACAAGCCATTGCAAGGCATCAAATACCAGCCGGGGTTGGAAACAATGTCATCAATAACCATCATCGCCGTGACACTTCTATCAAACTGGATCAGTTACGTTCCAGGGTAAAGGACTTTTTTATGCATAGTTCAGCCATTCTTTGTTTTATAGAGCGTATTGATCAACGCTATCCAAGATATGTTCGGGATCAGCTTAGTACTTTATTGGCTATGTCAGAAAGTTCTGGAATTGCAGCCTCCGAAAAAGCTCTGGACTTTTGTGTTCGCAACGAATTGTTTAGCTCCAACGATTTTAAGTCCCTGTTAGAAAGCACCAATAAAGTAAAAAAGACTTCTGAAAAGCCCACATTTAAACCACTGGGAGGTACGCAAACTCAATTGCTGGCAAACATAGAACCGGATAAGTCAAGAATCAGCGAATATGAATTAATCTTTAACCAAAACATCAGCAGCCATGAGCCAGTACATACCACAAATTAAGAAGCATGCCACACGACTGCGACTGTCGGGTATAAGCAGCAATATTGCCGACTTACTGCTTGATGCACAGAATAACTCACCCAGCTATGATGAATTTGTTTTCAAACTATTTTCATATGAAGTCAAAGAGCGCGAAGTCAAACAGCAGCAACTACGAATGAAATTAGCCAAACTGCCTGTTAACCACGATTTGGAGCAATACGACCACTCTTTTGCCAGTGGTCTGAATCCAACCCAGCTCAATCAGTTGCGTGAATTAAACTGGCTGGATCAATGTTACAATATAATGCTAACAGGACCTTCGGGAACAGGTAAAACCTATTTGTCTGCCGGCTTAGGTTTTGATGCCATACAGCGTGGTTACAAGGCCTATTTTAGAAATATCAGTGATATTTTGTCCACTTTACGCTTAAAGGATGTCTCTAAAAATGCAGCCAAAGAATTTAAACGCCTGACAGAGGCTCAGCTGATAATTATGGATGATGTGATGACATTACCGGTAAACCGTGAAGATGGCAACCGATTCTTTGTGTTTATCAATCAGGTTTACGAAACCACATCCTTTATTATAACAACCAATAAATCGCCTGCAGAGTGGGCCAGATCGCTGGATGATGAAACTCTTGCTACTGCACTATTAGACCGTTTCCTGTATAAATGCCAGCTGATACAACTAAAAGGAAAAAGCTATCGAATGCAAAACAGAAAAACAATTTTTGAAAATGAAACAAGCTAACGAAAATATCTTTATTTTTGCTCGGAATTTACTGTATTACTGTTCCCGAAATTACTGTAAGTAATGTTCCCAAAAACACTGTACAGGATTTTCCCATTTTCACTGTACTTTTAATTCCTGTTTACACTTATGGTAGTTTATGTTGTTGAAAATCAAATAAAAACGTAATAAAAACTGTATCTTTACATACAAATTAATACCTATCTGATTATATGAACTGGAATAATTATAAAACATATGGAGATAGTCCACAAAATGCATTTGAGACTTTATGCAATCAGTTATTTGAAAGATATCTGAGACGCAACTATGGACATAATTTGATTAAATTCAGAGTTATCAATGGTGCAGGGGGTGATGGAGGTATTGAGGCGTACGGAGAATTAATTTCAGGAGATATTATCGCCGTTCAAGCAAAATGGTTTAGGCAAAGCCTTGACAATAGTGAAATAGGGCAAATCAAAAATTCAATCCTAACAGCAAAGAAACTTAGGTCTCAAATTAAAAAATATATAATTTGTATTCCTCATGATGCCAGTTCTTTAAAAATAGGGAGAGGCAACAAGCCAACTGTAAATCATGAGGAAAATAAAATCAATAACTTGATAGATGAAGTCTTTGCTAAATATCCTGACTTGGAATTGATTTGGTGGTTTGACAATGAACTTCTTTCCGAATTGCAACAACACGATAATGAGGGTGTTCATAAATATTGGTTCGATAAAGAATTAATATCACTTGACTATTTGTGGGGACTTTTTAATCTTCAAAAAAAAGGCTGGTTAAATGAAAGGTATATTCCAGAACTGCATGGACAGGGAATAATCCACAAAGAGTATGAAAAGATCTGTTTTAATGTTGGGTATCGTAATGAACTGCAATATTGGGTTGATGAAACGATAAAGGATTTAAAAACGTGTATTATTCTAATAGATGAATTTCTGCCAACCAATCATGCCTTGTTGTCTCTCAATGAAAAACTGCATGAAATAAAAGACAATTTGATTTCATTTTACGATGAACTGAAACATTGTGCAGATGCGATAAAGAATGGGAATGATTTTTACAATGTGTCACTATTAACAGAAGTAAATGTATGGGAAGCCCGACTTGAATTAGAGAAATTAATGCCTAATAATATTCAAAAAAATATCATACCAAAACTTATATCAGCCTTAGAACAAGTTCATCAATGCGATTTACAACAGTTTAGTCAAAGCATAGGTTTAAGTTTCAAACAAAGTATAAGGTTAATAATTGGAGAGCCAGGAACAGGTAAAACACATGGACTTGCCAATTGTACGGAGATTCATTTAATGCAAAAATCACCTGCAATAATTATACAAGCAAAAGGCAGCCCATATAAAAACTGGACTTCAATTCTCTCTAATGCACTTCAACTAACCGATTGGAGAATGGATGAAATCTTATCTGCACTTGAAACTTTGGCGATTAGAAATGATGTTCAAGAGGCAACCGTAGAGATAGCTGGCAAAGAACCAACAAAGGAATGTACAAAAGTTTTGATTTGTATTGACGGACTTGAAGAGGATATTGAAAATGAAAAAGTATGGTATGCTCGTATCAGAGAATGCGAACAACTTGTGGTTAATTATCCGAGAGTACGGTTTATCTTTAGTGCAAGGAGATATTTTTATGACAATTCAGAAACTCCAAAATATGGAATTTATGAAGATGTTTTTTTGCCAAGGGAAGGCGATGTGGAGATAATGGAGGTCGCTCCAAAATATTTCAGCAAAGAACACTACGATATTCAAATACCATCATATTCCCTAATCAGAGGCATTGATAGCCTGTTTGCACTTCGACTGTTTTGTGAAGAGTACAAAGGTCGAAATATTTTAGAAACAGATAAAGTTATTACAGCAACCAGAGAGTTAATCAACTTAAAAATTGAAAGAATAAATAGGGAGTTCACATCATTATTGCAGAATAAATTTAGTAAAACACGAAATCCCATTTTAGACTCTTTGGGGGTAATTGCAAATTATTTTTACTCTAATCATGAAATTGAACATCATCAACTTGCACAGCTAATAACTTCGACTGCTGAATATTTGAATCCATCTGATATTGATTATTTAATTGACTACTTGGCGAACAATGCATTCCTAATTCGAATAGAGAGAATTAACGAAAATGGGATTTTAAAAAAGAAAGAGTTTTATTATGCCATTACATATCAATCATTGATTGAGCATATTATCTCAGAGGGAATATACCATGATATACGAAGAGGTACTTTAAACAAGATACCGTCGTTTTTGCATAAGGCAATGTTACGGCCGCTGGAATTTGCACCCAAAGACTTTGCGGCTTTGGAAATCTCTCCAAATCGAAAGATTATCCAAAATATCATAAATAACCTCTTTCTTGAAACAGGGCAATTAATCGGCGAAAAGGATTTCCTAACCGAAGGATTCAATGAATGGGACATTAAGGAATTACAACTAACCGCTATATGTTATGCTCCTAAAGAGTTGGCATTAAAATATAAAACAAAAATTGATGAACTTTTTCATTCGGGATACGATAATCTTTCCTGTGTTCTCGAACACTTAATTATACCTTCCAGTTATTTCGCAGATTCAGCTTTTGGAGCGGAATATTTGCATACAATACTATCAAATATTCCATCCGTTTTTGAAAGAGATAAACTTTGGTCTGGATTAGATAACTATGAAAAAAACAGATTAGGCATACCGCACTACCAAAATACTATCTTTTTAAAGAAGATGGGAATAATGCCAGTATTATTAGATTCATTCCTTCATAATGAAATGCCTTTAGTATTTGCTTGGGGACTTTCAACAATAGATCAAGAACTACGGGACAAATTAAGAATTGAACTAACCAGATGGGCAATAGAAAACACCTCTGAATTTCATTTATTGTTACAAAAGATTTTTAATTGCAATGATCCACAAATCCAAGAAGACTTAGCCTCAATAGCTTTGGGTTTTGCAAGTAAGATAAAAGATAAAAAGGCATTGGAAGATATTGCATCTTGGGCTATCAAAAATATATTCACAAAACTTGAGCAACACCGTAATCTAATAGTCAGACAAGGGTTTCGGGCATGTGCAGAAAGAGCATTTCAAGTTGGCGCGATTACAAAAGACGAAGTGGAATTATGCCGACCTAAGCCAATGGAAACAATCTCGCTAATGCCTTATGAAAATGAGTTGGTTTTTCAATCCGGTGATGAATGCTATCCGATTGTTCACGATTTAGCTTGGTACGTAATAGGAAAAGCATATGATGATTTTTTAGAACTACCATCGTCTTTTGGTGAAAAATTGAAAGACAATGATTGCTCAGAAGCAAAAAAACTATTAGACGTTTATAGGCGAACATATAACGACAAAGGTATTTTTGCTTTTAATTGGGCAATGTCTGCTGGCATAGGATATATAAAAAGTCTTGGTTTTACAAGAACCGAAGGAAATGGGCATACGGAGGCGACTCATGGAGGTAAGAGTAAGGTTTTTACTTATGAAGAGAAATATACTTGGCTTGCGGTTCACTATATACAAGGATATTTATCCGATTATATTCCAAAGAAAAGTTGGTCAAACGAAAGATCATTTGTAAAAGATTATTCTCAGTTAACAGATATTCCCAACCCAGCGGAATCACTAATTGATATTGATGCAGCCATTGAAAATCCAGAGAGAGCAAACGATTGGGTTGTCAAAGAAGTCCTGTCGAAAGAATTAGAAACAGGAATTGATATAAAAGAAAGCATTAAGAAATGGGTAGATGAAGAACCTGCATTTGATTTGGAAAAATGGATTAGTTTTGAATCTTCTGATTTTCATTTACCCGAACCCAATAGAAAATGGACGGCCATCCATAATTACACAAGCCTACATGATTCTAATCAGTTTTGCTCTTCTCACTTATCTATAACTGCTTGTTTAATTCACAAAGAAGATTTACCAATTCTTCAAAAAACTATTGAGAGTAGCCCTGATTCATTGCACTTCACAATCCACATGGATAGCTTACATAGTTCTCCCGATACAGACATATATTGTAATCCAACAGATATAGTTTGGATGAATTGGATTGAAGAGAACAATGCAACAGATTTTTTTTATGATAATTCTTCAGATAATGAAAAAGAGTTAATATATACTATTACGGAATTAACTCGGAATGGAATATATGGTGAAAGTTTTCACACTATACCATCAAAAAAAATAAGAGAGTTGATTAGATGTTATGATCTTGAAAATATGGAATTAAAGGATTCAAATGGAGACACTCTTTCATTTATTCATAAAATATCAGATGGTTCATTTAAGGATAATCAAGAAATTGTTCTTGTTGATGCGAATGTATTAGAGAAAACATTAACAGAATCAGGCTATGAGGTTGTTTGGTTTGTTCAATTATTCAAGAAAAAAAATCCGTTAAATGAAGACCTCGATAAAGAATTTCATGTTCAACGAACAAGAAAATATTTTGCATGGAATGCGCATGGTCAAAAATCAATATTAAAGTTTTGGGATGAATGGTTCTCAAACACAAGAGATAAAAACTAAATTTCTATATGGTGAAAAATATAAAAGGATTGGCAAAGCAGCCAAATTCAAATAGGCACTTGGCAAAAAGATTCAAGTTGTTAAATAGATTGTCTTTTGGCAGTTATAAAGAAAAGACAATAATAAAAGCATCTGGATTAAAAAAAATGCCTTATGACCTGCATGATGTTGAGGTTACAGACAGTAATTGCATTTTCAGAGCGATAATTAATGACAATACATCTCCCTTCAATAGCATCAATAGGATAAAGTATAATCCCAGTCCTTCCTATATATCAAGAGCCAATATGAAGGGACAAGGGATTGCTTATTATACTTGCGATTTAGATATATCTGTCATTGAAGCATGCAGAGATAAGTTGCGTAATTCTTCCGACAGAGAATTTTATTTAACAGTAAGTAAATGGAAAATCGTGAAAGGAGTTGCTGTGCAAATTATTTGCAACTCTCAGAAAGCGCAGTCAGTAGGTACCGATTTGATAGAGTTCTGTAAAGCTACAAACGCTAAAAGAAGAAAAGATTTTAAGAGAAAATACTATAGAACCTATTCGCTAAAAACACGATTTATCGCAGACCAATACGCAAAGGATGATATTGCGTGTGAAAAGGATTATATCATAAGCGCCATTCATTCAAAAACGTTGCTCAAATCAGAAAAAATAGATGGAGTTATTTATCCGAGTGTAGGGTACATGTACAAGGGCTTCAATTATGCTATTAAGCCTTCGCTATTTGACAACTCATATTTTCAACTTAATGAAGTTGCTCATGTCAAAGTGAGGTTTGACAAGGATTTTACCAAGTATCCTAAAATTGAAGTACTAAAAACAACATCTACATTTTCGGGAGATGAGATAGTTTGGTAGATTATAATGCATAGTTCAACAAATAAAATACCATGAATTACAGAGGTCTTAATCTGAGGAAAATTGCACCAAAGGTATTGTTAAGTGAGTTCTCAAAAGGCTCTTTAGGGAAAATTACCAACAGGGATATCAAAGATTTGATGGCGTTAATAGAACAATCCGTTGATGCAGGTATTTATTGTGCTGCATTAAACGCTATATTGCTGGGAATAAAAATTGATTATCGCAAAACCTTTTCCACCATACGCAAAAAAGGTCTGTTTAGATATTCAAAATATAATCAAAAGAAGTGCATAATAGGCGATCTTTCCAATGAGTTGCTTGTACTTGATGGGGAATTAAATTTTTTAGATGATAAAGAGATAAAATATCTGCAATCCATAGTTAATTTGATAGGGTTGTCAAGTTCATTTGCGGCAATACATCGGTTAATAATAGAGGAAATAAAAAGATTTTCAAAAAACCATAAAAAACAATCGCTCATTAAAACATTATTGGCTTTCTCTGACTTTCTGTTTTTGACTAATCATGTTCCAGAAGATCCGTCAGATAAGCTAAGTATAAAATCAAGGACAAAGGAGGAAATTGCAGAGGCGGTTTCATATCTCATTTTCTTTATAAGTTCCCGTCAAGAGATAAAAGCTCAGGACACAGTTTTTGTTGCTGGCGAATATATTACGTCTGGCGAAATAAGTAGAATCATTCTGCCAGTCTGCTCTATGATTGAATTAAAAGAAATAGAAATTTTGATTGAGTCATTTGATTACACATGTCTTTCTAATGGGGAAAAACTAAAAATTACACCCCCATCAGAAGATTTTGATAAATCAATCAGATTAGGATATATCCGTTCGGAACTTCAAATTGGCAGCTATGTTGACGAAGCTCTACATATAGACATAATAGATAGTGCTCCATCAATGGAAAGCTTGATTGATGCGATTCACGATGGAATTGGAGAAGATATTAAATTCTATTATAAAGAAGATTTTGGTTATGGACGATACGTCCTTGAATTTCCAGAACATATTATTGATATTCTTACCGAACGTGTTTTCAAGCCGAATGCACTTTTCCAAGAAGATTTAATGTATCTTTCTGTTATTTTCAAGCAACAGTTATTGACAATAGATGATTTGGAGAACACTATCATCCGAGATGATTTGACCATAAAAGAGTTTATGAATATCAGGAGGCTGTTTAGTTTTCTATTATCCCTTTATCGAAAAAAACTCTATGTAAATAAAGATACTATAAGCACCGAACTTTTGGTAAAATCACTAATTCCTGCATACCAAGAAGAACAATTTTATGACTTATTTGGTAGGATAACAAGCCTAAAAAAGTTGGATACATTTTTAGACATAATGTGTTGGGAACAGGAAGCCGAGAATCTCTTTGATTTACAATATAATCCACTTCTATACATAGACGGTCTATTTTTGATTCCGTTAAACATATTTAGCACATCAAATGCCATACGCAATTTATATGCATCAGAGCATAAAAATCAAGGACTTTTAATTAATGGTGGTCTAGAACCTCTTTCAGAAAATTTATACAACTCATTCAGCAGGATTGGAATTCTATGTTTGAAAAATGTGGAGTTTTCAAATGGAGATGTCGATGTTTTAGCTGTTGTCGATAATACTTTGTACATATTTGAATGTAAGCATACCCTTCATCCGATAAATGTGTACGATATGAGAACAACATTTGACTACATCCAGAAAGCAGAATTACAATTAGATAAAATCAAAAATGAATATGAATCTGGAAGTCTCAAAATGACTATTGAAACTAAATTAGGGGTTTCGTTAGGTCATATTGCCAACGTGTCGTATTCTATAATATTAAGTAATAAATTATTTTCAGGGAACACTCAAAAATATCCCGTCCGACACGTAAATGAACTCACTAATATAATCGAAGAAGGCAGATTTAAAACTAACGATGGTATATTTTCGATTTGGCAAGGAGATAGTATGACCTCTCAGGACTTAGACAATTTCTTGGGAACCAATAATGCTGCATTAAATATACTTTATGAATCTTTATCTGTTACGACACTTAGTTATCCACTGACAATACCTTCCATAGAAATGGATTGGTATTACTTGGAGTCAGAAGTTTTACTTCCTAAAGTGAAAGTATATACCAATTCTCTCAGGCGGATGGACATAGTACAGACAGAGGAGAACGTTTAGTAAACATATTAATCAAAAACAAATAAGAAACGGTTATCTTTGCACTTAATTTCTTTTAAAACAGGCATATTGAAGTAATATTTTAATGAATATACAAATGAATATTGATACAGATTACAAGCTGGATGATTTGACGTTGATAAAATACCTTAAAAGCGTCGACAGCCCCTTTTTGCCAAAAATTCAAGAAGTTTACGAACAGGTTAAAGATATACTGAACAGTAGGGTACAACATGTATTCCCCAATTATACACTCCATAATACAGGCCATTCTTTTAGAGTAATGGAGTATATGAGTAAGTTAGTTAGTGATTATACGAAACTAAGCGAACTTGAAATAACTATTTTAATTTATGCAGCATTGCTTCATGATATTGGTATGGCTGTAAGTGAAGAAGATTTAAACTCAATTAAAACTGATTCTTTTTCATTTTGCGAAGTAAAGTTTTCTGCAATGAAAAAAATCATGGCAGGCGATGAGGCAAAAGCAATGGGAGAGTACATAAGGCGAATTCATGCTTCTTTATCTGGCAGGTATATTTGCGAAAATCTGAAAGACAAACTAATTATTCCAAAGCTTCCGACATTAGATTTTACAAGAGAACTTGCTTTAATCTGTGAAAGTCATACCATTGATGATTATGATTGGATTAAAAATAATTTGAGAACACATGAGGTAAGAGGAGATTATTCTTTTAACCCTCAGTTTATTGCAGTTATCCTTCGTTTAGCAGATATTCTTGACATTGACAGCAATAGAACTCCCTATAGTTTATACAAACTCATTGCTCCAATAGGAATAAGTGATGAAGAATGGAAACAACACTTCGTTATTTCCAATAATGAAAAAATTATTATCAATGAAAAGACGAAGCAGAAGAAAATTGTATTTCATGGAAAAGCAAATAACGCAAGCATACATAGAAAAATATTGACTTATATAAATTGGGTGCAAGATGAATTAGTTAAAGCTACTACTTTGGTTAATGGTATGCCTGCTCAATATAGTTTAGTCTATGAAACCACTCCCGAAATTAATATTCAAACAGAGGGCTATACATTTTCTGATTATAAAATGACTTTAGAGTTTAAAGCCATCAGTTCACTTCTTATGGGGGAGAAAATATATGGGCATAGATCATTGGGACTAAGAGAACTCATTCAAAATTCTATTGATTCGTGCCGGATAAGACAGGAAACAGAAAATATAGCACATGAATTTGGACAAGACACCTATCAACCTAAAATAAAGGTAATTTTAGATAAAGAAAAGAACATAGCTATAATAAAAGACAATGGGACTGGAATGTCAATGGATATTATCAAAAAGCATTTTTTGAATATTGGGGTCTCATATTATAATTCTACGAACTTTTTACTCAAAGATTATTCTTATAAACCCATTGGGAATTTTGGGATAGGATTTCTTTCTTGTTTTATGCTTTCTGATGAAGTAAAAGTCATGACAAGGCATTATATGTCGAAAAATAAATATTTGATTGAACTTGAAAAAGGGAATGAATGGACTTCTCTGACAGAAACAGAAGATGTAGTTTTTGAAGGAACAGAAGTAATTTTGAACTATTCAAATTTTATCGAAGTATTTGAAAATAGCCCTCAAAAAGTTAATGAATTTTTGTGCCAATACTTTCTCACAGATGGAATAGAGTTTGAACTGATAAATAAGTCAGAGAAGAAAATTGAAAAAATAGTAAATCCCATTATTCTAACGTCTCCTCTTGAAAAAGGTTTGATGAAGATTGATTTTCAAGATTATTTGAAAGACATTGAAGGCTATGCTTTGATAAAGAATAGAAGTAATTTCATTAGAAATATTTCAGAAGTTGGATTTGAAGAACCAGTATATAAATATGACGATGAAGATGGCTTTATAAAAGTTGAAGATTTTGAAACGTTAAAAATAGATGATTATATAAACGGAAAAGAAATAAAATATCTTTCAATACCGTTGGTTGAATCTTATTGTGAAAATGATTACATAAATGGGATGAAATTTACGGATAATGATGTTGATGAAGTAATAAGCAAGATGGATAGAGAACTTACTTGGATTTCGGTAATTGTTCCCAAAGACTATCAAGGTTCTTTATCTAACGAAACTATCGAAGAACGCAGTTATATCTTTGATAAATTGAGCTTTGGTGATTTGGTGGAAATAGGGCATAGCAATTCTTGTAAGACAAAATCATTTGTAAAAACAATAACGCTATTTGAAGGACTAAAAAACAATTTATATCTACCTTTTGACAAGACGGATAGAGATTCGGATTTTTACTATTGGAGAAAGCCGGACAAAAGAAAAGAATTATTTATGCGTAGCGTTTTGATAAAGGATTTTAGATTTAGAATTCCTATATCAGCCTCAATATTTGAAATAAATACCATAGTTGCAAACATAAGTTCACGAAAATTTATCCCTGATATTTCACGAAACAATATCGACCAAAACTCAAAAGATTTTATAAATTATGTGATTGGTAAAACTATCCATATAGGAGCCGCTGATATTCTTTCATTAGGCACAGAAGAAAAATCTACACTTCAGAACTTCATTAAAACTTTTTACAATGAACCAATAGAATTTGAAAAATTGAACTAATAGTTGCCATTAAGGATAAATTGATATGAATTAGTTTCGATTTAATCTGACAGTTAAAGGGCAAACAAATTAAATTTGTAATGCAAAAAACAAAATCAAGTTTAACCCTTTAAAACTGTCAGAAATGAATGTAGAAACAAAAGTAATCAAAAGTAGGTTAGGTTTATTGAACTTAGCCGAAGAATTAGGCAATGTATCATTAGCCTGCAAGTATTTAGGATATAGCAGGGATACATTTTATCGTTACAAGGACTTATTTTCGGAAGGAGGAGAAGAAGCCCTTCGGGAGATGAGTGGATATTCCGGTGATATTGACCCCTCATTCCGGTGATATTGACCCCTCTTGA
>CALFXE010000289.1 GCA_937927845.1 uncultured Paludibacter sp.
CCGTATACAAACTGTCTTCCTTTGGCCCCCAGTATCGAATTTCCTCGTATTCATCCGTGAACTGTGTGTTGATCCAATTCAATATCTGTGGCAAATCTTCTGCAGAAACCTTCTTTAATATACCTAAAGATGCTCCCCAATTATCCATTGTTCTTGTAAGCTCGTAACCTTCACGTGGCTTAACATTCGTATACAAAGGACGATATCTAAATGTCTTGCCATTTGCAGCCAAAGTATCGTTTACAGACGGCGGATGCATAATAGCGGACAAAACCGCAATTGCATACTGACCGTTTAATATTTTTTCTTTGCATTGTGCGTCTGTATGAACCAAACTCTCTGGATCGATTACATTTTCCCTTATTAGCCTGTTTTGAATCAGACCTGCATCCTTTACTGCGCTTTCCACAAGAGGAAGTCGCACTTCCTTTGTCTTTGGATTCCATGAAGAAGTATAATTGTGCCCACCATAACCTATCATTTCCGGTCCGAGCTTTGCAAAAGGCACCCAGCAGTCTGCTCCGGCATAGCCAAAAGCATAAACAGGCTTATTGCCAACTTTAAGATTCAGATCCTTTATCTTTTTCATAAGATTGACAAGATCATCTGTCGTATTAATTGGAATATCCATAAGTTCATCGCCTATAGGCGCATTCTTTTTATTAAGGAGATTTATGCACTCATTATAATCCATACTGTTAGGATAAAGTGTTTTCGCTATATCATCTCTTATCCAAAGCGATGTCCCTACAGTTGTTTTTTGATCTCCCCATACTTCTAGCTCGCCTTCTGTAATATTCGGGTCAATCTTCTTGCTTGCACCAAAAAGATATGGAATTCCGTAAATCTTTCCATCTACTTTGATTCTTTCCCACATAGATTGCGGTACCTTTTTCCAGACATCCGGTGCATAGGTTTGAAGCATCTCTGGAGTAAGCTCCCATATTTGATTTGCTTGCTTTAAACGATTAAAATGTGTAGGACCTTGACCACCGCCACAAGAAACGATCTCTGGAAAGTTATTACCAGCTATCAAACGAGCAAGCACAGCCTCCCATTGTCCACCGCCATTACCATACGCATTTTTAACTTTAACCTTTGTTTTATTTTCAAGCCAATTTCTCACTACGTCCTTTTCTAACTGTACTGGTGCAACATAATCCGACCCTTGCGTTACCCAAACTGATACTTCCATATCCTTCTGCGGAGTATATACCTCCCCCTCCGCCAGCGTAGCAACTTTTTCTACCTGGCCTGCCTGTTTTTTCACACAGCCGCTGAATGATACGCTCGCCATAATAAATGCTAACAACAAAGCAACAACTTTTCCTGTTTTTTCCATTTTATCCAATCTCCCTTTCTTTTAATGATTTAATCCTTTACCGCTCCTATTGTTACGCCTTTTACAAAATATTTTTGTAAAAATGGATATGTAAGCACAATAGGTATCGTTGAGAAAATGATAGCGGCAGCTTTAATCGATTCCGAAGTCGGCTGCGCCGCTCTTGTCGTTTCGCCACCCGTAAGCGCCGTTTCGGCTGCCAGCTTCTGCAGTACGTCACTTTGCTTTATAAGCTGCATTACTACATATTGCAGTGTAAACAGACTTTTTTCATTTACATAGTATAATGTTGGCATCCAACTGTGCCATGAACCCACCATTAACCATAAAGCGACTGTCGCAATTACAGGCATACTCAGAGGAAGTACAATCCTAAACAATACAACAGCTTCGTTTGCTCCGTCAAGCATTGCTGATTCTTCAAGACTCTCCGGCAACCCTTTTATAAACGTTCGAATGATTATCATATTATAAAACGAAAACATTCCAGGTACAATGTATACAAGAACATTATTTAAAAATCCTAAATACCTGTAAAGTATAAACGTAGGTATAACACCTCCGGCTATATACATCGGTATAATCAAAAACCACGTAATCTCATTTTTAAATGGCAGATCATTTTTAGACATAGCATATGCCGCAGCCATAGTTACTATCAGGGATATAATCATATGAGCAATTGTGATAAATGCCGTAAGGAAAAACGCTCTTGGTACACTATCCCCTGCAAAAATTGCTGTGTAATTCAGCCATGTGAATTTTCTTGGGAATATTGTTATCCCCCCCAGAATTGTGTCCATACCATCGTTTAAAGATATTGCAATCTGATTGATGTACGGATACAGCATTGTTATACTAATTAACATGATAAATATAACATTAAAAACTCGAAATATTTTTTCACTCATTGTCATTCTCATCGTTTTTGCTATCTCCTTTTTTCATACTTTCTACCATATTCCTGTTCCAGAAAGTTTTTTAATAAGCACATTTGAAAAATATACTATAATGAATGACACAAAGTTCTGCGTCAGGCCGAATGCCGTAGACAGTGAATACTGTCCGTTTTGAATCCCCATTCTAAAAATAAGAGTATTAATCGTTTCGGTTGCCTCTTGTGTATAAAGATTTTGAAATCCGAATACCTGCTCGAAATTCGAGTTTACCAATCCGCCTGTTGCCAATATAAACAGAATGATTATCGTAGGCATGATAGACGGAATTGTTATGTAAAACACCTGTTTGAATTTGCTGCAGCCATCTATCGTCGCCGCCTCATACATGGATTGATCGATACCAACAATAGCGGCAAGATATACAATTGAGCTCCACCCAATTGTTTTCCATGTTCCTGACCAAAAAAGCACTGGAAGAAACCAATCTGGATTCATCAGAATATTTACCCGTTCATAGCTATCTCCCAAAATATTTGCTAAGATATCGTTATATGTTCCATATGCAGCGAAAAATGTAGAAAGCATACCCACAACTGAAATCCATGATAAAAAATATGGCAAATAGCTAATTGTCTGCACTACCTTTTTAAATGTTTGCTGTTTCAATTCGTTGAGTAGCAATGCCAATATAATTGGAAACGGAGTTCCTAAAAATAAGCCTACACTACTATAAATAAGCGTATTTTTAATTGCATGAAGCATTTTCGGATTAGAAAACACCAGAGCGAAGTTTTTCAGCCCCACAAATGGACTACTGAATATACCGCCTACAATATCATAATTCTGAAAAGCTATTATAACGCCACCTATGGTTATATAATTAAATATAAATACATATACAACAGCTGGCAGCAACAGTAAATATAAAAATTTATACCTCTTTATCTTTGCTATAAGAACTGCTCTACCCTTGAGCTCACCCCTTTGTCTAACGTTTACCATCAAAAATGCCCACCTTCGCAATATATTTATTAACAATTACATTATAGCATTAATATAAATTAAATTCAACTATACAATTCTACTTTTTTATATCGTAATTTTATTTTTACTATGAATAAAAAGCAGGTAATACTATTTCACATTGAATTCTTTATAAGATTACATTGAAATTTAAATGTGAAATAATATTACCATGTAGCAAGCTTATTTTTCATCCTATTAAGCTAAACCTTACATAAAACGGGTGGCTTGCCCTAACCCTATAAGGGCTTAATACTAGCGGAGACTCAAGACTCATTGAACAATTCAACTATTGCGTGTTTTACACTGCAACTATTAAAATAGTAAAAATCTATAGCCCCTACTTTTATTTTTGTTAAAGTTATTTTACTAGAGTGTGTTCGATAATTGACAAAATGCACAACATGTGATAAAATATATGAGTACGGAAAGTAAAAGAGAAAAAGAAAAAAACAAAACGAATGGAAAAACGGAAAAAAGAGTATAGAAAACAAAGCGGACCAAAGGTCAACTAAAAAAAAGATAAAAAACTATGCTGCGAGCAGGTCGTTTATGGTTTTATGAAAATTATCAAGTAAGCTTGGAAGACATTTCACCCACGCATTAAAATGAATAGAAAAGCCATGAATTAAAGCCCAAAAGGAAATTCTTTTTTTGCCCCTCACTCTTGAATTTTCCAAGCCAAAATCGTTTAGAAGCTTGTTGTTAACCCGTTCAGAAGCAGTGCGTTTGTTGTAAAGTTTATGCCAAGCAGAGGTGTTTCTGGAGATAGGAGTGAACAATCTAAAATCCCAAGAAGGCTTTGTATAATAAGTAAGCCCATAAATTTGAAGTATTGCAAATAGCATCAAATTTACAAATTGGTTCATTTTTTAAACACTTATTGGGACAACGCCATTTTAAGCGATAATCTTTTTTCATAGTACCCCAAAAATATAACTTTCTTGCGGATTTGCAAATAGGAATTCCATTATCATCGAAAGAAAATTGTTGGTTTAAAGCATTAGAATGATTCTTTTTAAACATAGGAATAATGGGATTGATATTCCAAAAGTTAAGTAATTCATAGGTAGGATAATGATCGTGAGCAGTATCGGCAACAAAAGAATTAGGCTTAAAATCAGGATATAATTCTTTAATTTCAGACAAAGCAACAATACCTGTAACACCGTCAAACCGTGAGGCTTGAACGGTTCTGAGATAAATTGGCAAGTCGATTTTCAAGGAAGAATTGCAAACAGAAACCATATACTGTGTATAACCGTAAAACCACTGCTCATTGTGGCTATCCCTGCCCCAATT
>CALFXE010000290.1 GCA_937927845.1 uncultured Paludibacter sp.
TTTTGTAAGTTTGTGCTTTATTTATTCTGAGAGTTTTATGGCAAAAGGAAGAATATTACAAGTAAAAGAATCCGAAATAACGGTTATCAGTCAGCAGAATACCGATTATATCAGCCTTACGGATATGACCGTTTCTTTTAGGGAGGGTAGCGGACTGATAGGCAAATGGATAACCAACAAAAACACGATAGAATATCTCGGCGTTTGGGAGAGAGTAAATAATCCCGATTTTAATTACCCCGAATTCGGGGTAATTGGGCAAGAAGCGGGTACGAACAGATTTATAATGTCAGTTGGTCAATGGATTGACAGGACGAAAGCCATAGGAATGCTCGTAAAAGCAGGAAGATACGGCGGAACGTATGCACATAAAGATATTGCATTTCACTTTGCAATGTGGTTAAGCCCCGAATTTCAAATCTACTTGGTTAATGAATTTCAACGTCTCAAGGACGAAGAAAACAACCGACTGAAATTAGAGTGGAACCTGCAACGCACCCTTGCCAAAATAAACTACCAAATTCACACGGATGCAATCAAAGAAAATCTTATTCCGCAAGAAATTACCAAACAGCAAGCAAGTTTTGTTTATGCCAACGAAGCCGATTTGCTGAATGTTGCCCTTTTTGGAGTTACGGCAAAAGAGTGGCGAGACAGCAATCCCGACAAAACAGGAAATATACGGGATTACGCCACATTGGAACAACTTGTTGTGTTGAGCAATATGGAAAGCGTGAACGCATTGTTGATTCGACAGGGGCTACCGCAAAGCGAAAGACTTCTACAACTCAACAAGGTCGCTATTACACAAATGAAATCGTTACTTGCAAGCACCACAATGAAAAAATTGAAATAAGAAAACAACGAACCGCTAACATTGGGCTTTACGTCAGGCGGGCGGAACGTGTAAACTTGTAGCTTTGCAATCCGCACCAGCGTTCGTCTCGTGTCCGCTGGACTTCATCCCGCCAACCCACCCGAACACAAAGCCCCGAACCGTTATGCCATATACAAAAAAACCAATGCCAACAGACAGATTTACCGAAAATATTGATAAACAAATAGGATTTAATCAAGGTAAAAACATTTTTCTTGATAATCTGGAGATATTTCAATTTGCCAATGAAACAGTAAAAGCTATTTCGAATATTGACAAACTAACCCCTCATTCTAAAGAGTATTTAATTGATTATGCAAAAGATAAAGCCATCGAAGAGTTTTGCAGAGTAAATCAATACTATTCGTTTGACTTAAAAGCTATAAACAACTTAAGACAAATATATTCTAATTTATTTGAAGCCCTTCAGACAAGAGCATATTCAATTGACAACATTTCAAAAGAACATTACGAAAAGCTAAAATTCTGGCTTAAAGAAAATAATCCTTTCGCAGAAAAATTATATAAAGATGACAACGAGAAAATAAGTCCAGTTGTTTGCTCTGAATATACCCCTAAATTGCAACTTAAAATTTTACAAGTTGATATTAAACATTTATTACAACCGGTTTTGGATATAGGTTGTGGAATTAATGGATATCTGGTAGATTATTTTAGAAATCAAAAAATTGAAGCTTATGGAATTGACAGATTTAAGTTTTCAACCTCAAATTTAATAACATCAGATTGGCTGGAATACGATTACGGAACAGACAAATGGGGAACCGTAGTCAGTAACCTGGGATTTTCCAATCATTTTAATCATCATAATTTGAGAGAAGACGGCAACTATATCGAATATGCCAAAACTTATATGAATATTCTGAACTCATTGAAAATCGGTGGCAGCTTTCACTATGCACCGGATTTACCGTTTATTGAGAAATATCTTGACAATAAACAGTATGACTTAAAAAAATACGAGATTGAAGGATATGATTTTAAAACGACGATAATAAAAAAATCAAATCTATAATATTATGACAGGAGAAACTCAAGATAATAATGTATGGCCATTACCCAAGTTTTACTTTACAGTTAAATTCGGTTCACAAGACAAGACAATATCGTTTCAAGAAATTTCCGGATTAGGAACAGAAACACAACCCATGGAATACAGACATGGAGATGGCAAACAATTCTCAACGATTAAAATGCCTGGATTAACTAAAGGAGGAAACATTATTCTTAAGAAAGGTGTTTTAGAGAAAGACAATAATTTCTTTAATTGGTATGATGCTATTAAAATGAATACCATTAAAAGAGAAAAAGTAACAATCCAGTTGTTGGATGAAGGTGGAAAACTTATTATGACTTGGAGGTTGACAAATGCTTGGCCTACTAAAATTTCAAGTCCGGATTTAAAATCGGATGCAAATGAAGTTACAATAGAGACGCTAGAGTTAGCGCATGAAGGATTAACGACAGAGCTTGAAACTTGACAGAAATAAAATCCTTAATCAGTTACTATCCATACACTAAACGTTATTCAAAGGCGACCCGTAAACGACAACATTAACAAGACAAAAATGACAAAAACAATCTTAACAACAGCTCTAGTTCTGACATTAGGTCAAATAGGAATTGCTCAAACCGGTTTTGACAAAACTAAATTAGATAACTATTTCAACGCACTTGAACAAAACAATAAGTTTATGGGAAGCGTCGCCGTTTCAAAAAACGGAGAAATAATTTATTCAAAAACCGTTGGTCTCGCAGACGTTGAAAACAACACAAAAGCAACTGAAAATTCTAAATACAGGATTGGCTCCATTTCTAAATCGTTCACAGCCGTTTTGGTTTTAAAAGCGGTTGAAGAAAAAAAGGTATGCCTGAACCAAACTATTGACAAATGGTTTCCAACAATCATAAACGCAGATGAAATTACCGTAAAGCATTTGCTAGGTCATAGAAGCGGAATACACAATTTCACAAACGACAAAGATTACTTGACCTGGAACACACAACCAAAGACAGAAAAAGAAATGGTGGAAATCATTTCAAAAGGCGGTAGCGACTTCAAACCAGACAGTAAAGCAGCATACAGCAATTCAAATTTTGTTCTCTTATCTTACATTCTTGAAGCGACTTTTGCAAAATCGTATGCAGACTTATTGCAAGAATACATTGTTAAGCCAATAAATTTGACAAACACGTATGTTTTTGGTAAAATCAATCCTAACAACAACGAATGTAAATCATACAGTTTCGCAGGAACCTGGAAAGTGGAAAATGAAACAGATTATACCATTCCGTTGGGTGCAGGCGCTATTATTTCTACACCAAGCGACTTGACAAAATTTGCAGACGCTTTATTTGGCGGAAGACTTTTGAAATCTGAAAGTCTTGAAATAATGAAAACCATAAAAGACGGTTACGGAATTGGTTTGTTTCCAATTCCTTTCTACGAAAGTATTGGCTTCGGACACACAGGCGGAATTGATGGGTTCAGTTCGGTCTACTCGCATTTTACCGACGACAAGATTTCGTACGCTTTAACTTCAAACGGAACAAACTTCAATAACAATGACATTTCTATTGCGGTTTTAAGTGCGGTTTACGACAAGCCATACGAAATTCCGGTATTCACAACTTACAACTTGACTCCGGAAGAATTGGACGGGTATCTGGGAGTTTATGCTTCCAAGCAAATCGCTTTGAAAATTACAATTACAAAAGACGGAAATACGTTAATAGCACAAGCAACAGGACAATCAGCGTTTCCACTTGAAGCAACCGAAAAAGATAAATTTAAATTTGACCGGGCGGGAGTTGTGTTGGAATTCAGTCCGACAGACAACACAATGATCCTAAAACAAGGCGGTGGACAATTTACATTCACGAGAGAATAAAAAAGGACGCACTCCGCGATCTGGCATGTTGGTGGTAAGTATGGGGCAAGACGATCAAGAATCAACAAATCAAATAGAAAATGAAAGCAATTATATACTCAAAATACGGCCCACCGGAAGTTGCCAGATTAACGGAAGTCGCCAGGCCTTCACCGAGGGACAATGAAATATTGCTTAAGGTATATTCGTCAACAGTTAACCGCACCGATTCGGGATTCCGTAGTGCTGAATATTTTATTTCAAGATTTTGGAGCGGACTATTTCGACCAAAACACAAAATACTAGGTTGTGAGTTTTCGGGTGTTGTTGAAGAAGTTGGGAAATATGTAACTGCATTCAGGAATGGAGATAAAGTTTTTGGCTTCAATGATAAAACCTTTGGTGGACACGGAGAATATCTGACAATCGCTGAAAACGATGCGGTTATAAACATGCCGGAGAATATGAGTTTTGATGAAGCGGCAGCTATTACGGAAGGATCTCATTATGCCTTAGTAAATATTCGGGCAGCAAAAGTAGAACGCGGACAAAAAGTTCTAGTCTACGGAGCAACGGGGGCTATCGGTTCTGCAGCCGTACAATTATTAAAACACTTTGGAGCAATAGTAACTGCTGTCTGTAATACAAAAAACGTAGATCTAGTGAGATCTCTCGGTGCAGACACAGTCATTGATTATCAGACACAGGATTTTACAAAGACAGAAGATAAGTTTGCTTTCATCTTTGACGCAGTGGGAAAAAGTTCATTTGGTAAGTGCAAACCTTTATTAACTGAAAAAGGAATATACATCTCAACGGAATTTGGGAAAAACGCAGAAAATATATTATTTGCATTGACCACACCACTTTGGGGAGGTAAAAGACTTTTGTTTCCAATTCCGTCTATCACCAAGCAAGATATAATATTTTTGAAAGAGCTTGTTGAAAAAGGTGAATTCAAGCCTGTAATAGACAGATTTTATACGTTAGGCCAAATTGTGGATGCTTACAGATACGTTGAATCGGGGCAAAAAACAGGTAATGTTATTTTAAAGATACATGAATGATAAGAACACCAGCCACTAACAACCGTTACTAGTCATTGTAGGACGATTCACAAAACAGACTGACAAAAAAAATTATGAAAAAAGTAATTGCAGCAATCAATATGACGCTCGACGGGTTTTGTGACCATACCTCAGGTATCCCTGACGATGAAATACATCAGTATTACGCTGACCTCTTGAGAAGTGCTGACACAGCGTTATACGGAAGGATAACCTACCAGCTTATGGAGTTTTGGCGAACCGTGCTGGAAAAGTGCAAAATTAGCAAGTCAAGGCCTAGAGGAAGAAATATGAAAATTTTATTGATGATTTGTTGTATTGTATTTGTGACAGATGTGGTAGGACAGACAGTTGTAGTAAATCCGGACGGAACGCATTCTACTGTTCATGGCAACGTAATTGTAAATCCGGACGGGACTCACTCTACAGTTCATGGCAATGTAATTGTAAATCCAAACGGAACGCACTCTACCGTTCATGGCAACATAATTGTAAATCCGGATGGAACTCACTCTATAGCTCATGGCAATGTCAACATAGATCGAACAACGGAGAACAGGGCATACAGGTCAGCGTCTTTGATGATCAATCAGGTTTCGGAGCATGTATATCAGCATATTTCATTTCTTGACTTTGGGAACTTTGAGAAAATTTCGTGCAACGGAATGATTATTGTGAACAACAATGAAGCTGTTGTTTTCGATACACCGACAGACAATGAAACATCTCGCGAGCTGATTGACTGGTTAACACAATCGTTGAAATGCAAAATTATAGCGGTTATTCCAACGCATTATCATATCGACAACTTGGGAGGCCTGGAGGAGTTTCACAGACAGGGCATTATTTCTTACGCCTACAACAGAACGATACAAGTACTGAAAGAAAATGGTTCTACTATGCCGAAGCAGGGGTTTGATGAACATTTTGAATTGAAAGTCGGCAACGAAGAAGTGTATGTTGATTTTCTGGGAGAAGGTCATTCCTGCGATAACATTATTGCTTATTTCCCCCTGGAAGATATTATGTTTGGGGGTTGTTTAATAAAAGAAGCAGGAGCGGGGAAAGGTAATCTTGCGGAAGCAAATGTAGAAGAGTGGCCGAATACAGTAAGAAAAGTAAAGATGAAGTATCCAGAAGTAAAAAAAATTATAGTCGGACACGGGAAATCCGGCGGAATCGAGCTTTTGGATTATACGATTAAGCTGTTTGAATGAAAAAATTGCCGCTGATATAGCCTACACTGTTCCGCGCAAGAATAAGACGACATAAGAAACCATATGATTCTTTGGATAAATAGCGGCCTTTGTAAACGGAACAAACAAAATAACAAAAATGGAAGAAACAGAATACAAGTCCAACGAAGAGTTAAATTGGAATAAGTTGTACAAGGTTGGCGGAGTCGCAGCTATAGTAATCGTTTTAATAATACCAATACAACTGGTTATATTCACCCTCTTTCCTCCCCCTGAAACCACAATGGGATTTTTTGAACTGTTCCGTAAAAATTGGCTCATTGGATTATTGAGCCTTGATCTCTTGTACTATATAAATAACGGGATTTTAATCCTGGTGTACCTTGGATTATTTGCAGCATTAAGGAAAGTAAATTTCACCAATATGCTTATCGCCACGATAATCGGATTAACAGGAATTGCAGTTTATTATGTATCTGCCGTTGGATTTGAAATGTTATCAATCAGCAAACAATATTTCTCCACGGAATCAATGGAGTATAAACAGCAGTTGCTGGCGGTAGGGCAAGGCTTGATAGCAAGATATAAAGGAACGGCATTTGATGTATATTATGTGTTTAATGCCATTACGCTCATTTTGATTTCCATGACAATGTATAAATCAAGGGATTTTAAAAGATCTTCAGCCACGTGGGGCCTGATTGCAGGGATTTTTATGATAATTCCTTCGACAGCAGGGACCCTGGGACTGATTTGCTCATTACTCTCTCTTGTCCCCTGGATTGTCTTTTCTGTCTTGATAGGGAGAAGACTCATACAAATGGCAAAACGACAGGTCTGAATTTGAAATAAAAAATTGAAGAGTAAAATGATGAAATATCCCGAACCTACTGTGGGGGCAAGTATTTTTAATCCGGATAATAAGGTACTGCTTTGCAAAGCCCATAAATGGAATGATAAATATATTATTCCCGGAGGCCATATCGAATTGGGAGAAAAAATGGAAGAAGCATTGAAAAGGGAGATATTGGAAGAAACCGGCCTGAAAATTTACGATATTCACCTGATCAGTATAAAAGAGAGTGTGTATAATGATTCTTTTCATGAGAAAAGACACATGATATTTATTGATTATATATGTAAGACAGATTCATATGATGTGTCTTTAACTGATGAAGCTCAAGAATATGAATGGGTGGATTTAAAAGATATCGATAACTATGAACTGGGAGGATTTCTTAAACCGTTCTTTAAAGAACTAAAAAATAAAAAGGAATCGAGACATAAGACTGAGATTCTTTATAACTACTAACATGAAGATACGGATAAACAATTATCTGTAAACCTCCATTGCCCGGAGAAAAACCTGAATAACTATCAACTAAATATAAAAACATCATGGAAAAACGTACCATTAGTGAGACAATTATTGATTTGGAGAGAGCCGCTCTCGAAGCATGGCATGATGGTAATCCCTCTCCCTATCTCGAACTGTATTCGAAGGATTTTACCTATTTCGACCCTGCCCACGAAAAACGGATCGACCGAAACGATGGCTGTCCTGACCTATAACCTGCTCTCATATTCAGGTGAGGCAATCTGGAAAGAGAATTATCGGAAAACCGCCATTCTTCACGGAACTTCACACGTCTTTTCCAAATATTTCCTTAACTTTGTCCATTATACCTGCTAAAACTTTACAAACCTATGTTCGACAACAGCAAACGCGCTTTTATAGCCATCAACGACGAGGCTGAAGTTTGCCTTATCCCCAAAATGGCAAACCGCCACGGACTAATAACAGGTGCCACAGGAACAGGAAAAACCGTCACCTTGCAAACACTTTCTGAAACATTCAGCGAAATGGGAGTACCCGTCTTTGCCGCCGACATGAAAGGCGACCTCTCCGGCGTGGCCAAAACAGGCGGAAACAAGGAGAGCGTTTCCAAACGCGTGGACGGTTATAAGTTAGGTGAAAAAGGATTTGAATTTAAAGGCTTCCCGGTGAAGTTCTGGGACGTTTTCGGCGAACAGGGGCATCCGGTGCGGACAACCGTCACCGAAATGGGGCCAATGTTGCTCGAACGACTGCTGCAACTGAACGAAACTCAGGGAGCGGTACTGACTATGGTTTTCAAAATTGC
>CALFXE010000291.1 GCA_937927845.1 uncultured Paludibacter sp.
AAAAAGTATTCCGGTTGTCGGGAATACTCAAATATATAAACAATGATCCGTTGCTGCGTGAAAGCCTTGCCTTAAAAGGCGGAACAGCAATCAATATGACTATTTTCAATCTGCCGAGGCTATCTGTGGACATTGACCTTGATTACACACACAATGATTCACGGGAAGAAATGTTTGAGGAACGCCAAAAAATCTCGGACAGCGTCTTTAAATACATGGCGATGAGCGGATATGAATTAAGCCCTAAATCAAAATCCTACCACAGTCTGGATTCTTATGTGTTTTCCTATGCAAATACTGCGGGGATGAAAGATAATATCAAAGTGGAAATCAATTACTCCCTGCGTTCCCATATTCTGCCCCTGGAGCAAAGGTCAATTGAAACACTTGGCATACTGGATTCTTTTAAGGTGAACTCTTTGGCTTCCATTGAGATCTTTGCAAGCAAGATTGTTGCTCTGCTCACAAGAGCGGCAGCCCGTGATTTGTATGATATTAATAACATGATCTATTTTGGATTGTTTGATGAAACAGAACTCCCTCTGCTGAAAAAATGCGCCATATTCTACTATGCTGTCGGCGGCGAGGCTGTTTCCGAAACCTTTAATTTGGGAAAGATTGATGAGTTGACGGAGTATAAGATCCGGACAGATTTATACCCTGTAATCCGAAAAAAGGAGCGGTTTGACCTAATAGCGGCAAAGCAACGGGTTATTGGCTACCTGTCAATGTTTTCTGAACTCGGTGATAACGAAACAAAGTTTTTGAGGGCATTTAAAAACGGTGAGTATCATCCCGAGTTGCTTTTTGAAGACGCACAGATTTTAGAACGCATCCGTAATCATCCGATGGCAATATGGAAAACACGAGGATAAACGGTGAACTAATATATTAATACAAGTAAACTCCATATTGTAATCATTTGGAGTGTTTTTGTACCTTAAACACATAATAATGTTGGAAGGGTATTGTAACAAAGGCACTGAACTAATTGATGCCTTATAAATCTGTTGGGGAAAAGAGGTTTAGTCATTGGAAAGGCTTAATAAATTCTTAAATCAATTAAAGGTAAAAGCAAAGAATCTAAAAAAAGAAGTGAAGGTCTTGTATTTAGCATATAAAAGGCCTGATGTCCCATGGTATGCAAAATTGGCTGCTGTTTTAATAGTTGGCTATGCTTTGAGCCCTATCGATTTGATTCCTGATTTTGTACCTGTTTTAGGATATCTTGATGATATTATATTAATTCCTTTAGGCATATCACTCGTAATAAAAATGATACCCAAAAATGTTTTGGAAGAATGTAGGCAACAAGCAGATGAGGTTTTTAAAGATGGAAAGCCAAAGAATTGGGTTGCCGGCACTATCATAATAGGTTTTTGGATTATCGTGATTGGGTTAATATTATATAAGCTAATAGATTGGTATTGCCCTAGAGTAATTGATTTGAACTTATTGTTTACATATGGATTACTCTTTATAGGTAGCTTTATAGCTGCTGCTATATCCGGTGCAGCAGGTTTTGGCGGAGCATTGCTATTACTACCACTATTAAGTAAAACCACAGGAACAACATTAGCTGTGCCTATACTTACAATTGCGCAGTTGATTGGTAATTTGTCCCGGGCGTTTTTGGGGTATAAACAGATAAGTTGGAAGCCAGTTGCTGTCTTTATATTAGGAGCAATACCTATGAGTATTTTAGGGGCATTTTCCTTTGTTAAAATCCCTGCTGAAATATTAACAAGAGGTATCGGTTTGTTTATTATTATTTTTATCATTTTGAAGTATTATAATATACTTAAGTTTAAACCGAATAACATTACGATGCTTCTAGGTGGCGGAGTAGTTGGTTTGCTATCAGGTCTTATAGGTAGTGCTGGACCAATCGGAGCAGCGTTATTTCTTTCATTAAACCTTCAACCTGTATCTTATATAGCAAGCGAAGCAGTAACAGCAATTACAATGCATATTACGAAAACAATTATATACCAAAAATATCTTGGCATAGGCTTGGACGCAATATTAATTGGTTTATTTATGGGGTTTGCCATGATTATTGGAACTTGGGTAGGGAAAAAGATAATAGACAGAATGCCAAAAGAAAAATTTATTAAGTTTGTTGGAATTTTGATGGTGATTATTGGATTACAAATGCTGATTTTTGGTTAGTCAATATTCTTTATATATTGCGACATATACGTTAGATACTGCAAATTATGCAATAATATAATGTAAAACAAAAAATGGTTTACTAAATTCAATTCGGAGGGTAGGATAAAATGACCAATGAAATATCGAATAAATGTTGCTGTAGAAACACAATAGCATCAACTTGTAAAATAGAGGAAAATAATTTATGCCCCATATGTAAAACAACAGGTGCTAAAGTTAAAAATATTACTGTTAAGCATTTGGTATTGGAAACACTAACAGAATTGGTTGGAGATACAGATTATTATTTATGTATGGATGAAGAATGTGATATTGTCTATTACAATACAGAATCAAATATCAAGTTTAATAAGCAACAAGTGAAAGTGCCAATATGGTTTAAGAAAGATGCAAATCCTAAATATGCCTGTTATTGCAGTAAAGTAACAGAAGAACAAGTTATGAATGCTGTCGTAAAGGATGGTGCTAAAAATATGAAGGATGTCTTAAAACTTACAGGAGCGATGAAAAATCCACAATGTCAGAAGAATAATCCATTAGGTAAGTGCTGCCATCAAATAATTCAAGATGCAATAGATAAGGGACTATCCATGAAGTAACCAGAAATTTATAATGTCACATTCTTTATATAATGTGTAATGATGTTAGTAAAGGATAAACTATAAACATTGTAAATAATAATTATTGTGGAGACACCAGTAAGGAGATGGCTCAAAATTTTATCGGTGAATATGTTATAGTAATTGTGCAGTAAATAACCCTAAAGGCACTTGTTGTTATTCTGATAACATACAGGTTTTCAATAAATACACCAAGTAATAGTAAAACAATAATAGGCAAAAATATATTTCAAAAACCTCTTGACTCTGTACTATAGTACAGAGTTTATTATTAAGATGGAGGGTGGGTTAAATGAAAGGATTAACGATTGGTCAGGTCGCGAAGGAAGCAAATGTCAATATTGAAACTGTTAGATATTATGAGAGGTTTGGGCTTATCTCAAAACCGCCAAGAACGGACTCAGGATACCGGCAGTTTCCAATTGAAGTAATTCAGAGAATTAAATTCATTAAAAGGGCCCAAGAGTTGGGATTTACCCTTTTGGAAGTTAATAAGCTACTTGCAATATCTGATGGTAACGATTTTGATAGTCACGATATTCGACAATTTGCTTCTCAAAAGCTTGAGGAAATTGGAAAAACCATTAGTGACCTAAGAAAAATTGAGTCTATTTTATACGATTTATTTAATAAATGTACTGGTCAAGGCCCACTTGACAAATGTCCTATTTTAGAAAAATTTTCAAAAGGAGATGAAAATCAGTGAATACAGAAATTAAGACAATTGAGGTTAAAGGGATGCATTGTGAAGGTTGTGAAAACCGAGTTAAAAAAGTTCTTAGCGAAATTCCAGGAGTCTCTATCGTTCAAGTGAGTCACTCCGAAAGTAAGGTTACGCTTGAAGTGACAGAAGATGTTTCAATAAAATATATTTGCAATAAAATCAAATCTCTCGGCTATAAAGTAAAGTGCGGTGATATTGATGAGTAAACTTCAAATGAAGGTTGGAGGAATGCACTGTTCTCTTTGTACAAATTCTATTCATCGTGCGTTGGCGCAGTTGGATGGCGTGATTGATGCGCAGGTGAGTATCGCACATCAGGAGGTTCTTATTGACTACGATGCAGGGCGTGTACATCCTGAACAAATGATGCGCACTTTGAATGCTTTAGGTTTTACACCACGCGAGCCAGACCAGGATACTTTTGCTGAAGAAGAACAGGAACTGAAGAAAGCTAAACGTATTGCTTGGGTTGCTGGAGGACTTGTCACTATCGCTTCCATAGTGATGTTAGTTAGTCTTTGGCAAGGCGCCTCGCCCGGTCGAATTTATACTGAGGCCGTTCTTGCAATTATTACAGCAGTTTGGCCAGCATCGTTTGTTCTCCGTAACGCCTGGCAGTCATTACGCCGCGGTATATTTAATCAGGACGTCCTTGCAGGAGCTGCAGCTATAGCCGGATTAGCCGGAGGTGTGATCGGACTGCTCTATCCTGTTTTTCCAGCTGGAGCTTTCTTCGGAGCCACAACATTTGTTCTTGCCTTTCACTGTTTGGGAGGATACGCATCTATCATGGTTCACGTTCGCGCTTCACAATCCGTTCGTAAACTGATGGATTTACAGCCGGATACAGCCACGCGTTTAGGAGAAGATGACCGGGAAGAAGAAGTTATGGTAGAAACTCTGCGTGAGGGAGACCGCATTCGTGTTCGACCAGGGCAAAGAATCCCTATTGATGGTAAAGTCGTTCAAGGGTCATCGGCTGTTGATCAACAACTTGTAACAGGAGAACCATTACCCATAGATGTACAACAGGGAGACGAGGTTATAGGAGGGTCGCTAAATACTAATGGAAGTCTTGTGATCGAGGTCACCCATGTCGGTGAGGATTCATTTTTGTATAAAGTGGCTCGGCAAGTAGCGGAAGCCCGTGTAATGAAACCGGGGATTTTACGACTTGTTGACCGAATTTTAAATATCTATGTACCTATGGTGTTTGCGTTAGCTGCTGTTAGTGGTTTGGTTTGGTCTTTTGGCGCTTGGATAGTTACGGGTCAGCCCGATTGGGTTCGTGCAGGGTTTGCAGTCTTCGGTGTATTAGTCATGGGTTATCCCTGCGTTATCGGTATGGCCACACCACTCGCGATTATTCGTGCTGGTGGAGAAGCAGCAGAGCGTGGTATTTTGATGAGATCCGGTGAAGCTTTTCAGGTTTTTC
>CALFXE010000292.1 GCA_937927845.1 uncultured Paludibacter sp.
CCATTGACTGCGTTAACGGGTAACCTAAAACATAGGATTTACTACCTTGCTGTGCTGTATTTGTTTTCAGAGAGTAAGGGAGATCAGGAAATTTCAGGGCAGAATTTTTAAGCTTAAGTATAGCTAAATCCGTTTCAGAATCAAAAGCTACAACATCAGCAGCATAAAGTGTACTAAAATCTCCCCCGATACCTTTTATATGAACAGATTTTGCCTGCTCTACTACATGATAGTTCGTAAGTAAATACCCATTTTTATCTATAACAAAACAAGAACCCTGAACTTTTGCAGCAACAGACGCGGCTTCTATTTTCCCCAGAGGTCTATTAATATCTTCTTCCATATTAATGACTTCATAAGTAACTTTTTTTCTTTTTTCTATGCCTTTTGTAAAGGCTTCAAAAGTCGCTTGGTCAACAGCTTGATTATTGATGGTTTTCTTCAGAACTCCTTCCTTGTTCCCTCCCATATAATAGTAAGTACCAAAATCATTAATCTGTAAGAAACCTTCCAGGTTAAGAAATGAATTTTGAAATGTTACTGTAAACCTTCCTTTGGAGTATAGTTTCAACTTTAAAATGTCATGATTTGAAATATTTGTAACTAACCTGTCGTTCACATATACTTTATACGGTCCTCCATAACCGGTAAAATACACTTCGGAATAATTATTGCTTTGAGCTCTGACACTAATAAAGGAGAGCAAGAGGACGACTATTGATATGATTTTTTTCACAATATATTTTTTACATTTATTTTGCAAATCTACATAAAATAATATTTTCCTAAGCACCATACTTTAATATATTCTCAATCATTGGCACTCATTTACCAGTAACCATATATTGCTTAAGAATCAACATCCACAATAGAATCCTAACCCAGGCATAAGGCAGCGGTACTGTATTTATAACCAGCAGTATGTCCTACTTCCTGCTCCGTTGTTGGTGTTCCTCACCAACAACCATAACACCATTCAATGATCAATAACCGTAACAAAATCCCAGTCTGCTGTATTCTTTAAATACATAGCTGCGGTACTGTATTTGTAATCTGCCGGATATGTTACCAATTGTTTTCTCACAGGATTATCGTGTATATAGTTCAGCTTCTGTAAAAATACAGCCCGATGCTCTATAAAAACGTGCAGGGGATTACGCTCCCACACCTGGTACTTCCTATCCCTGGCGCCCACATAGTATTGTGCTAATGTATCCGGATCCTCCCTTAAATTCCTGAGCATCATTTGTGCAGTGTATCTCATAAATGATTGCTGGATCAATGCAGTATGAGTATCCAGTATCTGCCATACCAGGTGAATATGATTTGGCATCACTACAAATCCATATACTTTTATTTTACCTGTGCTGACCAAGTGCCTGAGACTGTCAACGACAATCTGCTTATATACATCTTTTACCAGGAGCGGTTTCCATTCCAGGATAGTAGCAGTATAAAATGTTATCTTAAAATCACTTTGCGGCATCGACAAAACATTTTACATATAAATATACTGATTATTTTATTTGGTATTGTTGGTGAAACAATGGAGAAATGGAGGAAACGCTTCAATTGAAGCGTTTGGTATGTTGTACTATTACTTTGTTTGCTCTGGCCGGTAAAGCCGTAATGTACCTTATTATTTTTTATGTTGTTGTGTTGGTAAAGAACATCAACAATGGAAAGACATCAAGTTCTGAACGGCAGCACGTCCTGCATAAAAAACCTGTGTCTGCAAATCTTATTTTTTTTTGTGTAGCAATTTATCCAAAAAATTCTCATTAAAAAAAAACAGGTCTTCCAACATCATTTTTGATTCTTTTGAGCCTCCCATTTCTACAAAAAATGGATGTCTGAAAGATGTTTTAATCAGCCGTCTAAAGTCAGATATCGCTTTTTCTTTTTCAATTAGTGCTTTATTCGATTTCAGTATTTCATATGTTTCTTTTCCAATTTCATATACCCAAGGCATGTCGTCACGGAACATACTTATAATGACTAAAAAACTAAGATAGGCTTCATCGAATTCTTCTGACATAAACATAATTTCATTCAATATTTGTGGATGAAGCCTCATTTTACGTTTTCGATAACTAGGTTCAATATTTCTTTCAATTCTTGTTGGCAAATCCAGGAACATTATCTTAACTTCCTCAAATAATTTCGCCACCGAAGAATCTTCCATTAATTCACGATCTTTTAATTCAACTTCGGGCTGCTTTTTTAGTATTACTTCCGCTTGTTTCTTAAATGCTTCTACTTGCATTTTAATTACTTCGGTATCAGGCTCAGAATTAGGAATCCGACTTACAAGTTGAACCACAAGTTTAGTCAAAGAATCAATATCATCTCCTGAGTTTTGAAACTGAGCAAATGGCCCGTTATTAGCCTTATTTAAAGGAATACCAATTGCAATTCCTAAAAGTGGGGTATTTAACTTTCCTTTGGCAACACCTGCTTCATAAAGAATCCAAGGTCTGTCAACACTATTTTGAGTTAAAAGAGCAACCACGTCCGATGCATCGCCAAGTTTTTTCATTATTTCAGGATACCATTCAACCCCATAAGCAATTCCTTGGTTTCCTCGTTTGTCAGAGGAACGAAAAGATTTTAGAACACCAGCACTTACTGAGCTTAATAATTTACTAAATGCTTCTGCAAGCTCAGCATCCCGTGTATCATGACTGATAAATACTAAAGGTTTAACTCCTCTACTTGGAATTTGTTCTTCTTTTATCTCTTGTTGAATGTTTTTTATATCTATCATTTTTTAATACAACTTCTATTTTATATAATTTCACTAACACGTCTGTACACCTGACATTCAGGCAGAGATGCTTGCTTCCAAAGCCAAATATAATAAAAGCGCTTCAATTGAAGCGCTTTTATTATATTTTACTCTGATCTTGTTGGTCCGGTAAAGACGTCTCATCATTCCATACCTGCCTGCAATAAGCTGTCCGGCGGAGTGCTATTGATCTTTTTGTAAAGTAAATGATTGTAAAAAACTACAGTAGTATCTTTAGATAATACATTTTTGACATTTTTTCGCCGCAGGTTGCCATTATTCAGGATATCCATCTTATATAACTTCGCATTCCCCTCCCCCAGTGTATCGTTCTGCCTAAAGTATACTTTATCTCCTTCGAGATACCACTCAGATTTCCGTAATCCGCTGCAGGTTTCAAACAATAAGACACTGTCTTTGTAAAAATACAGCTTATAGAGTGTTGGAGAATAATATAATCCGCCGTACCTGGATATATTCATACTATATACACCTACAATATCAGCTTCTTCCACTTTAGATTTTAAATCGGAGCAGGAAACCTGTAATACTACCAGTAAAGGAATAAAATTACGCAACTTGATTACCATAAAAACTATTTAAACCGTATGCTTATACTGCTTGTATTGTTGCTGCGGAACACCAGGCAGTTGCTACATTGCTCTAAAGTAACCTGCTATAAGCATGCTTATGAAATGTGTTATACCAGTCCTTCTGAAACTAGAGACCTATAAGCATTACTGCTTAACACGCTTACTGTTACCGGAAGACCATAATTGTATCCCCCAGGTACAATCAATTATACTACGCTGGTGCAATAATAAGATCGTTTCCGCCGGTGTCCTGTTTTGGTGCTCCTCATATGCATAAAACAAGTAGTGACGGTCATAGCCGTTGAATTGCC
>CALFXE010000293.1 GCA_937927845.1 uncultured Paludibacter sp.
GTAAAACTCCGGACGGAAAGTTGCAAAGTTTAGTGTAGTTTATCGGGGGCTTACGAAGAAATTATAGTCAGAGAATAAATTTCATCCTTCTTTAAGAAATCCTGAAACGAGCGTAAAGCAGTAAGGTAATTAGCCATTGATTTGTCCCGTCCCTTTTTAGATTCATTTCTTATGTACCCGTGTGAAAATTCAGTAAACGAAACTTCTTTACTTAAAGTAATATATTCAATCATTTCGTTTACATCATCTAGAGAAACAGAGTTCAGCATTTCAGACCACTCCTGAATTAAAGGGATGATCTTTGCAAGTAGTTTAATATCTTTTACTCGTGTTCCATCAACTTGGGATTGATTTGCAATAAAACGAGTCTTAATATATCCAATTTTTCTTTTGTGAGTGATTCTCACATATACTTTCGCTAATCCTAAATTATCGAAGTATCTAATACAAGGTTCAAAATTCATATTTTGTAAACATATTGTAAACAATAATACATATTTATCATGATATTTGCCTTTTTTGGGTAGCTGTAAAAGCAAAACAGGCAAATAGAAATATATTCTAAATGCCTGATTTGCTGTTTGTTTGCTTTGGTGACCCCAGTGGGGTCACAAAGCTGATTTTCAATGATTTTCGCTGATTTGAAAATGTACTGTAAAGTACTATCAATCAAATATATAAGGTGTAAAAAGAGTTTAGGTGAAATCATGTGGTTTTAGTTAGTATCACATTTGGTGGACATTTGGTGGACACGGAGGGATTTTCTAATTTTGCCACAAAATTGATTTTTGTATGGCAACGATTACATTTACTATTGCAAAATCCACTGATGATTTAGGTAAGGCAGAAATTCTAATTAGGTTTTCCGTTAGCAGGGAAAAAAGGTTTCGTGCAAAAACAGGTTACTTTGTACCAGTTAATAGGTGGTCGAAGAAAAACTCTATCACTATACCGAAAATTGATACAGATGAAAGGAAAATGCTGGTTAAATTGGATGATGATTTAGAAAATCTCAAAAAGCATCTTTTCAATTCTTTTGAATCAACCGACATTGATTTGATTAGCAAAGAATGGTTGGTGGCAAATATTGACATGTTCAAATTTCCGGAAAAATACAAAAAAGTTAATGATAATTTTTTCAAAGCTTTTGATGATTATCTACAGGCAAAAAAACTTTCGGAAGGTCGAGTAAGAGCTGTCTTAGTATTGAAACGGATATTAATGCGGTTTGAATTATTCAAGCAAATTATAGATAGGCGATTTGTTCTACACTTTGATTATATTGATAAATATTTCTTGGCAGAGTTTGAAGAGTATATGATTAATGAAGCCGAATACTTGAAAAAGCATTCTGAAATTATCGTTAAGGTACCCGAATCAAGATCGCCCGAAGACAGAGGCCCCAATACCATTACTGATAAATTGAAAATGTTAAGAGCTTTTTTGACTTGGTGTGTTGATTCTGAGATAATAAATATCAATCCATTTTCTAAGTATACAATCAAAGATACTGTCTATGGAACGCCCTATTACATAACCATTGCAGAGAGAAATAAAATCTATTCACATATTTTTGTCGATAGGCCAATGCTTGCGATACAACGTGATATCTTTGTTTTTCAATGTTTGACTGGATGCCGAGTAGGAGATTTGCTTTCATTAAAAAAGAGTAACGTTATCAACGGAGCTATAGAGTATATAGCCCGAAAAACAAAAAATGGCGACCCAATAACTGTACGTGTACCTCTCAACGATCAGGCAAAAGAAATTATTAAACGATATTCAGAACATAAAGGAGATAAACTACTACCATTTATTTCTTCACAAAAATATAATAAAGCAATAAAAGAGATTTTTACCGAAGTTGAAATCACAAGAATAGTAACGATTTTAAATCCACTCACAAGAGAACAGGAACAAGCACCGTTGAATACCGTAGCATCTTCACATTTGGCTCGCAGAACTTTTATTGGGAATTTATACAAACAAGTTAAAGACCCAAACTTAGTTGGAAGTATGTCTGGTCACAAAGAAGGAAGTAAAGCATTCGCCCGCTATCGTGATATCGATGATGATATTAAATCAGAACTGGTGAACTTACTTTTGTAAGTTCACCATTACTTCTTATTCTTATACGGGATGTGGATATGTCCCGGAACAAACATTTCACCTACTCCTGTCAATAGCCATTCAGGAGAAACTCCAAAGTCGTTAATCAGATGGGATAGCCATACCATTTGAAAAATGTTTCGTTCCGGATTCTGACGCAGCTGGTACAGATTCCGTCTGTTGATTGAATACCGATCTGTAAAAGTTTTCTCACCTCTAATAATCTTATTCGCTTTTAGAGTGTCAATCACTTTGAAAAAACGCATTACAATTTCCGCATTACTCATTGATGTAGCTGTTTTGAAGTTGATTCAGTTCTTCTAAATACTCACCCAGGTTTGCATCTTCTTTTCCAGCCTGAACAAATGACCGGTCAATTTGAATTTGGGTTGCCTGAATTTCTTTTACGAAATCATCAGCCGATAATCTTTTGGCTACTGCTTTTTTGTAAAGTTCCAGCAGTTGTTTCAGTTGTTCGTTGTTCATACAAAAAGTTGTTTTTTAGTTTTTCCTACATTAACCGGATAAATGTTGACATTAACTGGGTTTGTGTTTTCATTTACTGAGTTTCTGTTTACATTAATCGGGTTATTGTATACATTAATCGAGTTATGTTTTCTTTATATATAATCTATATATAAGAGAATTATATATGTATATATATAATATTTACTTTGGACTTTTCTGTAGTACATTAACCCGGTTAATGTTGACATTAACTACGTTTATGATTACATTAACTGAGTTTCTGTTTACATGAAGCTAAGTATAGTATATTATCAATATATTAGTTGTTAGTATTTGTAATATATAATTGCATTATTTGCCTCGAATGTCGTTTTGCAACTGTGTTATTTTTTGTTGGCAATCTTCAATCAGTGTAAGCAGGCGACTTATTTGTTCATCTTTTTCTTTGATTCTTTGCAACTGTTCGGCTATTATATTCATTAGGTTCTTTGCTTCTGACTCGTCTACAGTGATAACTTCCTTTTCCCTAATATTTGTTTTAATATGCTGTATTTCAGGAAATCTTTCTTTGAGTCTTTCCAGGATTTCTTTTGAAATTTCGTACCGACCACGTTCTATGGATGAGATGTATGGTTGCTTAACACCCAATATGTTGGCGAGTTCACTTTGTTTGAGTTTATTCTCATCCCTTAGTTTGCGAAGATCAAGTTCCATTGTTAAATAAATTTAATCGGGATAAATATATAAGTGATCCATAGGAATATATATAAATATATTAGTATGTTTGCATATATAATTTAAAGCGAATGCAAATATATTAAAATATATATAAGTAACAAAGTATTAATCAAAAAAGTTTTTATGTTATGAATTTGTCAAACTTCTATTACAATTTGCCTGAAAGAAGTGCTCCAAAAAGCGATTTTATCAGAAAGGTAGCCCGCCGATGCAATGTAGGGGAACCAACCGTGAGAATGTGGGTAAAAGGAAAATGTAAACCCAGTATGAGTGAACACATGAAAGTATTGTCTGAAGAAACCGGGATAAACATCAACGATTTATTTTAATGGACACCGTTTTTAATTTTTGTACCGTGCATGATACGACTAATCGGATGATGACGCAGAAATTAGAACAATTTACAATCGTCACTGATTGGCAACGTACAACTATCAAAGTTTTCAAAGGGAACGATTTCGTCCAGTCGATAAATTTCGGAGAAATCTACTTTACGATTGGCGATTTTGAAAATTTATTGAGAAACGTAGAACTTAGTGCTAATCAATTAAAGGTATTCAATGATGCTTGACCCAAACACACCAATCTGGCAATTAACCGTAGGTCAGTTTATCGAATTAGTCGAAAGCCAACAGCCAAAGATTGAATTAAATACAGCTCCTGAAAAGGAAGAGTTTTTAAACACCGATGAAGCCTGCCAGTATTTGAAAATCAGCAAAGCAACGCTATTCAGGTGGCGAAAGGTCGGATATCTCAAATCCGATAAGGTGGGCGGGATTCTCCGGTTTCGAAAAAGTCAATTAGATTCCATATTAACTTCAAATCAATAATCATATGTTTGGATTAGTTTTTACAAGTAAAAAACGGCTTAATCAGCTGTTAATCAAAAATGAACAATACAAATCAATGTGTGATGAACTTAACAGCGAAATTGAAGCGCTAAAAGAGGAATTATTCAAGTACAAGCCATCCAAGGGGAAAAACGGACGATTTATAAAAAAGAAAAAATCATGAGATTAGAATTGAAACAGCTTAACATTACCCGTTTCAGGGGACTTCAAAACATTTCTTTTAGTTTTGAAGAGCCCGAAACATGGATTTACGGAAGGAATGGTTCCGGCAAAACATCACTCTTTGATTCATTTGTTTGGTGTTTGTTTGGAAAGGATCACCTCGGAAGAGCAGACTATGAAATCAAACCTTACGACAAAGCCGGGAAAATTATTCCCAGAACCGATGTCGAAGTAGAAGCGATTATTTTAGTGGACGGAGCAATGCGCAAACTACGTCGATGCTATCAGGAAGTTTGGGTAAAACCAAAAACTGAAATCGAAGAGGTATCCAAAGGGCACACAACTGAATATTTTATCGATGATGTAAAAGTCAGTAAGTCCCGCTATGATAATCTTGTATCTACATTGTGTGATGACATTGTTTTTAAAACCATCACCAATCCGCTTTTTTTCACCAGTCTAAAGCAAGACGAGCAGCGAAAACTTTTGTTTTCAATGGTAAGTATTACGGATGAAGAAATAGCCGAAGAAAACGATGATTTTAAAAAATTGCTTTCTGATTTGACTGGAATTTCAATCGAAGAATACAAAAAGTCGATAAATACGCAAAAAGCACGTATTAAACCTGAGTTAACAGGGCTGCCCGAACGGATTGCAGGACTCAAAGAAGGGATGCCTGAAATGCCTGATGAAGCAAGAATATCTTCGGAGATTTCATTAAAACAGGCTCTGGTTGATGAAATCGAACAAGCGCTGAATGATGCTGCAGCTAATGCTGAAAATCAAAACAGGGTTCGTATGTCGATTCAGGCTGAGATCAACAAACTTGAACTACAACAGCAGGAAATACGCTACCAGCACTCATCAAAGCTGAATGAGCAAAAAGCGGAAATTCGCTCTCAGATTGCTGAAGTAGAGTTCAAAATCATCAATGCAAAGAAACAGGCTGAACTGGTGGCTAATCGTCGTATTGCTCTTGAAGCTGACAAGGGTGCATATGAAACTAAACTTCAGGCATTACGGGAAAAGTGGAAAACTATTAAGGCTGAAGAATTGATCTTTGATGAGCATGCATTCAAGTGCCCAACCTGTGAACGATTACTTGAAGCTGCCGATATAGATGCAAAGCAGCAGGAGTTGACCGCTAAATTCAACACCTCAAAAACTCAACGTTTGGAAGCCAATAAAACTGAAGGACTGGCCGTGGTTGAACGTTTGAAGTCAATCACCCAAGAGCTTGAACAGCTAAATGGCGGTGAAAAACAAGAGTTGTTTATCGGTACACGCTTAGACTCATTAAATAGTCAGTTAGCTGCTTTAGATCAGAAAAACAAAGATTTTGAAATGTTGAATCAATACATTGAGAACTCAAAACTGATTGAAGGTCTTAAATTTCAACTGTCAACAGTCACGAATACAGTGGATAATTCTCAATTAATAGATGAAAAGCGCCAGCTAACAAGGGAGCTAGACGAACTAAAATCAAAAATTGCACTGAAAGATGTTATCAACAACACTAAAACTCGTATTGCTCAACTTGAAGAACGTGTATCTATCCTAAATCAGGAGCTTGCTTCTTTGGAACGTAAGGAATTCATAGCCAAAAAATTTGAGTTTGAAAAGAATACACGGTACGAGGAGAAAATCAATCAGATGTTCCGGTTTGTTAAGTTCCGGCTTTTCAAAACTCAGGTGGATGGCCAGATTATTCCAATCTTTGAATGTATGGTTGATGGAGTTCCATTTTCAACCTTAAACAACGCAATGCAAATTGCAGCCGGGCTGGATATTATCCACGCAATTTCCAACAAGCATGGAGTAAGCGCTCCCATTTGGATTGATAACCGTGAAAGTGTGACTGAAATTCCCAAAATGGAAACTCAAATCATCAATCTTGTAGTTGACCCGAGATACTTTAAACTACAACAAGTTCAGACAGAATCGTTTGAATTGAAAACAGCATAAAAAAATTTAAACAAAAAGTGCTTATATGGTAAGCGCTTATTCGATGCTAAACAATAATTTAATAATTGAAATTTATGGATAACCCAACAAAAACTCCCATCAGAAGAGTTGACGTTCTGAAAAAAACATTGAGTAGTGAGAGCGTACAAGAGCAGTTTAAGAATGCTCTTGGCACCAATAGTAACAGTTTTATCGCAAGTATCATTGACCTTTACAAAGGTGATACTTCTCTACAATCATGCGACCCGAATTTAGTAGTTGCTCAGGCATTAAAAGCAGCAGTCCTGAAACTTCCACTAACCAAAGCGCTCGGTTTTGCATATATCGTAGTGTATAACAATCCAGTGAGGATGCCCGACGGATCCTGGCAAAAAGTCCCGGTGCCTACTTTCATACCCGGATATCGGGGCTATATTCAGTTGGCGATGCGAACCGGACAGTACCGAACATTGAACGCAGATGTAGTATATGAAGGAGAACTTCGCAGGGTTAGTAAACTTACTGGTGAAATCGCATTAGACGGAGAAAAGAAGTCCGATAAGATCGAAGGATATTTCGCCTATTTTGAGCTACTCAATGGATATTCTAAAACACTTTATGTGTCGGTTGACAAGATGGCAAAACACGCCAAACAATACTCACCCGGCCTTAAAAACTCCAAGGAAGTAACAGTCGAAAGTCTGAAGATTTTAGCTAATTCCGCTCAAAGTACCGACAAGGTAGGGTGGTTGGGTAACTTTACTGAAATGGCACTTAAAACCTGCATGCGAAACTTACTCGGGAAATGGGGATATCTATCAGTTGAAATGCAAAGCGCCTTTTCGATGGATTCTGATGAAGTCCAGGAATCACGGGATAATGCAATTGCAGAAATTCGACCAAAGCATATAAATGTAGAAGATGTACCTTTCGAGGAGGAAAAACCATCGACAGAATCTAAAGCTGAAACAGAAGAAACTCCCTACTAATATGAAACTTAAAGTGTTAGGTAGTAGTAGTCGTGGTAACGGGTATGTGATTCAGGATGAGAATGAAGCACTTATCATCGAAGCAGGAGTGAGCTTAGCGAAAGCTAAGCAAGCTCTTGATTTCAACATCTCAAAAGTGGCCGGAGTTCTGATCTCTCACAGCCATTGTGACCACGCAAAATATAGTAGGGACTATCAAAGGGTATTTGACATCTTCACTCACTCTCATGTGATAGAATCGAATGAGTTAGTTAGAGCAACTGAAATTCTTGCTGATAAAAAATTCAGGATTGGAAATTTCAATGTTTACCCTATTCAGGCACATCACGATGTACCCTGCTATGCTTTCCATATCTCTCACCCAAAGATTGGAAACCTGCTATTCGTTACTGACAGTTTCATGTTTGACTATAGTATGAGCAACCTGAATCACGTGATGATAGAGTGCAACTATGTTGATGATATTATCAATTTCAATGTGGAAAATAATATTATTCATCCTAAAGTCAGAGACCGGGTTTTAATGTCTCACATGGAGCTACAGACGACCATCAGGACATTATCCTATCAGGATTTGAGTAAGGTCGATAACATAATCTTATTACATCTATCAGGTGATAATTCCGATCCTGAGTTGATGAAGAATACAGTTATCAAAAAGTTCGGCAGGCCCGTTGCCATTGCAAAGCCCGGGCTTTCAATATCAATATCAATCAATCCTTTTTGATGAATCAAAATCATGAGACTATTTGTAAAAAATACACCACAGGGATTAATTCCTATGTACGATGATGATTATGACGCAAAGAAACGCTTGAAGTTTGACGAAGTTTACCGTGTGGACATTGTAAAGGCCAGAAACATTGACTTTCACCGTAAATACTTTGCTCTTATCAACATCGGCTGGGAATATCTTAACGAGGAGCAAACCAAATTTTTCAAATACGATAGGGAAGGTTTCCGAAAATGCGTACAGATAGCTGCAGGTTACTATACCCTCACATATTCTATCAAGCGCAAGGAATGGGTGGAAGAATCAGTGAGTATATCTTTCGAAAAGATGGATGAACTGGAATTTCAGGACTTGTACAACAAAGTCAGGGATGTGATTTTTTCACTAGTCGAAGATAATGTTTCGGAAGATGAATTTCTATTCAATCTTGCTGACTTTTAATTCCATAGAATATGGCACGACCAAATAAAACAGGATTAGATTATTTTGCTTTGGATGTCAATCCGGACTCAAAGTTTGAGCTACTGGAAGCAAAGCATGGTTTGGTAGGTTTTGCCATAGTGGTGAAGTTGTATCAACTCATTTACAGGACTGGGTATTATATCGACTGGAACGATGACATGCTGTTGCTGTTCAAAAAGAATGTAAACGTAGATATGGAGCTTATTCAAAACGTGATTGATGACTGTCTTAAATACTCCATTTTCGACAGGGATTTATTTACGCTGTATGGAATCCTCACCAGCTCAGGAATCCAAAAAAGATACTTTTCAGCCTGTGAGCGAAGGAAATCAATTCAAGCTGATCATCGATTTATTATTGTTGACATAAACCAGTTTAATGTAAACATCAAATGGATTAATGTCAGCAATAACAGGGTTAATGTTGACATTAACTCAGTAAATGTTGACAATAATTCTGCAATGGATAAACCAAAAACAAAGCGTTTACAGCTGGAATTTGATCTCTCCGGATTTGATATACACTTCCAACCTATTATAGCTGAATGGCTTGCCTACAAGAAAAGCCGTAAGGAAACCTATAAGTCGATTAAGTCTGTACAGGCTTTTGCTGAAAAACTTATAGAGCTTTCCGATTCTGATCCATCGACAGCCAGTCAAATCTGTAAACAATCCATGGCCAACAACTGGGCCGGAATTTTTCAACTAAAGAACAATGAAAACTGTAGGAGAAATAATAAAGAGACCCGCAAGCAGCGTATTGCAGAGGAAGCAGCCCGAATCTCAGGAGATTACAGAAGTTAAAAGACTGTTCGGTCAAACCTATATGGATTTTGCCCAACGCTTCAATCCCCGGATTCAGACCGTAATCCTCTCCAAACGAGCGGACTACGTTCAATGCCATTCATATCCTTATCCTACTTTGGCTAAGGTTGCAAAGGCATATTCGGATATGGCACCAATTAACTGGCTAAAGATACAGTTTGATAATCTTTGTGACTACGTGGGTGTCAAGGAGAAAATGTCTGATTACCAAATAGAAGAGCTTTCAACGCTATTCTACTATGATTGCTACTTTCTGAATATTGCTGAAGTTGCTCTTTTTATGGTAAAACTCAAACTGGGTACTTTCGGTGAATTTTACGGCACTGTTGACCCATTAAAGATCATGACTGCCAAAAATCAATTTCTTTCGGAAAGGCAAAGGGAGATTAGAAGGTATGATGAGAAACTGGAACTTCAGAGTCAGGCACAGAAGCGGGCACTTTGGGCTGTAAATGCTGTTACCTACGAAACTTACAGGGCAATGAAACGAAAGCAAGCCCGTCAGAAAATCAGAAATCTTATAAAAAAGAAAATTCACCGGAATCGATTAGTCAGAAATAGTGATGATGGCATTGAATTACATGAACTTATCAGAGATGACAATCATAGAGTATTGTCGCAGATTAAAGGAACTCAAAGGTGATTTGGCTGCAAGAAGTCAATTCATCTTCAATTGGAAACAATACAAACAAAAATTAAAAAAATAAGTTATGCTAAAGTTGACAGTTATAGGTCATTTGGGACAGGATGCAGTCGTTAAAACATTCGGAACGGCAAGTTTCATTTCATTCTCGGTAGCTCATACTGATAAGTACAAAGACAGTCAGGGAGTGGAACACGAGAAAACGCAATGGGTATCCTGTTTGAGACGTGTTGGTGAAAATTCATCACTCATAGCCTATCTAAAAAAAGGAACAAAGGTCTATGTTGAAGGTCGCTTAACGGCCAGGTTATTTGAAAGTCAGGCCAGCAATTCACTTCAAATAGCACTCAATCTTGATGTCAGCTGCCTGGAACTGCTGAGTGTTAAGTCGGAACCATCTCAACCCCAATCGGGTTCGGATGCTTTTGGAGAGCCAAGACGAGTTTCTATGGTAGAACCTACACTTGATAATGATAATGGATTGCCTTTCTAACGTATGTGGTGGAATAGACAAAAAAAGACATCACCCACCACCCCCAGAGGTAGAAAGATAGCACGATTGGACAGAATTTTCAGCCAGTACATCCGTCGTCGGGACTGCGGTTTCGCCTACGGATTCTGCATAAGCTGTGGTCGGGTTATTTACTACAATAAATGTGATGCCGGACATTACATCAATCGACGCCACATGGCAACACGATACGATGAGATGAATGTCAATGCTCAGTGCATTCAGTGCAACAGGTTTACAGAAGGAAACATTCAGGGATACAGACTTGGGTTGATTGAAAAGGTGGGTGAAAAGAACGTCGAGATGCTTGAAATAAAACGTTTCAACTCCTGTAAACTAACTGATGCAGAGCTGGATATATTGATAGATTTGTTCAAGAAAAAATTAGAAACATTAGAGAAAAATCAAGTTTTTTTACAATAAAAGTGCTTATTAAATAAGCATTTATTTGTATATTTATATTCGTTTTGTAGTATGGAAAACAAACTAAAAATTGTATACAAGGACATCGATTCATTAATCGAACCTACATACAACCCCCGTAAGATAACGGCTAAGCAACGGGAGGATATTAAAAAATCACTTCAAACTTTTGGCTTTGTTCAGCCATTGGTGGTGAACATTCATCCCGACAGGATGAATATGGTTGTTGGAGGAAACCAACGCCTGAAAATCGCTAAGGCTATGGGTTACACCGAAGCTCCGTGTATTGAAGTAACGCTTGATGAACAAGGGGAAAAGGAGTTGAACCTGCGTCTGAATAAGAATCAGGCTGAGTTTGACTTCGAGATGCTTAACGAGTTCTTTGATAAAAAATTCCTTTTTGAAGTTGGTTTTACTGACAAGGAGATAGGCAAAATCCAAAGTGAGTTTGAGGAAAAATTCAAGGCCATCACCAACGATAATGCCGAAATGCCGATCGTTCAGCAGTTCAATGAGAAGTACTCAACTATCATGATTTTCTGTGATAACGAAATGGACTTAAACTGGCTGAGGAACGTACTTAAACTTCAGAAAATGAAGGATTACAAAAACTCTAAGATTGGAGAAGCTCACGTACTTACTGTTCAACGTTTTCAGGAAATTTGGGAGGAGGCAACAAATGTCAATTAAGATAGTGTGCCCATCAAAAGGAAGGGCAAATAATGTTCGGACAACCCGACTCATTCCATCACTGGTACTGGTTGTTCCTGCAGGAGAAGCGGAAGACTATAAAGCTCACAATCCCAAAACGGAAGTTGTGGGTGTTCCTTCGCATATCCGTGGGATAACTCATACACGGCAATGGATCTTGGATAACTGGGCCAGTGAGGATGTGTTTATGATTGATGATGATGTGGTATCGGTAAGAAAGAACTACTTCTACGGAGAAGGTTCCGGAACTATCGATGACCCGGACACCATACTTGAAATCATCAATCAAACGGCATATATCTCAAAGCAAATCAATTCGAGGGTTTTCTCATTCTCCAAAATCAGGAATCCACTTGAATACAATGCTTTTTCACCCATTATACACACTGGTTACATGAATGCTTCATTCTGTGGTTTCATCAGGGGACACGGACTGGCATACGACCTGAATCTATCTGAAGGCGAAGATCACTACATTTCGTGCCTGACAATTTATATGCACCGATATTGCCTGATTGATAATCGGTATAGTTTCATAACTGATGGTAACTTCACCGCCATAGGAGGATGTAACGACTATCGCACCCGTGAGAGTATGATTAAAAACTCACTCTATTTACGGCAAAAGTTCGGAGAAGCTATTCAGTACAAGGAACCAACGGCTCTTAAACAGAATGTAAACATCGGAGAACGTTCACTTAAATTTCCCTATTGATTATGCAGCCATTTTTAAAAGAAACATTCATCGGTATTCCATCACTTTCACGTCCGGAATACATCACAAAGAAAACCATGTCGTGGGCTAAAGAACTGCCCAATGTAAAGGTATTTGTTGAACCAAAGGAACGTTTTCTGTATAAGTACTACTTAGGTGATGCAGTCGAAACACTTCCTGAATCAAAGCAAGGGTTAATGTACTCACTCAACCACATCAGAAGATACGCAAAAGAAAAGGGTTTCAAATACCTTTTCCAGCTCGATGATGATGTAGATGGTTTTGCCCGTATTGATACGGAAGAACCATTAGACGCATTTATGCAGACTCTTTCAGACTGCTATCAGGCCATGGAACAATTCCCATCAATCGGTGGGATACGATTCACTCAGTACCGATACTGGCTTTACTCAAAGAAAAATCTCCACAAATGGACACACCTCAATAAACCACTTCAGGGCATTGCTATGATCCGACTGGATGCTGTTGAAGAAATTAATCCCGATATGCGGGAGTTTACCGATACACTCACCTCTCTTTACATGTGGAAGAAAGGCTTTCATACGCTTAATTACGGCTTATCCGGCCTAAAGGTAGTACAAAATGCCAACAAGGGTGGTTGTCAGGTTTACGACCGCAAACAGGATGCTTTAAACACAATCCACCTGCTTCAAAAGGATTTTCCTGAAGTGAAGGAAAAGTCCGGCTCGAGCTGGTTTGGTGTTGATGTGGACATCAGTTACTACTTAGATAAATATCGTTATACTTCGTTAAACTGCGAAGATGACAGCTTGCAAAATCACCTATCCAATTGTAAGTTTGAATAAATATAAAAACCTAATTTACAGAAAGATATGGAGCAAGTAACGACATTAAACGGTTACGGCCTGTTCGAGGTTGTTTCCGCTTTTCAGAAAGAAATCAGAAGGTGCAATGAAGAAGGAGCCATGTATTGGGGTGTGGAGCTGTACGAAAGTGGTTTTATACCCTATGCATGGAAACGGATGTTTATCATCTCAACGGAGGATATCGGGCTGGCTAATCCTATGGCAACGGTTGTAATTAATTCTCTTTACTGGCAGTACGAGAAGCTATCATCCAACAAGGGAGACAAGAAGAAGCAGGAGCGATTGCCCTATGTGCAGGCTATTCTTTTTTTAGTTAACTCACCCAAAAGCAGGCATACCGACTGGGCGTTAAACTACTACTTTGATTCTCACCTTTTCATTGATAGGAAGATGAAACCGATTCCGGATTACGCTTTGGATATTCACACACGAAGGGGCAAAATCAAAGGTAAAACCATCGATGACTTTTTCACCGAAGGTAGTCTGGTTAATAACCACAAGGTACAGCCCAATGAGTTGAATTACCGTGATGCCTGCCGGAAACGCTGGACTGACAAGAACTGGTTAAATGCTTCAAATCAGAAGAAAGCGGAGATTGAAACGCTCAAGTCCTACAAGTACAAATCCTATCAGCCGGAGAAGAGCAAACCCGAACAATCAATTCAAAGTACATTATTCGAGTGAAATGGAATGACATAATATGACACATAAAAAAACCAAGTTCTCAGGAACTGCTGCGACACGGAGGAATAAATTAACCTTCGTGTCTGCTTACGATAAGTCCGCATGTAACGTGTCAGCATCATGCAGGCATACCAAGATATCGAGGAACTGCTTTTACGAATGGATGAAGACCGACCCCTACTTCAGGGAACGGATAGAGGAGCTGGATGAGGAAGTACTCGACATGGCAGAATCAATGCTAAAGAAAAATATTCACGAACAGAAGGAAGCAAGTATTTTCTTCTTTCTCAAAACCAAAGGCAAGAAACGTGGATACATCGAAACTATCGACAACCAGCTAACCATTAATCCATTCGAGGAATTAATGAAAGCTGCAAGTCAGGTGGATGATGAATGAGAAGTATATATCTAAATTCAAAAGCTGGCAGGAGGATTGGAACCGATTTGTAAGGGATGTTTTGAAAGCCCGGCTTGATCACGAACAGCAGGCTATCATTTCATCGGTACAACACAATCCGATGACTGCCGTAGCAAGTGGAACGGCACGAGGAAAGGACTTTGTGGCTGCTTGCGCCAGTTTATGCTTTCTTTACCTTACTCCAAAATTCTCTAAAGATGGCAGGCTGGTAGAAAACACAAAGGTAGCAATGACAGCCCCGACAGGTCGGCAGGTGCTGAATATAATGGTTCCGGAAGTCAGGCGACTATTTCGCAATGCTGGTTGTTTGCCCGGGCGGTTGGTCGCAGGTGACATCCGAACCAGTTACGAGGAATGGTTTCTAACAGGATTCAAGGCAGGAGATGATGCAACTGAAGCATGGTCAGGTTTTCACGCTTCCAATACGATGTTCGTGGTTACGGAGGCATCAGGTATCACTGAAACCACTTTCAATGCCATTGAAGGTAACTTGCAGGGTAATTCACGGCTTTTGATTGTATTCAATCCGAACGTAACAACCGGTTATGCTGCAAGGGCAATGAAAGCGGAACGGTTCTCTAAATTCCGGCTGGATTCTCTAAATGCTGAGAATGTCGTTACCAAAGAAAACAGGATTCCCGGACAGGTGGACTATGCATGGGTAAAGGACAAGGTGGCGACATGGACAACACCTATTTCAGAAGAGGATTTCAACGAGGGAGAGGGTGACTTTGTATGGGAAGGTAATCTGTACCGACCCAACGACCTTTTTCGTGTGAAGGTGAGAGGGATGTTTCCCAAGGTTGCAGAAGATGTTCTTATCCCTTACGAATGGATAGAGATTGCCAACCGGAACTGGGAGATTTACATGCAGGAAACACCCATCAATCACTCCAAACTAATCATCGGTGCTGATGTGGCTGGAATGGGTCGAGATCGTTCGGTGCTTTGTCATCGCTACGGAAAGTTTGTTGAACGCTTTCAACTCCATCAATCCGGAGGAAAGGCTGACCACATGCATGTAACGGGTATGATTGCCCGACATCTGAAAGATAAGCGGGTAATGGCTTTTATTGATACCATAGGTGAGGGGGCAGGAGTTTATTCCCGTTTGTTGGAGCTCGGTTTTGAAAATGCTGTTTCGTGTAAATTCTCTGAAAGTTCTTCGGGACTGAACGATGTAACGGGAGTATACACCTTCCTGAACATGAAAGCCTATCTGTACTGGTGTGTTCGTGACTGGCTGGACCCGAAAAACAAAAACCATCCATGTTTGCCGCCTGATGATGAGCTGTTGGAAGAAGCTACCGAAATCAAATGGGTGTTTCAATCGAATGGTTCCATAGCTATCGAGAAGAAAGAGAGCTTAGTGGAGAGGATTAAGCGCTCACCCGATAAGTTTGATGCACTGGCTAACACCTTCTATCCTCACAACCATAATAACGTGCAGGATTTAAGCGGATTATTTTACTAAGATTTTAAAGTTGATGATTATGAGTGTTGATGAAATTTTTACAATGACAACCCCTGAGGAAATCATTCAGGAACTAAAGAAAGGTCGTGGAGCGGAACTTCCCGACATCGAAAAATACATATCAGCTATTGACCCGCAAAAGCATCTTATCTTCGATGAGATTGAGCGACCCAACAAGTTGATTAAAAACGAAAACGGTGAAATCAGAACCGAAAAAGTAGCCCGGATTGCCCTTGCCCTTCAAAAGTTGATAGTAAAACGGGCGGCATCTTTCCTCTTTGGTAATCCGGTTGAATATGTACTTCAGGCAACGGCCAACGAACAGCAGAAGTTGGTTTTTACAGCATTCCAAGAGATAATGGACGATGTCAAAATCAACTCCTTAAACCGAAAGATTGCCAAGGCTCTATTCTCCTGTACTGAGATTGCCGAACTGTGGTATCCTGTTCCTTTGGAGGAAGGAGAAGAACCCCGCTATGGTATTGGCTCCCGGTTTAAACTCCGGATGTCGATACTTAACCCTATGAAGGGAGATGTACTCTATCCCTATTTCAACGATTACGGAGATATGGTGGCTTTCTCCCGGGAATACACCACTAAAAATGCCGGAAGAAACAAACGCTACTTTGAAACCTATACGGATAACTTCATCTACAAGTTCGACATTACAGAAGGTGCTGCAACCCTTGTTGAAGGTTTCCCAAAAGAAAATCCAATCGGTAAAATACCTATCGTTTACGCTCAAACAGAAACAGCCGATTACGAAGATGTTCAATGCATGATTGAACGCCTTGAAAAACTCTTATCTAATTTTGCTGATACGAACGATTATCATGCTTCACCTACGATCTTTGTCAAGGGTACCATCAAAGGTTTCTCAAAGAAGGGAGAAAGTGGAAAAATCCTTGTTGGAGAAAAGGAATCAGAAGCTAATTATCTATCATGGACACACGCTCCGGAAGCTGTGAAGTTAGAGATTTCATCTTTACTGGACTTAATCTATACCATAAGTCAAACTCCAAACATCGCATTTGAGAATGTGAAATCCATCGGAACAGGAATATCCGGAAAGGCTCTTAAACTGATGTTTCTCGATGCTCATTTAAAGGTGCAAGACCACATGGAGGTGTTTGATGAATACCTTCAGCGCAGAACATCGGTTGTTAAGGCTTTCATCGGTCACTTCAACACCAAACTGGCTTCAATTGCCAAAGCAACAGATATTGAATTCATGATAACTCCCTTCATGATGGATGATGAATCCGATAAGCTGGAAGTGATAATGACAGCAACCGGAAATAAAGCTGTTATGTCGCAAAAAACAGGGGTCAAGATGGCCGGATTTGTTGCTGATGCAGAAGCAGAACTCCGACAGATTCAACAGGAAGAAAAAGAACTCAACACTATTCAATCTTTCCCCATATCCGTATGATGGAAGAAGCATTGATGCAGGTTATAAATGAGATTGTTCAGGAGAAACAATCGGCTCGAAAATTCCCTACATACGCAACTAAAAGGGAGGTTTACGACAAGGTACGGCAAGCGCTCAATAATCTTTGGGCGCAAGGCCGTATCAAGGTAGGAGATACTATTAACGACAAATGGATTGAACCTGTATGAACAAAACACAATACACCGTTAAGGAGATTGGCATTAGCTACGACCGCCAACACTACCAACGCATCGAGCAGTACATTCTGCAACTGCAAAAACTCTACTTGTCAGCCATCAATGAAGCAGCTACGATAGTGGAAGGAATTGTTGCCAGTCCTGCCGTTCCTTTTGCTTTTGAAAACTTTCCCAAAGCTCAGCGAAAGGTGGATTCCATCATCAATCTACTCAACGCTCAGATGTATTCTCATATCCGTGAGATGTCCCGGCAGGAATGGCTTGCTTCGAGCTTTAAAAACGACCAAATTGTCGAATTTATGTCTCAGGCAACCAAACTATCATCAGAACAGCTTTCACGCTTTAAAAGCCGAAATCTGGAAGCTTTGAAGGCTTTTCAGGAACGGAAAATTAACGGGCTGGGACTTTCCGACCGTGTGTGGAACTACTCACGGCAATTCAAAGGAGAATTGGAACTGGGAATTGACATCGCTTTAGGTGAAGGACGATCTGCCGCACAGCTTAGTCGGGACTTGCGCCAGTATCTTCAAAATCCGGATAAGCTTTTCCGGAGAGTAAAAGACAAGCATGGAATACTACACCTTTCCAAAAACGCCCAGAAGTATCATCCCGGCCCCGGTGTCTATCGTAGCTCATACAAGAATGCCATGCGCCTCACCAGAACGGAGATTAACATGGCATACCGTGTTGCTGATTATGAAAAGTACCAGCAGTTGGACTTTGTTACCGGAATTGAAATTATTAGGTCGAATCGTTTCTTTAACTGTCCGGTGTGTGAGTCAAAGAAAGGGAAATATCCAAAGTCGTTCCGTTTCATCGGCTGGCATCCGCAGTGCAGGTGTCATGCGTTGCCGATGGTTGCGAGTTTCTTACTGACTTGACTGTTTGTAGGAGCAAACACAATCAATTTTACTACAACTTATACACATTTGAAACAACAAGTTTATTGGGCAGTCTTTGTTATTTCAGAATATGCTTTTGTGGTTTTTTTCTTTCTGTTATCAAATTCATAGCTAATAGTATATTTGTTGTTTTTAATTGCAATTATCTCACCATTTCGGATGGTCAGATCCATTGTGATTCCCCTATTTACGATAGTTTCATTAAAAGTTACAATATCCCCAATTTTAAATCCCTTGTCATCTGCAATTGATATGATTTCGGTCGATTTGGCTGTAGTCGTAGATTTACTTTCTGGTATTGTAATAGTCGTTGGTGGTTGAACTGGCACGTTTTGGTTCACATGTACATTTTGAGTTATTGTAACCTCTTCTGTTTGTGATTGCTCAAGAGTGACTGATTCTTCTTTAACATAGGTATGATTTTGATTACTTTTACTGTTGACTATGTTATCTTCAATTATTTTAGCACCCAAAACATTAAGCTTAATGGTAGTTTCTTGCTTCCATAAGCTATTGCGTCTTTTAATCTCATATTTCGGATTCAGAAAAACATCAATTTCAGGATTTTCAGTAATTAATTTGTGGTTGATATTATATGCTGCATATTGGTAAGCAGAATTTGACCAGATGATGTTATTTATTGTTCCAGCAATTGGTAAAGATGCAACAGCACCAATTGCATAGAGTGCGATTTCGTCTTCTCTGAATGAAAGAATTGGAAGTCCAACAGCTCCTACAGCAGTCATGCCAATGAGAGTTAGAGTTGGTAAAAACCTTTTTGAACGATTGAGAGTAATCCCGTTAAATCTAAAAATAATTCCATCTTGCTCTTTAATTTGTTTTTTAGGAATTCCCCAAAATGCGGTTCCCGTTCTGCTTATCTCCGGAATTCTTTTGATAGTGTATCCTTCAGAATCACGTGTTAAACTTAAATCACTATAACCTCCATTAGCTGTTCTTAAATTTGAGCTACATCCGATAAAAGAGGAAACAATTATTACTGTTAAGATTGCTTTGAATGAATTTTTCATACTAATTTGCTATTAAATTGTTTTGTTAGGATTATGTGTTGTCGAAAACTAAATTATAAGCACAAATATAAAACAAATATTTAAAAACGACAAAGAAATATAAAATAAATTTCAAGGTTCTTTGTGTTGTTATCGTTGAGTATTAGAATCAGACAATAACCATCTAAAAAGTTATTACGTTGGGATTGCCTACAATTCAATCCCCTCATTCATTACAGTGAAATAGAAAGGAGATTTGATATCCCTGTTTTCCCACTTATGACGAGGTAGAATTATCGAGCTAATTATAATTCCTGTTTGGACGGTTAAGTCACTTAGAACTCCAATAATCTCTTTTTCTTGCTCAACAGGAACAGTTTCTCCTTCTATGAGAATCAACAAATCAATATCACTATCAGGTCTGGCATCACCACGAGCTTCACTGCCAAAAAGTATTACTTTCCCATCAGGAATCAACTCGTGTAAAGCTGATTGAATTTGTTGGACTATGATTGGCCTGTGCATTTGCAATTGTTTTAAGTGAAGTACAAAGTTAAATGATTTTCACCAGTTGTATTGATTATTTCCGGAATTGAAATCATCCGATCAAATCGTTTCTTCAACTGTTCAGTGTGTAAGTCAAAGAAAGGAAGATATCCGAAGACTTTTCGATTCATCGGTTGGCATCCACAGTGCAGGTGTCATGCGGTGCCTGTGGTTGCGAGTGTCTTGTGGTGAGGGGCTCTCCCTGTCGGTTAACTACCGGCAGGGCAGTCCACTCGATTAGGGGTGGTATTTCTATTTTCTGTCAAGTTGTTGTATTCGTTCTTTCGTGACATGCCACTCAGTCATTCTATACTTTTTTATTATTTTATAAAGTCCAGTTCGCTGTTCAGAACTCAGTGATTTCAAAGTATCAATATTAATGTCTGCTATATCAGTCGGATAATAATGTAAGGGTTTTGTGTCTGTTATAATTGCAATAATCTTGTCAACCAAACTTAATTTGGAGAAATCACTTAAGAACTTCTCTCGCAATTCTTTTTGTTTTTGGTTTCTGTCTAAATGTTCAAAATATGTTTTCTGTTTTTCTGCTTGTCTAAGTTCATTTTCTTCTTCTATATTAGCCCTCAAATAAACCGAGCAGTAAAAAATAAAAGTTATTTTTACAACTGCTATGGA
>CALFXE010000294.1 GCA_937927845.1 uncultured Paludibacter sp.
TTAGGAGTATGGAGTTAAGACACTCAGAACTACAAACTCAGAACTCAAAACTAAACATTTCACATTAGCACATTGGCACATTAGCACATTAATATTGCGGAAGTAGCTCAGTTGATAGAGCATTAGCCTTCCAAGCTGAGGGTCGCGGGTTTGAGCCCCGTCTTCCGCTCTGTAATTTCAGAGTGAATCGTTGAGTTAAGTTATTACTTTTCTCAACGATTTTTGTATTTATAAAGATATGTTTGTTTCGTTCTTTCTTTCTTTCTTTCTTTCTTTCTTTCCTTTCATATCCCCACAATTTATTTTTTTCTTCTTCTTTTAGTGATATGTTATCTTATAATCGTCATATATTCAAATGACACTTGTAAGAGAAGTGTGAAATAGATATTTAGAAAAATGTTATTTATTTCAATTTAAAGGTTTTATATGTTTACAAGCTTAAATTTAAAAATCAGAATTTCACAATTTGCAATTATATTATGCATTTTATCGATTTTTACTTTACCTGCAAAAGCAGTTAAAGAGATTTCTAATTTAAGCAATCAAGCTGAACTTTCCTTGTTAATTGCTTCTCCACATCCAACCAAAATTGAATCTTTCTTTGGTCATGCTGCTTTGCGAATAAATGATCCAATATTAAATATCGACTATGTTTTGAATTACGGAATGTTTGATGCCTCAACACCTACTCTCGTAACTATCTCGCAGTTATTGATGGGAAATTTGCAGTGTGAATTATTTGCTGTCTCTTTTGAGGAGTTTGTAAAAATATTTAAAGACGAAAATCGTCGCCTTACTGAATATGTCTTAAATTTATCGCAAGAAGAGAAAGAAACTATTTGGCAGAGCATTATGTATGATGCTCAGACTAATAACAGATTTTATGTCTTTGATTTTTTTAATGAAAATTGTACGACTTTTCCTCGCGACATAATACATAAAGTGCTTAATGAAAAATTGAAATATCCATTTGATACAACTACTACAAATAGTTATAGGGAGATAGCGCACGCTCAAGTATTAAATCATCCATGGTTTATATTTTTCATTGACCTGGTTTTTGGTTTAAATATAGATAAGCAGATTCCTTTGCAATATATTTTATATGTACCCAATGAGTTACAAAAGGCATGGTCAAATTCGGAAGTAATCAATAATGATGGAAGTAAATCTCCATTTTTGGAAATAGCAAGCCTTATAAATGAAATTGACATAAGCAAGACAATACAAGATATGAATAGGATTACGCCTATAATTTTTGCAATTGTACTATTTTGTATTGTTCTGTTGCTTACGATATTTGAGTTTTACCATAAGAAGTATTTCAGATTCATTGACTTGGTGATATTTGGGATTGTTGGTCTATTTGGATTATTGTTTTACGTAATACAAATTGGATACGCTAATTGGTACTATATGCCAAACTGGAATATGCTTTGGTTACATCCTTTTTATTTGTTGATAGTTGCTTTTATGCTTTCCCCATCATTACAAAAGCTAACAGTCTACTTTAATATTATTAATATTTTAGCTATTGTTTTCTTGTTTGGAGGATTCTTTTTCCTACCACAACATTTAAACATATCAATTTTGCCTATAATGGGTGTGTTGTTAATTAGATTAGTAACACTTACAATTAATATAAAAAAGACTTTTAATTAAATATTTTATTAATCAATTTAAAATTTATTCGTTATGAAAAAACTAACTTTGTTATTTGTATTAAGCTTTTGTGCTTTAATGGTGTATGGGGGAGGTACTTGGGTTGTAGGTACCAATCATGTAGTGAATTTATTAGAAAGTATTGAACAGGGTACTGGTGATGTTCCACCAGAGGTTCCGTATAAGGAGGATGGTTCGTTGAATACTGATTATGATACTTGGAAAGAAATTGAAGGTATTACTTTAACTACAGCAGATGTACAACCTGATTATTTAGATTGGCAAGATAAAGATAAGCACTGGCGTGCATTTGTATCTATTAATTTTTCAGATAAAGGATACAAGCAAAAAGTAGGAACAGTGATTTCTTTTATCCAGCCCAGTGTATCTGAAGATGATTATCCCGAAGATTTTGACTGGGAAGGTTACTGCGATAGACGTGATATAAGGTGGTTAGAGTCTATTGATTTTTCAGGAAATGACTTCCATACAGTTCTTGTAGACGGAGGTCCTTACCAAGCAATGATTTTAAAATCATTAAATCTATCAAATAATCCAAATTTAAACTCTCTTGTAATAGAAAATTGTCCTGATCTTGAGGACGTGAATGTTAGCTATTGCGAACTTACTTTCGAGCAAATCAAGGATATAGAGGAAAATATATCATTAAAGGCAGAAGGCACTTTTACGTATTCCATGCAGGGGAATAAAAGTACACGTTATGATATCGTTGATTTGAATGCTTTGCTTACTGCTAATGGAGTAGGTACGCAAGTGAATTGGTCGGTAGAACCTGTATCATATGACGGGAATGTGTATATGTTTGCAGAAGCACAAGATGATGTAATTCTAACTTTAACCAATGAGAGTTATGCAGGTTACAGTATTCAATACAATTACTCTTTAGTTGACGGAACGCTTGCTACTATCAACAAGGATGTAACAAATTGTACCATCAATATCGAAAACCTGACAAATCCGGGTAAACCTGTTATGGTTGGCGATGAAGTTAAGATTACTGTTACTCCTAATGGATATTACAATCTTGTGTCGTTCAAAATAGATGGCACTGATGCCACCTTAGATGCTAATAACCAATATATATTGGAGTTAGAAGAGGGAGAATATACATTAGAAGCTACGTATAATACTGAGTTTTCAGGCTTAGGAAGTGGTACGCTTGGTGAACCATATCAGATTGCTAATCAATTACAGTTAAACCAAGTTCGTAATTACCCAACTGCATATTATGTGTTAACAAATGATATTGCATTAACATTAAGTGGACAGGGATGGGAGCCTATTGCTAATTTTGAAGGCGAATTTGATGGTAATGGAAAAGCTATTACAGGTTTAATGATCAATCGTCCTAACGCAACAAATGTTGGAATATTTGCGAATGTTAAAACCAACGGTGTTGTGAAAAACTTAGCTGTTAATGCTTCAACAATAACTTCAAAGGAAATTACCGGAGGTATTGTAGGAATATTATCTGACAACGCTAAAATTCAAGAATGTTTCTTTAGCGGAACTATCTCCTGTACAGGTGAAGACGTAGGAGGTATAGTTGGATGGGTTGAAGGTTCTGCCTTGGTGGAAAACTGCTATTCAAGTGCTGATGTTACTGCTAAAGACCGTGCAGGTGGTGTTGTTGGTCGCTTGAAAGATGATAATGCTGAAGTTCTTTATAGTTATTCTACCGGTGTTATAACAGCAACACAGTATAGTGCAGGTGGAGTTGTAGGTTCATATAATGCGGGTAGTCCTAAAATTACTGCATGCTTTGCTTTAAATTCAAGTGTTTCAGGGAATGGCGATTCTAAACGTATTATTGGTTGGGATCAAAGTTCAGTGAAAAGCAATAATTATGCATTTTCAGAAATGCTGTTAAATGAAAGTGTTGTTGTGGACGGCACCACTACCAATTCTAACGGTGCTAATATCAGTAAAGCAAATGCAAAATTATCAGCATCTTATACATCTGTAGATTGGGATTTTGATGATATTTGGGAAATGGGTTTAGGATATACTCTTCCTATTTTAAGAAATGTATCGACATCAGCTCAACCTAATGCATTGCCTACACATTTAGATAATGGAACAGATGTTAATGCAAATAATGAAATATCAGTTAAAGTATATCCTACGATTACTGATGGTATAGTAAACGTTATTGATAAGCCTTCTGACTCGATGGTTTATGTGTTTAATCTTTCAGGAATGAGAGTAAAACAAACCAATACATCTACAGTTGATTTGTCGACTTTGGCTACAGGTGTTTATTTTATGCATATTGATAATTCGATTGTAAAAATCATTAAAAGATAATTTTAATATTTTCTTCAATATGATTTTTTAAGTAAAAAATGGCAGGGTAATTTAATTTTTTATCCTGCCATTACTTTGTTTTAGTGGTTTTTTGTTCTCTTATCGTCTTGTATATGAACGATAAAAGTTAAAAAAGGTATTTTAATTATTAATATAAAAAAATATTGTATCTTTAAAACCCATTACTAAATAATTCAACAACAAAAATGTAAATATAAAAGTAGTATGAGAACAAGACACAAATTTATCACTTTATTTCTTTTTTCTGTGTTTTCTGTTGGCGTTTTTGCACAGAAAAGTTTCGAATTAAAATCACCAAATTCAGAAGTTAAAATTCAAATTGAGTTATCTGATAAGATTCATTATTCGGTATCTTATGGCAATGATTTGCTGATAGAGAAAAGTTATTTGAATATGGATTTACGCACTACAGTCATAGGTGCTAATCCTAAATTAAAAAAGGCAACAAATACTAAAGGCGATGAGGTTATTGAGCCTGTGGTCCCAGTGAAGTTTTCAAAAGTTAGAAATCAATACAATGGCCTTATTTTGAGTTTTGCAGGAGATTATTCTGTGGAATTTCGTGCTTTTGATGATGGTGTCGCATACAGGTTTCACACAAATTTTAAAGGGGAAGTTGAAGTGTTAAGTGAGGATTTCTATATTCAGTTTCCTAAGGAGTATTTACTTATAGCGCAACGTCCGGGTAGTTTTGTAACCAGTTATGAAGAGTTTTATGATAAAGTGAAAACTCGAGATTTACGTCCGAATGATAAAATGATTCTGCTACCATTCATCATTGACACAAAAGATAAATATAAAATCATGGTTTCCGAAACTGATGTTGAAGATTATCCGCGTATGTTTTTGAAAGGAATTGATGGTAAAGGTATGCAGTCGGTTTTTCCAAAATATCCTACATTCCTTACTGAAGAATGGGACCGTTTTTTAAGGGTGCAACAAGAAGCAAACTATATTGCTAAAACTACAGGTAAACGAAGCTATCCATGGAGATATTTTATGATTACGACTGATGACAAGCAATTGGTAGAGGCTACACTTCCAATTAAGCTTGCTCCAAAAAGTAAAATTGAAGATACGTCGTGGATTAAACCCGGACAATCATGTTGGGAATGGTGGAATGGTGCTATACCATATGGACCCGATGTTGATTTTGTGGGAGGATATAATACTGCAACATACAAATATTACATTGATTTTGCTTCGAAGTATGGAATACCTTATTTATTATTGGATGAAGGATGGGCAAAGAGTACACGTGACCCATACACTCCAAATGATAATGTAGATTTAAAAGAATTGCTGAAGTATGGTAAAGAGAAAAATGTTGGACTGGTACTTTGGCTGACTTGGACTTGCGTTGAAAATAATTTTGATTTATTCAAAATTTTATCAGAATGGGGAGTTAAAGGTTTGAAAATTGACTTTATGGACAGAAGCGATCAGTGGATGGTAAATTATTATGAGAAAGTGGCGGCAGAGGCTGCTAAGTATCATTTAGTGATTGACTTTCATGGTGCGTTTTCTCCGGCAGGATTAGAATATAGATATCCTAATGTTTTAGCTTACGAAGGTGTGAGAGGTATGGAATATACCGGCCACACTAATCCTGATAATACTATGTATATTCCTTTTATTAGGAATGTTGTGGGAGTTATGGATTATACGCCTGGAGCAATGATAAGTATGCAACCTGATGTGTTTTCTAATAATCGTCCGAATTCTGCAAATATGGGTACTCGTGCTTATCAACTTGCTTTATATGTAATTTTTGAAAGTGGTTTTCAAATGTTAGCAGACAATCCGAGTTTATATTACCAAAATCCCGATTGTACAGAGTTTATTTCAAACGTGCCTGTAACTTGGGATGAGACAAAAGTTCTTCATGCTGAGTTTGGCGAATATTTAGTTGTTGCGAAAAGAAAAGGTGATAAATGGTTTGTAGGAGCTATGACAAACAACTCAGAGAAGGAGCGTACCTTCGATCTTTCATTCGATTTTCTTACAAAAGGTAAAAAATATAATATGACATATTTTGAAGATGGTGTTAATGCCGGTCGCCAAGCTTTACATTATTACAGAAAAGAAGCAAAAATAGATTCTTCTACACATCAAAAAATTAAAATTGTGCGCAATGGAGGATGGGCTGCGATAATTGAATGACACTTAAGAGATAACTATACAGTAAATCCCAATTGTAATAATATAGTTGGGATTTACTTTTTTATTGGAGGAAGATTCTGATAATATCTGCACCATGGTCTTAGTCCGCATATCTCACATTTTGGTCGGCGAGCCTGACAGATATATCTACCATGCAGTATCAACCAATGATGTGCCGTAGATATAAGCTCTTCGGGTATGTATTGTACTAATGTTTTTTCCGTTTGCAGTGTATTTTTGGAGTTAGTTGTCAAACCTATACGCTCTGAAACTCTGAATACATGAGTGTCCACAGCCATAGCCGGTTTGTTATAGACTACGGATGCTATTACATTTGCGGTTTTACGTCCTACCCCCGGAAGCTTCTGTAAATCATCAATATCATCCGGTACTTCTCTATTAAACTCTTCAACTAATTTTTTTGCCATCCCTACCAAATGCTTTGCCTTATTATTAGGGAAACTACACGATTTGATGTATTCAAAAATCACATCTGAACTCACATCCATCATACTCTCCGGAGTAGGGAAATCTTCAAAAAGCTTGGGAGTAATCATATTCACTCTTTTATCGGTACACTGAGCTGATAAAATTACAGCTATCAGTAAATGAAACGGATTATCATTATAATGCAATTCGGTTTCAGCAACAGGCATATTCTCCTGAAACCATTTAATAACATTTGTATATCGTTCTTTTGTTGTCATAATAGTTGGTGATTAGTAATTAGTGATTAGTCAATAGTCAATGGTCAATAGTTTGGAGTCATTAGACTATATACAATAGACCATATTAGTACATTTACATATTGGCATATTATCACATTGGCATATTAGCACATTTTCTTCAATTCTTCCTTAATATTACCCATATAACAACCGGTGCTCCAAAAAGTGCACTTATTGTATTAATTGGTAAAGTATAAGTTGGTATTTGAGTAATGATATCGCAGATTAATATTAGTGATGCTCCAATCAAAATCGAAGCAGGAATTAGTATTTTATGCAAAGCGGTTTTGAAAATGCCCCTTGCAATATGTGGTACGGCTACTCCTACAAAAGCTATTGGTCCGGTAAAAGCCGTTATACTACCTGCCAAAATTCCAGATGAAAGTACAATTAAGATGCGAGTACTTTTGATATTGATACCCAGACCTTTTGCATAATTTTCACCTAATAGTAATCCATCTGAGTTTTTATGTAAAATAAAAGCCATAGTCAGACCGATAATAACTATTGGAGTCAATATCTGTAGATTCTCATAATTCACAGCACTTAAACTTCCGAATGTCCACAACACAAATAACTTAATAGCATCAGGATTTGAAAAGTACTGCAAAATACTTACAATAGATCCGGCAATAGTTCCTAACATAATACCTACAATCAGTAAAGAAACAGAGTTTTTTACTTTGTACGAGACTCCTATTACTAATAATAGTACAATCGCTGCTCCTGCTATTGCTGATATAACAATGCTGAAATTACTTTGAATCCAGAAAAAGGGTAGAATAGAGGCACTCATCATCGTAATAGCCACACCTAAACTCGCACCGGAGCTGACACCTAATATATATGGATCTGCTAAAGGATTGCGAAAAAGCGTCTGCATCATCAAACCGGCTACTGACAAAGCGGCTCCGGCAAGTATAGCCGCAATAGCCTTTGGCACTCTGAAATTCAGAATAATCTCGCTGTATATATTGTTTTCTTCATGACCTCTACCCAGAAATATTGAAATGAAATTTTCAAAAGGTATCTTTATACTTCCTATCGCCAAATCAAGAATAAATAAAGCAATTGTAACGATGAATAAAGGTATGAATAACCAGTTTTTATTATTGTTTGTCATCGATTTTAAAATATCGCCAAAGTTATATTAATTTTGACAAACAAAAAAGGATGCCCCTCTTTACGAGACATCCTTTTCTGAAAATAAATTTACAATTTAGAATTTGTAGCGAATACCGCCATATACTCCACCAAATGCACCGGTAATATTCGGAGCAAACGGAACAAAGTAAACACCAGGACGATAATCAAGCGAAATCATTAATGGTAACGAGATAGGTAAATTGTATTCAACACCAATCTGACCTACAATACCTGCTGTAAAACCGCTTATACCAGGAACTGTATAAAATCCTAAACCAGCTCCAGCGCCATAAAACCAATTAAGTCCTTCGGTTACTGATGAAAGGTCTTTAACCCACTGATATGTTCCGTGAGCCATAATAGAACCCCAATTAAAACCTAAGTCCAATTCCATACGTGTTGCATCACCAAGTGGATGTAAATAGGAAATTTCACCACCGCCACCACCACGTAATCCGATGGCTTTACTTAGTTCTTGTGCGTTTACCATGCTAAACATACCTGCCATAACAACGAGTGCAATAAGAAATTTTCTCATAAAAAAATAATTTAATTGATTAATAATAGAGATTTTTAGTTTGCATTACAAAAGTAAATAATAATTTAAATAAAAAAGTTAAAATCCAATTTTTTTTGAACAAATAAAGAAAATATAACTCTCATCAATCTTGCTTTGACGCAAATTGGAACAAAACATTTATCTTTGTTGCTCTTTTAGTTATTAGTAACAATTAACTTAAAAAAAAGTTTAAATATTACGTTGAATTTTTTATACAATGCTATATCCCTCTGATTTTGAAATTAAAATTGACTTTTCTCACATACGTATTTTATTAAAGGATAAGTGTATCTCATCCTTAGGTAAGGAGAAGGTAGATTTGATTAGTTTTTCATCTGATTATCAAAGTGTTATTAAACAAATAAATCAGACATATGAGATGCTTAGACTGATTAATGAGGCGGTCGATCAAATACCTGTTGGGGATTTTTTTGATATTAGAGAAGGTTTATTACGGATAAGGGTTGAGGGATTATATCTTGATGAAAATGAGTTGTTCGAACTTAAAAAAGCTTTAGATGCTGTAAGAAAACTTGTGTCGTTTATTTTATCTCAAGATGCTGATGTATATCCAAACTTACATGAATTAGTGATGTTTGTTCCTGCTTTTCAGGATGTTATTCACAAAATTGATTCGATATTAGATAAGTTTGGAAAGATAAAAGATAATGCTACACCCGAACTTCAGCGCATTCGTAAAGAAATATTACAGGTTCAAAGCTCAATTTCTCGATCTTTGCAGACTATACTTCGTCAGGCTCAAGCAGATGGATATGTGGAGAAGGATGCAGCACCTACTATGCGCGATGGTCGACTTGTAATTCCCGTTTCGCCCGGCTTCAAAAGGAAAATCTCAGGTATTGTGCATGATGAGTCTGCCACAGGTAAGACAGTGTTTATAGAACCATCGCAGGTTGTGGAGGCAAATAATCGTATACGCGAATTAGAGGGGGAGGAGCGACGTGAGATTATTCGGATTTTAGTTGAGTTTACAGATTTTGTACGACCTTATACTGATGATATATTGCAGTCGCAACACTTTCTTGGAGAGATAGATTTTCTTAGATCTAAGGCTTTGTTTGCTAAAGAAATAAATGCAATCAAGCCTCAAATTGACAATTCATGTCTGTTAGAATGGAATAAGGCTATTCATCCTTTGCTTTTTCTATCTTTAAAAAAACAAAACAAACAAATTGTACCGCTTGATATAGTTTTAAATGACAAACAACGTATACTTTTGATTTCAGGTCCGAATGCCGGTGGTAAATCGGTATGCTTGAAAACTGTTGTGTTATTGCAATATATGCTTCAATGCGGATTGCTTATTCCTGTTCATGAAAATAGTCGCTGTGGTATATTCAACCGATTATTTATTGATATCGGAGATGAGCAATCGATTGAAAATGATCTGTCTACATACAGTTCACATCTCCTGAATATGAAGTTTTTCATTCGAAACAGTAATGAAAAAACATTATTGCTTATCGATGAGTTTGGCTCTGGCACAGAACCTATGATAGGTGGGGCACTTGCCGAAGCTACTTTAGCACGTTTCAATGCCAATAAAGCTTTTGGGGTTATAACAACTCACTATACAAATCTGAAACATTATGCTGAAGATGCAGAAGGAATTGTGAATGGTGCTATGTTATATGACCGTCAGCATCTTCAACCTTTATTTCTATTGCAAATCGGAAATCCGGGATCTTCTTTCGCTATTGAAATTGCACGTAAAATTGGTTTGCCCGAAGATTTAATTGCTTATGCTGCTGATAAAGTTGGTGCCGAACATCTTGATTATGATAAACATTTACAGGATATCGTAAGAGATAAAAGATATTGGGAAAGAAAAAGAAGTGATATTCGTCAGAAGGAAAAAAGGCTTGAAGAAACGTTGGCTAAATATGAAACCGAGATGTCGGAAATCAATCGTCAGAAAAAAGCGATTGTCAAAAAGGCTAATGAAGATGCTCAACGCCTTCTTTCCGAAACTAATGCAAAAATAGAAAACACTATCAGGCAGATAAAAGAAGCACAGGCTGAAAAAGATAAAACTAAAAAAATCAGGAAGGAGTTACACGATTTTAATGAGAAAATAAAACTTCAGTTGGATGACAAAGAACACGTAAAACAACAAAAGCCTAAGCAAAAGAACAAAGTTGCAATACAACAAATTGACGATTTACCTACATCAAATTTTGCTATAGGTATGCAAGTCTGCCTTAAAGGTCAGCATAATGCAGGAAAAATACTTGATATACAAGGTAAAAATGCTATAGTGGCTTTCGGTCAGCTAAAGTCAACCGTAAAACTTGATAAATTAGAACTCATCAGTAATAATAAGATTAAAAGGGAACAAAAAGCCGAGATGCAAAAATCCACTGTTACAGATGATGTAAGGCAACGTAAACTCACCTTTAAATCTGAAATAGATGTAAGAGGGATGCGAGGTGAAGAAGCTCTGCAAGCTGTGATGTATTTTATAGATGATGCTTTGATAGTCGGCGTGTCGTCAGTGCGTATATTGCATGGTACAGGTACAGGAGCATTGCGCCAACTTATCCGTCAGTATCTTGGTACTATTCATGGAGTTTCAAGATACCATGATGAGCACGTACAATTTGGAGGAGCAGGAATTACAGTTGTGGAGCTGGATTGATAATCACCAATCACCAATCACGATTTCATTAGCTTAATCCCTCGATAATTCCATTTTTAATATCGATACGTTTAGCTTGAGGGTCAGCAGGTAAACCGGGCATGCGCATCATCTCGCCTGCAATTGCAACAATAAACTCAGAGCCTTGGTTTATAACTAAATCATTAATTTCCAAAGTAAAGTCTTTCGGAACACCATATCTTGTAGGATCGGCAGAAAATGAATATTGAGTTTTTGCCATACATACAGGCATTTTTTCAAGATCAGTGTTACGTATCAGTTTTAGCTTTTTCAGAGCTTCCTTTCCGAAGATAATATTTTTAGCACCATATATCTGAGTAGCGATTTTTGTAGCTTTTGTTTCAATATCATCTTCATCATTATATGTAAAAATAAGATCTTTTGAAGGATTATTTTCTATGGCATCCACAACAATTTTTGCTAATTCCACCGCACCCTCTCCACCTTTAACATAAGCCTCATTAATAGCAAATGGAACACCTTTTTTCTTACAAAATGACTTTATGGCATCAATTTCTTCATCAGTATCAAATGCATACTTATTAAAAGCAACTACTGTAGATTGACCAAAGTTTGCCAAGTTATCAAGATGTTTATTTAAATTATCGAGACCTTTGATAAATCCCTCTACATTAGGCTCTTTAATCTTATCTAATGATATGCCTCCATGCATCTTTAAACCTTGTGAAGTAGCAACTATAACCGATAATTTAGGACGAATACCGGTTTTTCTACATTTAATATTAAAAAACTTCTCAGCACCCAAGTCAGCACCAAAACCTGCCTCAGTAAGAACATAATCTCCATATGTCATAGCCATTTTAGTCGCTAAAATTGAATTACATCCATGAGCAATATTGGCAAAAGGACCTCCATGAAGAAAAGCAGCAGTATTTTCAGTAGATTGAACCAAATTAGGGTTTAAAGCATCTTTAAGTAAAACGACAATAGAGCCTGCAATGCCAAGTTCCTTTACTGTAAAGGGCGAACCATCCTGTCTGTATCCTAACAGTATATTTTCAATTCTACGATACAAATCATCTTCACTTTCTGATAAACAAAGGATAGCCATTATTTCAGAAGCAACAGTGATGTCGAAACCGGACTCTTGAACGATGCCGTTACCATCACCCAAACCGGTAATAATATGTCGTAATGAGCGATCGTTAACATCCATAACGCGTCTCCACAATACTTTTTTAATTCCATTATCGCCTCTATACCTAAATATATAATTATCGAGTAAAGCAGATATTGTGTTGTGGGCAGTAGTAATAGCATGGAAATCACCTGTAAAATGTAAATTGATGTTTTCCATAGGTAGGATTTGTGAATATCCGCCGCCGGTTGCACCGCCTTTCATGCCAAAAACAGGACCTAAAGAAGGCTCTCTAAGGGCAATAACAGCCTTTTTGCCAATCTTATTTAACCCCAAAGCCAAGCCAATTGAAACAGTAGTTTTACCGATACCGGCTTTAGTTGCGGTAATAGCAGTTACAACGATAAGATTACTCTTTTTTACCTTTTCTTCATCGATTAAATTAATCGGTACTTTAGCCATATACTTGCCATAATGAATTAGCTCATCTTGAGGCAAGTCAATACTTTTAGCAATTTCCGTAATATTTTTTAGTTGTGTTTCCCGTGCAATTTGAATATCTGACTTCATGTTTTAGTAATATCTCTTTAATTTTTATTCTCTTATTGACTATAAAAAAACAGTAAACTTTGATTTTTGTTTTTAAAAGTATACAAATGTAGTGAAAAAAGTCGAAAAACAATCGAACACCACATACTGGTACTTTTAAGAAAACTTCAACTTTACATAGAGCAACTGCAACGTATTGGGATTCCCTAACTAACGGCTATACTACCGACTACGACTTATTGGGAGTTCCCTCACTTCGCTCCTTCGGCTTCGCCAAGTCGCTCTTCGGGAGGACACGCTCGCTGGTGGGCGGGGTATACAGAAAACCGACTGCAATTGCAGAGGAGTTCCCTCATTCGCTGCGCTCTTTCGGGATGACACGCTCGCTGGTGGGCGGGGTATACCGCCACTCGAAGTGTCCCTGTAACATCATCATTTTCGCAGTGGCGGTGTTGAG
>CALFXE010000295.1 GCA_937927845.1 uncultured Paludibacter sp.
CCCAAAAGAATAGGTATGATACGCATCTGTTCCTGCACGCATAGTAAAAGAAGAATCATTTCTTAACTCCAAATATTCCATCCAAATACCATTTGCATTTTTCGCCTCAAACGCACCCCAAATGGAATCTTTGGAAGATGAAGTAAGTTTGCCGAGATTTTTAGGTGAACAACTATAAAGGATAATCGTAGCGATCAAACTTCCGATGTAAAATATAAGAACTTTCATATGTTAACGGTTTTTTAGATCATTACCAAAAATATAGGTAGGCGTTCTTCCTGCTTTTCTATCAAGTTCGTTGGCAGCATTTAAAGCATCTTGAATCGTAAGATTTGCATTAGCACTGTTTCGATTAATAAAGCTTTTGATGTAGCTATCTTTTGTGTATTGAAGAAGAATCGCTGCAGGAGTATTTAAAGCTAGCGATACTTTTCTATCTTTTATTAAACTGTATGTACTTCCATTAACGGTAGTTGAATTTTCTGCAAATTTTTCAACAGTAAAAAAGCCATCTACCACACGATTTGCATTTGTTCTATCCAAGAATAAATATCCAACATCATTTGCAACAACTTCATCTGTTAAATCGTACAGCTGCTCCGATTTTCCTCCAACAAATTCTCCCGCCAAATATCCATATCCATGTCTTAACTCATGCGCTAGTACATTAAATGAATTACCGTTTCTACCATAAAGCTTAATATCAATACGCCTTTTTTCTATATTGTACCCTGCCGTTCCCTCTCCTGTTCCTGGGCCTGAATTTTCAAGAGAAACATTAAACTCCACATCGGATTCCTCCATTTCATTCCATTGAGCATTTAATTCGGTATGGCGGTCTATCAGTTTTGTTAATTGGGAAATTTGATTCAAATTATTTTCGTCATGTAGATCAAGAGCGGATAACTCAGTTATATATCCCTTTAATCGCCTGCCATTCTCTGCTCTCAATTTCTTATACGCTTCTTCCCCACCATTTGCCCAAGTAAAATAATTACCCAACCAATCCCTTTTTGTTATAGGGTTATTTTGCATTGAAGCAAACGGCGTTTCGTAATATGTAGTAACTAGATCTACCTGATGAAAGCGTCCTATTTGTGGATCCAGATTTCTGTACAAAGCCTCATAAATATTAATTCCCAGATCATCATTATAAGCTATCCCGTTGTACTTAAACCGGTTCTTCAACTCTCCTGCTGATTTGTAGCTAATTCCCGCCATCGTCAACCCAAAGGGATAATAGTGCGTTTCTTCCAATACAGCACTGCGCATATGAAGCAACTGAAGGTTGTCAAAGAATACATTCACCGGGCTCTCATTACTCACATAGACATAAAGATAACCGTTTTTGGTGGCAGCGAGATTTTGCAGGTCAGAGAAATGATCTTTGGTAAAACCAGTCGGATTTACCGGGCTGGCGCCACCGCTGACCATCTTAAATTGTTCGTCGAAGAAGATATGAGGCATTGTTCGATTCAGGTCAGTAATAGACGCAAAGGAGGTGTGTGATATCCGTAATTTCGTTCAGTTGGCTAGTTGTTGCAATCTTGGTTAACAAGCCAATCTACATTCATCATGCTCTACATCGGCATTTTTAATAATCCTGCTAACTTCATTCCTTTACATTGTATTTCCAGGAACATACAAGACATTACCATAAAAATCATCAGAGACATCAATCCTGAAAATTCTCCCTTGATATTCGAATTCGATAATATCATTGAAGTCGACGTGTGAGCGTTTCTCTGGCAAATATTTTAAGGTTGTAGCATTAATGAACACACTATCCGACAAGACAAATCGATGACCAGCCTCGTCTTGGTACGCCATATCTACATACACCTTTTTAGCCGTGTGTTTTAAACCCTCAATACCGCATACCGACCTAAGAAAATATCCTTTTTTCATCGAGGTATCCTTGAGGAAATTATCAATCGAAGTATCTATGCTGGGTAAAAACAAGCATTTGTCTGATTGGTAATAGAAAAGATAACCAGCCTGATCGTGTATAATTTTTGATTTGCTGACAAATATTGCCTTGTTACAAGACATTAAGAAGCATAAAAGTATGATCGAAAAATATTTCATGGCTGTCTTAGATTTTGAGTTATCGGATCTTTGTCCACAACAACATTTATAATATCACCGCTTTTAAGCCCATTCTTAGTCACGTAGTCTCCCCAACTATTCCAGTGAGTTTTGTTCATGGTATAACGACCTTTATAGCCGGACGGCACAGCCATTATATCACCTGCATAGCCTGAATGAACTCCAGCCCATCGTCCATTTTCAGTAGCATATCTATCGGAAAGTCCAAATAAATGAAGGACCTCATGAAAGGCGGTACCTCCTTCAGCAAAATCTCCTGCACCATTTTGAAATCTTATGATAGCCATGCGTCCCGCACCGTCATACCTTCCGATAATTCTACTCATTATATTATCAGGATCTTCTCTGACAATTTTTGATCTGGGTTGCTTACCATCGATACTTTCTGCGTTGGCACGAGAGCCATCTCTTTTTAAAATCAACATATTATCTCCGTTAGGGTTGTCTCTTGTCCGGGTCTCATCCTCTTCGGTACCTTCGACAAAGGTCATATTTAAACTAATTGACCACTCCATCCCATTTTCATCAGTGAATTTTCCACTCAATAGATCTTTATTCTTTTCTAAAAACTCGTTATATTTTCCTACTTGCTGTTTCGCATTATACCCGCGCACATAAATAGTAGATGACAGTGTTATTGTTCGGT
>CALFXE010000296.1 GCA_937927845.1 uncultured Paludibacter sp.
ATTTATTTTGGTAGTGGCAAGCTGCTTTTTTCGGAAAAGGAAACAGCAAAAAGTCCACCCTCACATTCCTGAAGATCCTTATCCTCCTGGCTCTTGTAATGGAAGAAAAGGAGATTGCCCTGGCTGCCCTGGGTGTAATTGTAACCCTCAGTCAGCGCCCGCCTCCGGAGCCGCCAACCTGCTTGGCTGGTGTTTGATCGCAGTAGCCGGAACCAGTTACCTGTATAAGTTGCTGGTTTAAGTAGTAAATTGGAAGTGATATATTTGCACACATTATAATGTTCGCGCAGATAGTTTAATAAATGGATTATCCTAATTAGCGGGACTGCTATGCAACATTGTATAATTAGTTGCGAAATGGAGGGATAATCATTAGCTTTGCAACAGGGTTATTTTTTTTTGTTTTTTGAAAAAAATCAGATCATTTCAAAGTTCACAGGGAAAGTCCGGCTCGCGAGAGTCGGACTTTTTATTACTTTTCCAAAGCTTCCAACTCTTCAATTTCACTTTTAAGTTTCCTGTATCGTTCCCTAACAGATTGATTTCGATAGAGTGAGGATATAATAAAAATAGATATTATAAGTGCAAGCATTAGTATAAACTCAATTTGATATATATTGTGAGGAAGAAAGATAAGTAACATCCCGGATATGGGTAGAGGCATAAGTATATTACGGATTTTTGTCATCCAAATACTATATCGTTCCAATTCAGCTATCTGCTTTTTTATATGAATTACCGGACCGGAAAGGTTTATCTTACGTATAATTAGAAAATGCTTGATATTCAAACTCCAAATAAATATAAATGGTGGTATAAATAATACTAATCCAATATAAAAGTTTAAGGTAGCACTAACTTTAATATTCGTAAAATCAATAATTATAGCTAATAAAATCGCTAACAATAAAGGAGAACATAGCTGATACAAAGCCTTTAACCGTTCGGTTTGTATATATTTAGAGGGCTTATCAATTATAAGCTTTTTAAGAATATCTCTGTTTATGGAAATGTTCTTATCTATTTTTTCATCATATCCTTTTAAGATACTTTCTAATTCTGTTAGTTCCATGCTGTTAATATTTTGAAAGTGCAATTTTCTTTAATTCTTCTTTGATGCGGCTAATTCTGGTTCCTACATTTGTTTTGGAAATACCTGTTATATCTGCTATCTCCTCGTGAGAATTTCCTTCAAGATAAAGCAATACGATTGCCTTATTGATTTCATCCAATTCGCCAATGCTGTTATATAGAACATCTAGCTGAGAATAATCTTCCGAATCTTCTATCCATGAAGGAATCTCATCTCCTTTAAAGTCTCCTAAAGAGGTAAACATAAAAGTGCTACTCTTTTTTCGTTTGTAGTTCATTGAGATATTAAGTGAAACCCGATATATCCAAGAGGAAACTTTACAACTTCCGTTAAAGCGTTTATAAGATTTCCATAACTCAAATATAATGTCTTGCATTAAATCTTTTCTCTCTTCATGGTTGTAAGCGTATGCTCCTGATATTTTGATTATTATCCGAATATGCTTGTCTAGCATATCCAGAAATTCTTCTTTAATGTCTGTTGTCATATTTGCATATTCTGTAATTATTTAGAATAAATAAATTCAAAATCAATTGTGTACACTTTACTATATTAATAACATGAAACGTCTAAAAATCACAGTTATGGTTGTATTTCTGGTAATAAAGTTATGAATTTTTGAGATTAAATACTCACATGGATGTTTTTTGTGGTATCTTAAAATAAAAAAGTGTTTTGTCGGTGTAGAAGCATACCCTGATAAATCCAATTAGTCTGAATATTTACATAGTTCTTTAATTTGATAAACTGAGAAATTATGATTAAAATTAAATATCCAACTTTAAAGTTGAAAAATATGATTTTTTGGCGATATAATCAATTTAATTTGTAGCTTTGCAAAAACAATGAATATAAAGTGACAAAAGAAAATGTAGAGGCGTTCCTGAGTCAGTTTCATCAGAAGCTAAAAATGTTCAGTATCATTTTTAGGGATGATAGAGGCAAGAATGCTCAGACATTGGCTGATTTGGAAATAACACCGAAATACAGAGAGACGGTTATAAAAGAAATAAAAGCTGAAGACTATTCGCAAGGCCCTATTGTTGATACATTAAATAGCATGGGGGAGATGTGGG
>CALFXE010000297.1 GCA_937927845.1 uncultured Paludibacter sp.
ACCGGTTACACCCGTTTTACATGGTATATATATCAATGACGGGAGAGGTAATAGTGAATCATCTTGAACCTAAAGAAATCCTCGATAAAATGCGGTTATTATGCAAGGGAAAGAACGAACCTTTAACTGATTTATGTAAACAATTTAACAAGGAAACAAGAGATGGACGCAATATGAAGCAATATTCTACACTTTTAGGTGATGCAATATCTTCTATTATACAGGTTAAGTCTCAAAGTGAAATCGATAGTTTTCTTAGTGGTGTACAAACCAGCTTTTTGTCTAATGACATTAAAGGATTGGACGATTTTGAATTGATTTGTTTTTTAGTTGTAAAATAAAACACTATGCTGAATTTACCTAAATCCACAGAAGTAAACAGACAACTTCCTAAAAAAGCCATTTACGAGAAGTTTAGTTTATCACAACAGGCTAGACACGCCTTTGACGCCGATATTAGTAAGATTGTAATTGTAAACGAATTGTCACCTTCTACAACTACTATTGAAAAGGGGACGTCAATAAGTATGTTTTATGTATTGCATATATTTTTGAAACAGCAAACCATTGCAATAAAAAACCTAGAGTTATTATCTAAACTGATAGATCAAAAAATGCTGTTTGTATTGGAGTACGAAGGGAAAATAAAGCTAGCTATTTATCACTTAAAGTTACTTCACACGGATTGGCAACCAATTTCTGGGTTATCTTTGCATCTGCAAGGACTGAACTTCGATGTAGTTTGGGATAATATTATTGTTCAAGTGGGCGGTATCCAAATTGAAAATGGGAACTCCCTGAACGAACAAATTCTTCTAGGTGAATATAAACTAAAGCTCCAGAAGCAAATGGATTCACTGGAAAAACAAGCCAGATCAGAAAAGCAGCCCCGCAAGAAGTTTGAATTGGTGCAACAATTACAGAAATTGCAAATAGAAATGGAGGAGATGTAATGGATAATAATGCAATAGAGAAGCTTGCCGTGATCGCCGTTGAGAAAAGTATAACTATATGTGATTATCTAAGCCCGTTTATAGCAGACAACGATAAAGAGCCGTCTTGGGATGGTTTTATATATATTTATAAGAACATAAACAAGAAAAAAAATCAGATAAAGGGGCGTGTACCTGTTCAGGTGAAAGGTAAACTAGTGACAAGTTTATCTAGGACTGAAATTACATATCAAATTGAGGTTGCAGACTTAAATAATTATTTGAATGAAGGAGGCACATTCTTTTTTGTAGTACACATAAACCAAAATACTAATGAGGAGAAAATATATTTTAATGCTTTATCTCCTGTAAAATTGAAACATTATCTTTCTGGTATAAAAAACCAAAAAACAAAAAGTATAGGTTTAAAAGAATTTCCCTGTGAAGAAATTAAGAAATCACAAATATTATTGAATTTCTATGAAAATAGTGTCCGTCAAAAGAGTTTTGCAAATACTCCTCCACTTTTAATTGAAGATTTGAAAGAGAATAATAATCTTACTAAATGGACAATTCCATTCAGTGGATATTGTGACAAAAGCAATAAAATCGATCCTGTTAAAGCCTTGTTCGAGAACGAAGTATATTTATATGCCGAAATTAAAGGAAGTAACATCTTACATCCAGTTGATTTTATACCGAATTCAATTGAGGTAACAGAAAGCGTAAATGAAAATATTATTGTTGATGGAATAAAGTTTTATAATAAATTCACACGTACAAGAACCATCGATAAATTGAAAATAACTTTTGGTACTAGTTTTTCCATTATTATTAATCATAATGACAATGCCCCTAAGATAGAATATACTCAAAGCCCAATGCTCAGGCAAAGAGCTAAAGATTTAGATTTTACTCGCCGAGCAATAAAGGCAAAAGAATTTTATGTTGAAAATAAACGATTTCCAGTTTTAATCTCTGAAAAAGAATTAGAAAAATTCGATTTCATTCTACAAGAAGAAAGCCTAAAATATTATCAGAAGATGATTAAGGTGCTTGATGTCTTGAATATTTGTGAAGATCTAAATCTTGAAGAAATGAAGGACAATGAGATACAGGAATTTAATAACTTGGTAATAGCATTTGTTGATAATAAACCAGTTGCCAACCTTAAGAACGATTTATCGATAATAACCAAAATCAAAATATCAAACTTAACTATATTGTTGGCGTTTATTAAATGTGGACCAGACGATTCCACGTACAAGATATGTGATTTCTTCCATTCTGAATTAGTATATAGTTATAAAGGGCCAAATGATGAACACCTACCAACATCTTGTTTTTCAATGCTGAATAAACAGGATTATTTAGATTTATCAAATATAGATTATAATTCAATAGTGCCGTCATTTAAGTCTCTTTTGATTGAAAATGAAAGAATATTTGAAATTGCAAATAATACGTTGTTGGAAATGTTGATGGCGTTCGATGAAAATAAGGCTGACAAATTACTAAAAACGTCAAAAGACTTGGCTGAATGGATATATAAAGCTGATACACGGATATTACCAAGTGATCTTAAATTAATTAATTATTTACAAGTTGTTCGAAGAGAGCGTGAACTAAATAAAGAAGAAATTAAAAAATTATATTTAATAATAGAAGATAACAGTTCGCAAGAAGATTTTAAAGTCGGTGCATACCTATTGATGGATAATTTTACTGCAGCTGAAATTCATTTTGAAAAAATGGACGTTGAAGAACAGAAAAAGTTAAGAAAATATCCTATTTTCAATTTTTGGAAGGAAATGAAAAATATATAATATATGGACAAATTAAAAATGCATAGCATCAATAAAGTGGATGATAATATACAAAGGGTTGGAAAATTATTTCCCAATTGCCTTACAGAACGTATAAATGAAAAAGGAGAAGTTGAGTATGCTATTGATTTTGACATACTGCGTCAGGAGTTGTCACCAGTGATAGTAGAGGGAAACGAAGAGCGTTATCAGTTTACCTGGCCTGATAAGAAGAAATCTCTTCTTCTGGCTAATGCACCCATAGCAAAGACACTTCGCCCATGCCGAGAAGAGAGTGTGGATTTTGACAATACAGAAAATCTATATATAGAAGGCGACAATTTGGATGTCTTAAAACTTTTGCAAGAGACCTATTTGGGAAAGATTAAAATGATCTACATTGATCCGCCATATAACACAGGAAATGACTTTGTTTATGAAGATGATTTTGCCCAAAGCACAGAAGAATATCTCGCAAATAGCGGTCAATACGATGAAGAAGGGAATCGTTTAGTGCAAAATAATGAAAGTAATGGACGCTTCCACACGGATTGGCTAAATATGATGTACCCAAGATTAAAAGTTGCAAAAGATTTGCTTGCTGAAGATGGAGTGGTATTAATTAATATGGATGAAAATGAATTTGTTAATTTGCAAAGACTGTGTGTTGACATTTTTGGAGAATGTAATGATTTAGGAACTATAGTTTGGGATAAACGTAATCCTAAGGGAGATGCTAAAGGTATTTCCTACCAACATGAATATATTATAGTTTATGCAAAGGATAAAGTTGCTTTTTTAGATAATTGTAAAATGCAAAGACCGAAGAAAAATGCTGAAGCCATTTTAAAGAAAGCAGAACAAATATTTAGGAAAATTAATTTGTTATTTTCTTTTGAACAAGCAAGTAGCGAATTTGCAGAGTGGCTAGCTTATCAATCGGATTTTACTGGTGGAGAAAAAGCATATAACAAGTTTGATGAACAAGGACAAGTTTTTCAATCTGTCTCAATGGCATGGCCAAATAAAAAAAGAGCTCCTGAAGATTACTTCATCCCTTTACTTCATCCCATAACCCATAAGCCTTGTCCTGTACCCAGTAGAGGGTGGCGCAATCCATCTTCAACCATGAATAAATTATTGTCAAAAGGTTTGATTTTATTTGGTGAGGATGAAAATACACAACCACGAAGAAAATATTTACTTTCTGAGAATATGTATGAGAATATACCATCTTTATTATATTACGGAGGGAGTGATACTGTAATGTTAGAAGAAATGGGGATACCTTTTGATACCCCAAAAGTTGTTGATATATGTTTAGAACATATAAAATCTTTTACTAGTGCTGGAGATATTTTTTTAGATTTCTTTTCAGGCTCTTCAACTACGGCTCATGCTGTAATGAAACTCAATGCAGAAGACGGAGGTAAGCGTAAGTTCATTATGGTTCAGTTGCCAGAAGAAACTGATGAAAAAAGCGAAGCGTATAAAGCTGGATACAAAAATATCTGTGAATTAGGTAAAGAACGTATACGTCGTGCCGGGAAGAAAATAAAAGATGAAGTGGTGCTAACGGATCAGAATCTCGATACTGGGTTTAGGGTGCTTAAGTTGGATAGTACAAATATGAAGGATGTATATTACAATCCAAATGATTACGAAGCCACTCTGTTTGCCTCTTTGGCAGATAATATAAAAGCGGATCGTACACCCGAAGATTTGCTTTTCCAGGTAATGCTAGACTTAGGTGTGCTGCTTTCATGTAAAATTGAAGAACAGGAAATTAACGGCAAAAAGGTCTTTAATGTGGCTGATGGATATCTAATCGCCTGTTTTGATGAGAACGTAACCGCCGAAATAGTTAAAGCTATTGCGATGCAAAAGCCTTACTACTTCGTAATGCGCGATAGTTCATTGGCAGATGATAGTGTCGCTACTAACTTCGAACAGTTATTCGCCACATACAGTCCGGATACAATTAGAAAGGTCCTATAGTAGTGAAATCGAGAAATAATAAGAATGTTAAACAGATTCAATTTGTGCAAGAATCGCTTGCACAAATTTTATGGATAATAGATTATTCACACGAAGAGATCAATTATAAAATTAAATCACAAATTGAAATTGCCGACGATGAAGTTTAATTTTAAGATACAACAATATCAGACCGATGCTGTGGAAAGCGTTGTAAGGGTTTTCAACGGGCAAGGTCATTACGAAAAGGTAAGCTATATACGCGATTTAGGTAAAATTGAGCCTAAAAAGCCTGCTCAAACTTATATTGGACGAGAATTTGTTTCACCTGTAGAGCAAGCTGAATTCAATTTTATAGATGATACTGGGTTTAAAAATGAAGTAGTTGAACTTACAGACGAACAGCTCCTTTCTAATATCAAAAATCTGCAAGCTCGCAATAATATAAAGTTGTCCAACAAGCTTGTAAATGATCTTGGAAGGTGTAGTTTGGATATAGAAATGGAAACGGGTACCGGTAAGACATATGTTTATATTAAAACGATGTTTGAACTGAATAAGCGTTATGGTTGGAGTAAGTTTATTGTGGTGGTTCCCAGTATTGCCATTCGTGAGGGTGTAAAAAAGAGTTTTGAGATTACTCAGGATCACTTTATGGAGCATTACGGAAAGAAGGCCCGTTTCTTTATTTACAACAGCTCGAACCTGAATCAGCTCGACTCCTTTTCGAGTAGTGCGGGTATCAATGTGATGATTATTAATACCCAGGCTTTTGCTTCATCTTTGAAAGAGGGTGCGAACAATAAAGAAAGTCGAATTATCTATTCGAAGCGTGATGAGTTTGCTTCACGCAGACCCATTGATGTAATTAAAGCAAACCGACCTATCATTATTCTGGATGAGCCCCAAAAGATGGGTGGTGAGGTAACACAAAAGGCTTTAAAGAATTTCAATCCGCTATTTAGCTTGAATTATTCGGCAACTCATGCAAAACAACATAATTTAGTGTATGTGCTGGATGCATTAGATGCTTACAATAAACGTCTGGTAAAGAAGATAGAAGTAAAAGGGTTTGAAGTGAAAAACTTCAGAGGGACCGATAAATATCTTTATTTGGAAAGCATTATTCTGTCAAGCAAGAAGACGCCAATGGCTAAAATTGAATTGGAAATAGCTTACAATAAATCCATTAACCGTGAAAGCCGTATTTTGGGGGTAGGCGATAATCTGTATTATATTTCCAATGAGATGGAGCAATATAGAGGCTTTACCATATCTGAAATTGATCCTATAAGAGGTACAGTCACTTTTTCAAATAGCGAAGTGATTCTTAAAGGGGATGTAGTGGGTGATATTTCTGAAAGGGATATGCGTCGCATTCAGATAAGGGAAACGATTCTTTCGCATTTTGAAAAAGAGGAACGGCTTTTTAATATGGGTATTAAAACCTTGTCGTTGTTCTTTATTGACGAGGTGGCCAAATACCGTATGTATGACGAGAATGGCGATGAAAGTTTAGGTGAATACGGCCAGATGTTTGAACAGGAATATGCCAACATATTAGGTGAATATGTTACATTATTTGATTCGCCTTATCAAAGGTATCTCCAGAAACATGCTGTTAGCGATATTCACAAGGGGTACTTCAGTATTGATAAAAAGACAGGACGCAATGTTGACTCTCAAATTAAAAGAGGGGCAGAGTTTTCGGATGATATTTCGGCTTACGATCTTATCTTGAAAAATAAGGAAAGATTGTTAAGCTTTGAAGAGCCTACCCGGTTTATTTTCTCTCACTCTGCACTTCGGGAAGGTTGGGATAATCCTAATGTATTCCAGATTTGTACGCTAAAACATTCGGATTCTTCTACAACTAAACGACAGGAAGTTGGTCGAGGTTTACGCTTGTGTGTAAGTCAGTCCGGTAACCGAATGGATGCCGATACATGCGGAGATTCGGTTCATAATATAAACTTACTTACGGTAATCGCCAGTGAGAGCTATAAGAATTTTGTAGGCGATTTGCAGAATCAGATTAAAGATCTGCTTTATGATAGACCTACAAAGGCTACCCAAGAGTATTTTAAAGGAAAAACTGTATTGATTGGCGAAGATTCCTCCAAGATAGACGAAAGACAGGCAAAGATAATTCACAATTATTTATTGAAAAATGATTATATTGATTTAGAAGATAATATTACTGATAGATACAGAACTGATTCTGAAAATCATTGTCTGGCTAAACTTCCCGATGAATTGATGCCAATGGCAGAGGGGATTCATATGCTTGTACAGGGAATATTTGATGATAGTATACTTGCAGGCATGATTGAGGATGGTAACAAAACTAAAATTGCTTCCAATGAACTGAACGAGAACTTCTTCAAAAAAGAGTTTCAGACTTTATGGGGATATATTAATCACAAGTATGCTTACACTGTAGATTTTGATAGCAATGAGTTGATTGCTAAATCTGTAAAACATATCAATGACAGGTTGCAGGTTACTCAGTTACAGTATACCTCTGTTACCGGAACCCAGCGCAAAGACATGGATCAATTCGAATTGGAGCGTGGTGAGTCTTTTGATACAGAGAAATCGAAGACAAAGACTTTACAAAATGCCGGGGCTATTCAGATTAAATATGATTTGGTTGGTAAAGTGGCAATTGGTACTACGCTAACTCGCAGAACTACTGCTGCTATTTTGCAGGCTATTGATCCGGTTAAGTTAAGTATGTTTAAGTTTAATCCGGAAGAGTTCATTTCCAAAGTGATAAAGCTTATTAAAGAACAGAAGGCAACGATGATTGTGGATCATATATCCTATGATCAGATTGAGGGTGAATACGATAGCTCTATTTTTACCGCTGAAAAACATTCACAGACTTTGGATAAAGCTTTCAAGGCTCAGAGGCATATTCAGGATTATGTGTTTACAGATGGAACAGCCGAGAAAAGTGTAGAGCGAGTGTTCGCGCAGGATTTGGATACTGCCGAAGAGGTTTGTGTATATGCTAAGTTGCCCAAAGGATTTGCCATTCCTACACCTGTTGGGAACTATTCGCCCGACTGGGCCATTGCTTTTAATGAGGGGGCGGTAAAGCATATTTATTTTGTTGCAGAAACAAAAGGTACAATGGAATCATTGCAGCTACGCCCAATAGAACAGGCAAAGATATCTTGTTCAAAAAAGTTGTTTAATAAATTGTCTACAAGTAATGTTAAATACCACGATGTTGACAGCTATCAAAGCTTGTTGCAGATAATGTCTTCATTGTAGGAAAGTGGCTAATTAAAAGATAGATAGTGTATGAAGATCCGGCTCTGATAGGCCGGATTTTCTTTTTCTATTATTGTGGGCAATACTTATAGCATACATCCTTAAACAAATAAGTTAGATTCGCAAAGAATAATTATCCAAAATGAACTTGTTATATAACATGTATGTATATCTTCTGGGTTATTTATATTTAACTACATTTGCATTTGAATGCTATTAACTATAATGTAATTGATGATAAAGGATGAATGATGATTTTTTAAAGAGAGTCCACGGCATAAATACTGAAACCGAAGGAAAAAACAATTTCACAAATGCTAGTGAACAAATAGAAACAATATACTTGTTGTCATTCAGTTGTTTCTCCAAACACTCCCATATAATATTGAGTTTGTGTAGTTGTACTTTTTTTCTATTCTATCAATTGCCATAGTGTGTTTAATTGAAAGTTATTTTAATATCATAAAAATTCTACGATGAAAAAAAATTGCCTTAAATTATTAATTCTGTTTGTTTTCTTCAGTTCTCAAATGACGATTAATGCTCAAAGAGAAGGTGAGGTATATTTTATGTTTGGAGATTCGGTTTTATACGACAATTATCGCTCTAACTCTGCTGCTCTTTTAATGATTGAGAAGATTGCCAGAGAGATACAACCTGAGCATAAATTATTTATTACAGCATCTGCATCACCAGAAGGTGAAGAGTTACATAACTTACAACTAACAAGAAATAGAATATCTTCTATTAAGAAGTACATAATAAATAAAACATCTTTGTCTGAAAGTCGAATTGAGATTCAACCAATGTCGGTAGACTGGAAGTATGCATTGAATGTTGATGCATTAAATAAATTTCCAAATAAAAATTATGTATATAATATCTTGATTGATTCAACTTTGGATTTAAGGCAAAAAGAGCATAAAATATCACTATTATATGGTGAAAATGTTGTCGAATATTTACAAAATAATTTATATCCATACATGAGAAATGGATATGTAACGACTTTTAAATCAGAGAACAAATCGAATAACCGAGATTCATTGATTTCAAATGTAAATACAAACGCTTTTCATAAAATAACATCTAAAAACGATCTTTCGTTATTCACAAGTTTATATAATTCGCTTGGTATTTGGTTGTGGATTATCTCATTCGTTATTGTACTGGCTATGATTTATTTTATATTAAGTAAATGTGATATTTCTTTTGTAAAATTGTTGAAATCAACTCGTAGAATGGAATCTGTAGATACAAAAGATGATCACACTATCATTCCTGCAGAGGGAGGAGGGAAATCACTTAAGCAATTGAAAGAACAACCTATTTTGCAAGAAGCGAATGATGCAATAGATAAAGAATCACTTACTGAAAAGCAAAAGGAATTTTTTAGGAAACTAATCAGAGAAGCGAATAAAATTAAGTTTTGGCATGTAACTGTAACCTATATAGATGGATACAAAAATTATAATTTTCAGGCAATTAAAATTGGACCAGTAGTTAAAGCTTATACTTTGCATGAGATTATTCATAAAATTAAATCTAACCCAGAAACAGCTCATTTACTAGATAAAACTCCATTAAACCGATATGAACTTAAAAAAAATATTCGTGCATACAATTATGAGCGATTAGAGCTTAAATATGATAAAGAAGCTGGTTTTGCTCCAGGAACCACAAAGAGAAAAGGCTACATTGGCCGGTTGTTATATTCTACTCCGCATGAAGATTTAAACGGATCTGTTTATGCCGTTCCTATATGGGCGCATATGTTTTATAAGCATGATGGTTACGTCTCTAAGGTAGTGGAAGGATTATCTAAATATGCAGAGAATAGATAGATTATAAATTTATTTCTTAATTGAGTATTATTGATTTTATTTTAATTATAATATTTTCGTCGTATTAATAGCCGATAAAGTGCTACGTCTAATTCGGGATGTATTACGCCCCGAATTGGATCGTATTATTAAAATTAATAGACTTAAATATTTGGAAAGCGATTAAATAATAAATTTTCAGGAAGGGATGTATCTTATGATTACCAAATAGAGTTATACTATTTAAGGATTACTTTAGTGATTATGATTAAATAAATGACTCATTTCAAATTGTGACGCACTGCGTCACAATTTGAAATTTAAGTATTCTAATTTTTCCGGTTAAAGCGGCTTACCCGTTCTTCGTAGGTGCGGAGATACATTCTTTTGGATCGTTCGTCCAGATATGAATTTGAAACTAATTGCTTCACTTGCTCGTCGGAACCAGTAAAAGAATGCAGGGCTTTCTGTATCTGGACTTCATTCAATCCTATCAATTTGCCAAAGGTTTCAAAATCGTCTTTACAGGGATGTCCGGTACGGGAATATACATCCGATTTAACCAGATTCGGAGATAAACCTTCTTCAAGTGCAAAATCGGAATCTTTTACATGGA
>CALFXE010000298.1 GCA_937927845.1 uncultured Paludibacter sp.
AATTGTCAAACGAATAAATCATAGTTATGAAAAAATTAGATCTTCGTTTAGAAAGGGATAAAAGACTACAGGATAAATACTTAATATCAGAAGGGTAGTATCTAATTATCTACAGTCTGTTTGGTTCCGCATAAATCAAATACCCGGGAGATTCCGTAGATTCATCCAGCAACAATAAAACAATGTTAGCACGTTCCTCCACCCAAATAGCAACAGGGTAAGCATTGGGATATTCCTTCTGTTCGGAGAACAGTTCGTCATATAGCTGCCACATCTTATGCGTTTTATCCGTATAGGTCGGAGATGAATAGAGCCCACAAAAATAGTCATAAAGCGTATGATAGCTTTGAACAAAATCACTTCCAAAAACCCTCACTTCGGCAAATGGAACTGTACCGCTAAGACCGTATGTGGTCATCAAACCGGGGCTACTATTAAGTACGTCTGCATAACCAGTGAATGCTTGCGAGTCTTTAATAATATCACTCCAGTTATATGCTAAAAAATCCTTTTCATCAGTGATAGTAATGTCGAGCTGGTGACGGTAGATCGCCTTGTTATCCTTCCATGCAGTCAGATTTGTTTTATAGTCCCCCGAATACTTAAAGCAATGCCCCCATTCAAAAGTCAGATGGGTACTCACCCAGTCTTCGTGTTCAAACACCCGAAAACTACCATTCACTCCATCTATCGTCCAAACAATAGAATCACATATAGTAGAAAGGCTACTGGAATTAATTGGCTTCGAATCTTCATTATAAAGATAAAAGTTCATCAAATCAAAAATATTTCCTTTCAGTTGCTTTACGGCAAGACAGGGCATCTGGAATTCTTTCACCGTCACTGTTACCGTGGCTGATTCTCCTGTTTCATGGTCGGTAACGACAATCTCGGTTTCACCTTTCTGTTTGCCTTTAATCTCTATTTTAGCCTTATATTCATCAAATCCCCAAGTATAAACGGCGTCAATAATATCCGAGTTTTTAATATCCAATGTGGTATTCTCATGGGCAGTCAGGTCTATGGTTACACTACTCCCTTGCATCACCTCGCACGAGTTTTTAGAGAACACCATATGATACTCCAATTTATCATCATCTTTAGCACAAGATACGACTGAAATAATCAATACACTTAGCAAAACTGGGAGAAAAAATATTTTCATTTTCATATTACTAATTGTTTTCAACACACAAAAATAACTAAAAAATCCGAAATTAAATCACTTATTTCAATATAAGACAACCTAATGTCTGCATAATGAATAGGGAACAATGTCTTCACCGCGCATATCCGATTCTATTATCACCCATTCCCTCCATTTTTAGTTCTTAAATTTTCCTCTAAAAAGAATACTGCATTCATCGTTAGCATCGTTTTCTGCGATAATAGATTTCAGCTTCTGTAATTCTTGTTTTTGTTTTGAAGTGAGGGATTCTTCTTTTATTTTTTGAATATACTCACCTACTTTACTACTAAAATCTATTATACTAAAGTAAGGACCATTCATCGCATATAAAATACTATATTGACCATATATAAGCCCGAATGATGTTTCAAATCCGTCAAAATAACAACCTCTTAATGTTTTCTTATCGACTATTATTTTTTGTGTAAATAGCTCATCATCATCAGCCCCAATTCTCTGACATTTTTGAACAACATATTGATGCGGTAGTTCATGTATAATATTCCAATCAAAATCATCCCCATTTACCATAAACTTCGGCTCTAAACGATTTTTAGTAATATCATAATGATACAAAAACTCGTTTCCATTAGGAATTCCCAATCTGAACAATTCGACTGCATCTGTACGAAGACGGGTGATGGTTGATTCACTGAACGAGGTTACATCCTTATAGTAGTCAGACATTTTAGCCCCTTGAATCAGATTTCCTTCAAAATCCTGAATCCATACACAATAATTAGTATCCGGACTAATCGGTTTGGTAATGAGCACCCGTTTTTTATCTCCGTAAACCTTTATAGTTGAACCATAAAGCAGAATTTCGGCTAATTTTATGCGGGGATATATATTCCCTTTAAAATCATAAACCAATATGTAATCAGCACTAAAAGGTAATATATAGATCCGGTCGTTTTTTTCATCCATGTCTATAGCATCTATTACGGTATATTCACCCGGACCTTGTCCAATGGCTCCGATATGGCGCAAAAAAGTTCCGTCTTTACGGAATAATTTCATTGGAAAATAGCTATAGGCAGTTACTCCTATATAATTTTCTGTAAAATAGGTATGAACAAACCGTTTGCTAATTAGTGCTTCTTCATTTTTATTATCCATTTTGATAACCTCAATACTATCAACCAATAAATCCAAAGGAATATTCTTTTTTTGCTTGACTAATTTAGAATCACATACAATTACGGTGTCACCATTGATAACTTCTCGCTTTGCGATAACATCACATTGATCCCAGAATGATTTGACTTCTTGTTTCGGTGTTTCTCCACAAGAAAACAGAACCGAAATAAATGGTAAAAAGAAAAGTAGTTTTTTCATGACTAAACAATATTATTTATTATAATAGATAACTAGTACTGGATTATCATCTTCCTTAAGCCCGGGAATCAAGTCCGTTTCCGCAAGCGCGTCGGCTTGAATATAAGAAATTATTTTCTTGCCGTCTGCAGAAAACAACTTTGAAGTATTTCGAATAGATAAAGCAGGCTCGGCACGATATAAAAGCGCCGCATTGGTATATTCTTTTTTTGATATTTTGTCGTATACAGCCAGATGTGGACTGCTATTAGCACCTGCAGCCATCTCATCGCAAAGCCTGTAAAACACAAAAAAGAAATCATCCGTATTTACAAAATTATCTACCAAAACACGCGGACCACCCTGCTTCATTTTAGCTGTTTTATCTCCAACAAGTATAATTTCATCATAAACAAACATAAGATTTTTCAAATTTATAAAGCCGGCCGCCTCCAGCTTTTTTTCGGGAGTGATCCTATAAATTGTATCATTAAAGTAATGGTAGAGGTAAATTTCATCATCCACTTCGCTCATAAAGCTATTCCCAAGCATAATTTCGCCAACCTCCATTTCCCGATCCGGACTACAGATAGTCTCCATCTTTCTTGTTTTTATATCTTCAGCTAATAAAGTAGGAATCAAACTATTCTCTATTCCATGATAATATAAAGTATTACCATAAAGGGAAAAGTTGGCCATAAACTCTTTTTCAGGAAGCCTGAACGTACGGATAAATTTGCCATTAAAATCATAAACTACCATCTTCCGTCCAAAATAATCCATTACATAAACCTCTTCGTTTTTTTTGTCAAGCTGAATTTTATATGCACTTCCATATTCTTCCGGACCTTGTCCCACCTTACCGATCCGCCTATCGTAACGACCTTCTTTATCGAATTTCAACACCTCGCCATTGCTTACAATCCAATAATTATTGATTGATTCGCAAATTACAGAGATGTCAGCAAGCAGACACGAATCGTTCGTTTCGAGAGGAATCATCTTTTCTTTCCAACCCAAATTATCCAAACTCAAAGTAATACTATCATTAATAGCAGAAATCGAATTAAGGTTTATAACCGGCAATTCTTTTTTGTCCGGTTGTTTATTACACGACAGAAG
>CALFXE010000299.1 GCA_937927845.1 uncultured Paludibacter sp.
CTCCTCTGCAATTGCAGTCGGTTTTCTGTATACCCCGCCCACCAGCGAGCGTGTCATCCCGAAAGAGCGCAGCGAATGAGGGAACTCCTCTGCAATTGCAGTCGGTTTTCTGTATACCCCGCCCACCAGCGAGCGTGTCATCCCGAAAGAGCGCAGCGAATGAGGGAACTCCTCTGCAATTGCAGTCGGTTTTCTGTATACCCCGCCCACCAGCGAGCGTGTCATCCCGAAAGAGCGCAGCGAATGAGGGAACTCCTCTACAGTCGTAGTAGGTTGATGTGAAATAAAAGTCAAGATGACTTCACTATAAACTTGAACACATTCTAATTTGTGAAGGATTTTTTCCTATTTCTTTTTTACAAAAATTAGTGAATTGAGATTCTGATAAAAATTCAAGTTCAAAAGCAATTTGTTTAAAAGATTTTTTGGTTGATGTTATTTCTTGAAGTGTTTTTTTAGATTTCTGTTCTATTAACCATCGCATTGGTGTTGTTCCAAAAATCTTTGTAAATCTTGCTGAAAAAGCTTTTGGCGACATGTAAAAAGAATCTGCTATCTGTTTGACAGATTGATAATTTATTGAATTTTGATTAAAATGTTCTAACATAATTATATCATCAGATATTACTTTAAACAGAAAGAAATATATTTCTTCTGTAGTGTAATACATTTTCAACATCAGAAAGAATTCTTTTATTTTAGTTTCGTACCAGCTATTGCAGTTTATGCCATCTAATAAGCACGATACTATACCTCTGATAAAATAGTCGATGCGTTTCTTGATGTCCGATATTCCTATATTGTTTAGATTGTCAGCTATGTCTGTAGATTTTTTTACATATTGATCTATAAAATGAAATGTACAATTATCACAAAGAGATACTATGTGGTTTATTTTAAATGTAATTATTGTGCTTTTTTCGACTACGGAGTATAAGTATTGAGATCCTTTTGGTAAGAAAATCATTTTCTTCTGAATAATATTATTGATGTTACCATCTTCAAATTGAAATTCAATAGCTCCCCTATAAATGAAAAAAATTGTATTTGCATCTAATGTAATTTCTCCAAAAGTATTTTTATCATAATGCAGTAAACTGATTAATGGTTTTTTTGTATGCTAACATGGTACACAAGTGATATTATGTTTTTCAAAATTTTTAATTTCTATATTAGATTTTATAATGATTAAAGTTGAAAGGTTAGATTAATTTGCAAAAGTATATAAAATGTAAATATAAAAAAAATGAAAGAGACGCAAATAAATTGCGCCTCTCCCAACTAACATTAAAACTTGATGTATGGCAATATCAATGATTTTAATCTCTAATTTTTAATTTTTCTTTTTCATTTTTCCTAAAGCCCATGATAAGCCTAACTGTACGTTAGTATTAACAGGATCGATTGGGATAAATTGAGGAGTTAAATTTGAAGGTACATAGTCGCATGCTAAGAAGATATTAGCAACAATCAAATTTAATCCTACACCAAAACCAAATGAAGGAACAGATCCTATTGCTGAATTCATCAGTGTATAACTTCCTGTAATATTCAGCATATGAATTGGTTTGATATTTACCATTGCTGTTAATTCGGAAATACTATTGTTTGGAATCAGTTTATTTGAATAAAGTAAACCTACACTTAATCTGTTCTCCCAAATACCGGCTTCTGCACCTACATTAATAGTAGGACTTAATTTAACTGCTAAGTTTTCACCTTCATCTTGAAGTTTAAATTGCATGATTTTAATCAACTGGTCGTCAATGGTAGATTCTTCTTCGTCACCACCGCTACCACTACCGCTTCCTCCACCTTGATTTAAGAAATCATCAAGACCGTTATAGCTAATTTCTCCGGAAGACTTTGCTACTTTATTGTGAGTCATGTTCCAGTTGATGACACCTAAGTCAGTTATACCGGCAGATACAGTTAAAAAGCTAAATGGAGACCAGCTTGCACCTAAGTCGGCAGCAAAACCAAGTCCTGCCATGCCCGGTGTTCCCATTTCAAAACCGTCAATAGCACCATTATCATCTTCAGTCAGTTCAATACCGGCTAAGTAAGCACTCATTTTACCTTCTGACTTAATTTTAAATATGTAGTTATTAGGTTCAATATCAATTTTGATTTGATCCATACCGGCACCGATTTTTGCACCTCCTACTAAAAGTTTTCCTTTCGCACCTACACGTATGTTATCGCCAATAAGAAATGATGCTCCTAACGAAGCTTCACCTATTAATTCAGTGGAAATTCCTAAATTAGTTATATTATAATGTATATCCTGATCATCAGGTATTCCCAATTTTAAGAATCTAAAGAAATCTTTAGGTGCATTGAGTTCTGTATTCCAACGTGTTGATACATCAAAAGTCCAGAAAGATGTTCCTGCATAGATACCCAAGCCAAATAAACTAAATCTGTTATTCAACTTAAAATAGTTTTCAGGGCTGAGCTTATTGAGAAACTCATTAGCATCAACTGCTTCATTCATAAACAACACCATAGGATCACCTGCATTTACACCGGGATAGAGAAATGTGTTTAATCCAAAGGTTGTTCTGACATCGAAATCCAACGAACCCAAAGCAGGGATATTGAAATAACCTCTTGTAGGCACCAAAGCCGGATTTAAGAAATGCTTTTGGGGTGCGTTGTCCATAAAATACCCTACCTTGGCAACTGATGTTTGGGCATTAGTAGCTTGAAAGGTTGCAATCAGAATCAATGATACAATCATCATTTTTACATTTGCTTTTTTCATACGTTTAAATTTTATTTTTGTTTCTTTTTTATTTTGTATGGAACCTTGATAACTCAAATAAATACACTTATAAGTGTTGAACAATCATTTTAATACTATCGGTTTCATCACAGTTTTTATTTAACAGTTTAAATCTACGAATACTACATTTTAATATATTTGACAGTAAAACAAATAACGTTAAAAAATGTTCAGTTACTATTAAATAATTCAATAAAATTTGTAATTAAATTGGTAATTTGATTTTAACACCGCCTATTATCCTTGCTTTCAAGTCGGCTATTACAAAGTTTTCCGGTTTGATTGGCGTACCTGCAACTGTAGAATTTGAAGTTGCCTTGAACACTAATATAATCTTGTCCATATCTTTGAGCGATTTCAAACTATCTGCCAATCTAATTTGTATAGTTGACTCTACACCACTGCCATCAGGAGCGCCTGCCCATATTGTCTGAGGTTCCGGAGCCGATAAAATATTCAAATTCTTATCTACCATCAACATCTCTAATCTTAAATCCAATGGAATTGAATTTGTAATTTTGGCTGTTATCTCTAATGCTCCGGTATTAATATCTATATCACCTAAATCCAAACTGACATCTTCAAGAGTATCTTTCAGAACTACACTCAAATCTTTACCGAAATTGAAAGGTATGGTGATGTCATATTTAACCTTCAAATTATATTTTGCAGTCAGATCGATAAGATGCTGATAACCTGTGTTTATAATTGGATTAAAGCTGATTTTAACTGAATCGGGAATTGGTTTGAACAAATCTTGAATATTTGTATCCATGAATGTATAACCTGTTGGCATACCAGACTCGCTTGGAGAATACCAATATGAGGCTGTCCTGATGTCATTAGGAGATTCGGATTTAGGTAGACTGAAGTCCAGATTTATTTTGTTATCCGTTAATGCATTTCCATTTTTATAATTAGTTAATGACAGGGTTGCATCTATCGGAATTCCTATATTACTTTCTGTACTTAGAGCCAACACAGGATTCAGAATATCGAGTACTACATCATCACCTTTCATAAAGTCAGGTAAATCATCTAATGCTAAATTCGGAATATCCATTTTATCACCGAAGTCGACATTAAATTTACCATATACAGATTTGAATTCAATATTCTTCAGAGCTACATTCACATCAACCGAAATGTCTTTTCCTTGTAAATCTTCGCTATTGATTGTTGGATTTGATACAGAGACATTAACATCAAAATTAACTTTATCATCTAAAGTCAGACTGCCATTAAGATCAGAGCCGTCAAATTTAAGTCCTCTCAAATTTATTTTCTTACTTAACTTACCATCTACAAATGCTTCTCTAATAATTAACTCGTTGTTGATATTAACAGCTCCCGACTCAAATTTTAAAATATCAGGGAAAGAGATTGTTATATCTGCATCCAAAGGATTAGTTCCTAAATCCGGCATATTGTTAATAGTTATATCAAGTTCTAATTCAGCACCTGGCTTTAATGTTATACTATCTAAAGCTACAATCTCGCTTGGTATATCATCTATTGCCATATCTAAAACAGTAGAGTCTTGATAGTTAGCTTCTAGAGTCTTCATCTCTATAGAAGTAGATTCTATTTGAACATCCGATACAATAGCTTCGAATGCTAATTTTTCATTTTGTAAAGCTTCAATTTGTGTTGAAAGTGCTGTACCCGGTAAGAGAATAATACTTCCGGCAATATTAAATGTATCTTTTAAGGATAAGAAACCATCATCCAGATTTTGATTAATATGCAAAGCCTTTAATTCAAGTTGAATGAAATCAGGTATGTTACCATTAATTATATATTCATTATTGATTAAATTTGGATCTGGTTTGAACTCATATAAATCGCTGAATTTCAGAGTTAAATTCTTAGCTCTTAATTCTAACGGCATATTGGGTTTGTTAATATTAATCGTTAAATAACTTCCAGGTTGAACGTTGACTGTACCAAGACGAGCAACTTTATCTGCTATATCAATTTCATATTCCAAAGCTACTTGACCAACTTGGATCTCTTTATCGATTTGATTTGTCTCTACCATAACAGATTCAACCTTAATAGCCGATTCAGATTTTAAATTAATCAATGGGTCGGCAGAAGTGTTAATCTTATCACTATTCATTCTACCACCTATACTTATCTGTCCGTTATATGTTATATCACCCTGCCAACTTAAAATCTGGTTTGTAATAGGTACTTGAGACATATCTATTTCTTCCAAATCTAAAGTAATGGAGTAACCTGTTACAGGATCAAGTGTTGCATTTGTAGCTGTAAAAGTTTGTCCTGCCATTCCATCAAATACAAAATTATTAGGGAATGTTATAGATAAATTGTCAATTTTGTAACTTGAAGTCTTCATCTCAGGCAGATTTGAAGGCTTAATGTTTATTACCATATTTTTAGGTAGAGGAGACCCATCAATCTTACCTAATGATATAGTGTTTATAGTCTTTATGTCCTCAGGAATCGAATTGTTTTCTATGGTAAACACCGAAGTGCCATCTATAGGTGTAACAAAGTCAGGGATTTCAAAATCCATGTTTCTGATTTTTACACCTTTAACTCTTACATTAATAACCAAATCAATTTCTTTTGCTTTCTGTAATTTATTGACTTCTACCTTTCCATCGGCAGCAATCACTCCCGATATATTGACTTGTTTGCTTATCTCGATGAGTTTGTTTACTGCGTTGGGTAAATTGTGAAACGCATCTATATCAAGTGTTTTGGTTGTTTTGTAATTGGGCCAAGATAACTTGTTGTTTTCTCCCTTCAACTCAATAAGTTGACCATTACTCTTTGATACATTAAACTTCCCGATAAGAAGTGGCGACGGAACCTTGAATTTAAACAGGTCGGTCGGATCGATAGTAATATTTGGAGTGAAAGTAGTTTCCCCACTAAAGACATCGCTTGCATCACCCAATGCAAGTTCTATTTCTAATTTAGCACCAGATTCCAGATCAATTTGATGAATTGTGCTAATTCCTTCCGGAACATCAATGGAATAATTGATAGTTACCGACAGCTCTCCTATGTTAATCTGGGTTGATGGTATCGGAATCGGAATAGGGTTGTCGCCTGAATATTCTTGCAAAAGGCCGGCTAAAAGATCATCTGTTTTATCTTTGTTATCATCTATGTCGGCTAAATTAAGTTTTGTCTCATCCAAAGCGTAATCTGAAAAGCTAACTGTAAAATCTTTATTTATGTCTACTGAAGGTACTACATCACCAAGTTCCATTGAAGGAATATTCATATCAAGATTTTCGGTCTGTGTAAATCCGGGAATAACAAATTCGCTAACATCAATATCACCAAAATCTACTTTTGTGTTTTGAGCAAAGACCTTATCATCAAATTTTAATTTATCAACATCCAAATCTTTTAATAAATCTTCAATAGACATGGAGTCTGATATTGTCATTCCATATCCACCATCACCAAGGGTTTTCAAAAAACTTTGATCTTCAGAGCTTAAAAAATCTCCCAAAAAGATTGTGTCTAATTTGCCAAGGGCTATTCCAAGTGAGTCGCCACCTACACTGATTTCAGGGTTAATACCTTTAGAAAGGTCATACATAGGGTCGATACATGACTCAATAGTCAAGGAAACAAGAGCAGTAAATAATATTATGCTCGATAATTTTGTTGCGGCATTTTTCATAATAATACTTTTAAAAAATTGATATGGATTTTATTAATCTACACTTACAGTAAAAATCAAAGTGTAAAATTAAGAAATATTTACAACTCCAACAAAAAATATAGCCTTTTTGTTCACAAACTTAAAAAAAACATGCATAATTGGTTAGATTATTGTTATTTTGTGCTTATTTATGTTTAGATGTGAAAGCAATTGATATTTCACCAAATTTATTTTTAAAGGAGCGTGTAAGTAGGGTTTACTCGCTATTTTTTATTGATAAATATGCTTTTCAATCTTTAAACTCATTCATATAAAAATTTATTTTTAATGTGTTGAGAAACTTAATTACCTTGATATAATAAATTATTTATTATTTTTTTTTTGATCTTAATGCGATAATTTCTTTTAATTTTTCCGGAAAGATTATTCTAATTACAATTATATAGATAATGAAAAAAGTAAATCCTTGAATAATTAATTTAAGTAATGCGCTAATATCAAGATGATTAAACGTCCATGTGATTGCTCCGATAATAAGAGATATAATCAATATTTTCATTAAATCTCCTATTTGATGTCGATAATAATGTGATAGTGTTTTTTTGATTGTTACCATAGAAAACAAATATGCTAAAAAGTTTGCCACTACAAAGCCCATTAGCATTATTTCTATACCAAAACTGAAACATGCAATAATTGAGATGGTTATTAATCCCTTCTTTATCAATTCTAATCTTAGACTTGCACTTGATAATCCTTGTGCATTTAATACGTTTATGTTGATTGTAAACATCGGAGTTAAAAGATTTGCCAACAGAAGAAGTTGTAACAAAATGACTGAAGGTAACCATTTTTCGGTAATTAATGTAACAACTATAGGCTGTGCAGCTACTATCAAAAATATTACAAAGGGGAAAGATATTGTTGACACAGAGGTGATTAATTTTCGGTAAACTCGTAAAATTCTTGGTTTATCATCCTGAATTGTTGATAGCACAGGAAACGTACCCGTTGATAAAATATTCTGTGTCGCAGCATTTACAGTTTCGCTGTATTTATTAGCTTGCGTGAAATAACCCACCTGATTTAGAGGAAATAACCGACCAATTACAACAAAATAAATCTGACCGAAAATTGCATTTAAGGAAGTCTGAGCAAGTAAAGGCATCGTAAAGCTCCACAAATTTCGAATGGTTGAGAAGTTGAAGTATAATAGAGGTTTCCATCTGACTAATATAAAATACGATACAACCCTAACACTATGAAATGCAATTTGTTGGTATATTAAAGTCCATACGCCATAACCCTTAAACGCCAAAATGATAGCAAAGCTGCCACTTACAATAACACTTGTGATATTTGCAATTGCCATCTTTTTGTATTCCAGATTTTTAAGTAATTGTGTTATTTGAATTAGATATAAAGGGAATATTAGTATAATTACAAATAACACTCTTGAGTATTTAGTTAAATCCGGTTGCGCAAAAAATCTTGCTATTAATGGAGCACAAAAATATAGAATCGTATAAAGAACAATGCCTACAATAATATTCAGATAGAAAATCGTACTTAAATCCTGTTCCGTTGTGTCCTTTTTTCTTATCAATCCTTGAACAAAACCTCCATCTATCAGTACTGTAGATAGACTGATAAACACCATCAAAACACCGATAATACCAAAATCGGCGGGCATTAGCAACCTCGCAAGAAAAATACCTATTATAAGTTGAATTGCCTGAATTCCAAAGATATTAATAGAACTCCAGGCAATTGCACCTATCATATTTTTTTTGAGATTATCTGCCATTTGTATAATTATTTTGATTTCATCACATCAAACCCTTCGCCGTAAACTCCGATAGCTGATGTTTGTGATACAAATGCGTTGGGGTCTATTTCCTTTACTATTCTGAAAATGCTTATCGATTCGTGCTTTCTTACAACTACTGTAAGCACTTTTACCGGTTCTTTTGAATACCAGCCCGTTCCATCTAAAATAGTAACTCCTCTGTGTAAATCTTTATTTATGCGATTTGCTATCTCATCATATTCTTTCGAGAAAATAAAAAACTGTACAGATTGTCTCACACCATTAATTATCATATCAACAGTAACAGTCGAAATAGTTAGAGTTGTCAAGCCGTATACTATCTTTTCAATACTTCCAAATTCGAGAAAATATGAAGATGAAATAATCAACACATCCGTATAAAGTAAAGCTCTACCAAGTGTTATGTTATGATATTTATTGATGATTTTAGCAATGATATCTGTGCCGCCCGAACTTCCATTGTTTAAGAAAATAAGTCCTATTCCGGCACCCATGATTAGTCCGCCCAGCACGCAAGCCATAAAGCTTTCATTTTCATGTACAAAAGTACCAAGTGGAAATACAGGGATAACACTAAGAAATATTGTAAGTCCGATAACGCCAATAATGGTTCTAAAACTAAATTGCCATCCTACAATACGAAAAGCAATTAATAGTAATAATACATTGATGGTTAGATATGTAACTGATATAGGGATACCTGTTGCATAATAAACTAAAGCTCCTACACCCGTTACACCACCACCTGTTATCTGATGAGGTATTAACAAACCCTTCCATGCAAAGGCATATAGAAGTAGTCCGAAAACAATCATTACATATTCACGGATATTAATCCATTTCTTTTTTGTTATAGTTGTTAGTGCCATGAAATTAAACTGTTGTATTAAAAAAAGATAACAATAATTGGATGGCAAATTTACAATAATTTTAATGATATTTAGGTGTGTTGTCGAACTATAGGAAATAATATAATGAAATTGTCGATTTGAAAAATTATCTTTGTAGCCAAAAATAGCTTTTTAGAAGCATCACGATTATGTCTTTCAACCTCACATCTTCATATAAACCAACAGGCGACCAGCCGGAAGCTATCCAACAATTAGTTGAAGGACTTGATGCCGGTGTTGCCTTTCAGACTTTACTCGGCGTTACCGGTTCGGGTAAGACTTTCACAATTGCCAATGTTGTAAGCCGGGTAAATCGTCCGACTTTAGTGTTAAGTCATAATAAAACCCTTGCTGCACAGCTTTATAGCGAGTTTAAGAATTTCTTTCCTGAGAATGCTGTGGAGTATTTTGTTTCGTATTATGATTATTATCAGCCGGAAGCTTATTTGCCTATGACAGATACATACATTGAAAAAGATTTATCTATCAATGCTGAAATTGAAAAACTTCGTTTGTCGGCTACATCGGCTTTGCTTTCGGGTAGGAGGGATGTGATAGTGGTGTCATCTGTTTCGTGTTTGTATGGAATTGGTAATCCGGAAGATTTTACTTCTAATGTGATAGAGGTGCAAAAAGGTCAGCAAATCGTACGAAATGTGTTTTTACGCACTTTAGTTGATAGCTTATATGTTAGAAATGAGATTGAATTAAATCGGGGGAATTTCAGGGTTAAAGGTGATACCGTAGATATCTTTCTTGCTTATTCCGACTTCCTGTTGCGCGTTGTGTTTTGGGGTGATGAGATAGATGAAATTATGACAGTAGATCCGATAAATCTTCATGTAATAGAGAGGTTTGACTCATACAGGATTTATCCTGCAAGTATTTTTGTTACCACAAAAGAAAGGATAAATCAGGCTATTCAGTTTATTGAAAGAGATCGTGATATGCAGGCTGAATATTTCCGCTCAATAGGTAAAGATTATGAGGCAAAACGTATATACGAGCGTGTCAGTTATGATTTGGAGATGATTAAAGAGCTGGGTTATTGCTCCGGCATTGAGAATTATTCGCGATATTTTGACGGTCGTGCTCCCGGCAGTCGACCTTATTGTCTGCTCGATTATTTCCCTGATGATTATCTTATGGTTATTGATGAAAGTCATGTCACTATACCACAAATTCGTGCCATGTACGGAGGAGATGCCTCGCGAAAGCAAAACTTAGTTGAATATGGATTTAGATTACCGGCAGCACGCGATAATCGTCCGCTGAAATTTGAAGAATTTGAGCAACTAACGCCTCAAACCATTTATGTTTCGGCAACGCCTGCGGATTATGAACTTACTAATTCGCATGGAGTGGTTGTGGATCAGTTAATTCGTCCGACCGGTTTGCTTGATCCTATTATTGATGTTCGTCCAAGTTTAAATCAAATTGACGACTTGCTTGAGGAGATAACTGTTTGCACGGAACGTGATGAGCGAGTATTGGTTACAACTTTAACCAAGAGGATGGCTGAGGAACTTACAGACTATCTTGTGAAAATGGGTGTAAGATGCAATTATATACATTCTGATGTGGAGACATTGGACAGAGTACAGATTATGGAAGATTTGCGTAGGGGAATTTACGATGTGCTTGTTGGTGTGAACCTTTTGCGTGAAGGCTTGGATTTACCAGAGGTATCGCTTGTCGCTATTTTAGATGCTGATAAAGAAGGTTTTTTGCGTTCGCATCGTTCATTGACACAGACTGCCGGTCGTGCTGCACGTAATTTAAACGGCAAGGTTATAATGTATGCTGACAAAATTACCGACAGCATGGAAAAAACTATCAACGAAACAAATCGCAGAAGAGAAAAACAATTAGCATATAATGCAAAACATGATATTATTCCAACTGCAATTATCAAGGGAGAACGCTCTGTATTAACCAAAACAGAGCCAGGTGCTTATATCGAAAATGAAACAAAACTTAGCGTTGCTGCCGATCCGGTTGTACAGTATATGTCGAAATCAGCTTTAGAAAAAGCCATTCAGAAAACCAAAAAAGCAATGCAGGAAGCTGCAAAAAATATGGAATTTTTGGAAGCAGCAAGATTGCGTGATGAAATGTTTAAACTTCAGGAGATTTTAAATGATAATAATAAGGATGTTTAAGGTTACTTGAACTTTTGTATGCATCCGTGTTATCAGCGTTATAAAACATTAAAGTGGTCTCGACTTTTTAAGAATGTAACTCTTAACCATTGTGAAAATGGGCAATGACTGCGACTGTACGGGAGTTCCCTCAGTCGCTCCTTTGTCGCTCTTCGGGAGGACACGAGCGTTAGCGGGCGGGGTATACCGCCACTCGAAGTGTTTCTGTAACATCATCCTTTTTG
>CALFXE010000300.1 GCA_937927845.1 uncultured Paludibacter sp.
TTCTTTGAAATGGACCTGACCTTCAACAGTGGGTGCAATATAGGTACGGTTCTCTTCCGTTTTACCCTTGTAGTGGACACCCAGGACGTCACTTAATGCAAAATCCACTAGCCGGTTGCCCTCCATGTTATTCATACCACTCTCACCGGTAACAACGAGGTTCCCTCCTTCTGAGACATATCGTCTAAACGCACGAATCTCATCATCAGATAACACGTACTGGTTGGGAAGTACAATGACCGAATAACGATTTAAGTTGTCAAGTTGTGGCTCTCCAATAAAATCATAGAGTATATTATTTCTCACCATCATACCTCCAATATTCTGCATATCCCGCACTATTGAAAAATAAGCACTTGCACTCCTCATCGGCACTCCGTTCTGTGCCGGATTGTAAGCAGAGGCAAAATTTAAATAGAATCCCACATCTGATATCATTTCAGCATCTGGGTTTATAGCACGTTGATAGATACTTACCTGATCCTTTATACGCCCCATTCGACGATAGAAATCCCTATCTATCGTGCCTATCGGGTCAATTGCATCGATGAAGGTAAAAGCTGCATTATGAGCATACGCACCTAACACGCTTGACCGCAATTCCTCATCCGTTTTTGTTGTAGTGTGAAATTCTAGATTATAACAACGAGATGTCATGAACTCTATCGGGCGATTTCGTGTAAGGTTGTTTAGATACTTACATATTACCGAATATTGCATAGGTTGGCCATAAAAATCACCGGCAAGGTAATCGCTGCGATTAAGGAACGACTGAGTTACACCACCTCCCCAACCAGACAACAGGGAAGTAGTCTGAAATGCGAGAGTTAAATCCGGATTAATGTTGTGGGCGGCATCTTGAATCATCTGTGCAAATTCATCAAACCAGCGCTCTCTACTTCTTACGAAATCTACCCATTTAGGATCGTCCCAATTAATGACTTTAGGTATTTCTCGACCTGTCTCTGCTAGATATTTATCGCGACAACTTCCACAGTAACACACTGTACCAAAATAGCCGATCATATCAATCCACAGGCCATCACAATCAAAACTTTTACTTAAATCCGTAATTTGTTCGCTCACAAAGCTACGATAGCCTTCATTATTCATACAGCATTGACCAAAACGAGAGAAGCTTCCATCTGCATTTTCAGTAGTGGAGCGGCCATCGGCCTTAATCATGCGCCACGAAGGGTATGTATCGTATGCCCAACGGTTCCAGATGTTAAAATAAACGATAACTTTTATACCTTGTTTGTGAAGCGCATTGATCGTTTCGGAATTAATATCACGACCTTTCAACCCTTTGTGCATATGTCCCACTTTAGTAGGCCAAAAACACATCCCAAGACAGTTGCCAGCATAGATAATCGAAGCGTCAACCTTTGCATCAACCATTGACTGTGCATACTCCTCAGGGGAAAATTCACTTAAGAATTCAGGATTCCAATCCGGAATATGCATATCTATGAGATTACGCCATGTTGATGTTTTATACCACAAATTATCCTTTTCCGGCACGGGTTGATGAGAAGCAGACACTTCATCTAAAATAATATCAGTCCGGGTTAGAGGATGTTGGCTTGGCCTAAAGCTTGAAGCGTGATGTTTCTTGAAAGTATCGTTTATTCTTTTTACTTTCAAATTGGGTTGATTATATATGCCAGAGAAAACATCTTTAACCACAAAAGATTGTTGTACACTTTGACCGTTAACATCTTCAAAGAAATCCCCAGCTGTAGTATTTGATATTGGTAATATTATCAAAGATATCAACAAACATATCAATTTACAATAATGACTCATAATATTTTATTTTAATTCCCAATAAATCTACAAATTACTCTATTAGATTTCAGACTCTTATTGATGAAAAACTGAAATCTAATAGAGTAATTAGGGATAATTAATATCCTGGATTCTGTTGTAAATCAGGATTTACCTGTGTTTCTCTGTAAGGTATCGGATAAATCAACCTGTTTTCAGTTATATTATATGAATTCTCTGGTAAAAAATCATATTTTTGTTTCATTTTTTGCCCATATTCAGTCATGATTCCAATTACTTTGCCTGTTCTTATTAAATCTGTCCATCGATGATTTTCAAATGCCAATTCATGACGTCTTTCATTCAATACATCGTCCAGGGTCACTTCAGTCAGGCTAGAAAGTCCTGCCCTATTCCTTACTCTGTTTACTAATGGAAGAGCTTCACTTGCTTTTCCTTGTTGTACTAAATTTTCTGCTAGCAACAATAATGCATCAGCGAAACGAAATACAGGCCAATTCTCACCGGTATTATTTGGCCTACTATATGGCCCGTGAATAAATTTAGAAATGTATGGATAATAAACCTTATCCGGTTCCGGAACATATTTACCCACATCTTTTATTGCAAGAATAACGACCGGATCAAAATAAGGATCTCCTCCGTTTAAAGTACCTTCTATAATTTTAATCGATGCTGGTAATCTTAAATCTCCTTCTTCATAAGAATCAATGAATTCCTGATTAGGTACATTCCATCCTCCCGGAGTTACGTTATTTACAGCCAATCCTGTTATTATAGCAGTATTCGCAGTTTTAGGCATCATATAATATACGAAATTACTCTCTTGTCCATCAGGACCTTCTCTAAATTGAATCTCAAAAATTGATTCTTTGTGATTTTTATTAACAGAATTAAATACGTCAGCATAATTATCTAAAAGATCGTAGTTCATTTTTAGAATATCACGCAACTCACTTTCTGCTAAAGAATATTCTCTTTGTGTCTTAGACATGTATGCCTTAGCCAACAACATTTTTGCTGCTCCTGCGGTTGCTCTTCCTGATTGAGGAAAAGAAGTAACTGATGGCAGATTAGGAATAGCACTCTTTAAATCGGTTATTATTTGATTATAAACCTCATCTGCAGAGGATCTTGATTTATACGAAGTTTTTTCGTCAATAACTTCTTCAAGGTATAAAGGCACCCCTCCGTAGTGTGTAACTAAATCAAAATAATAAAACGCTCTTAGAAATAGAGTTTCGCCCGAAATCTTTTGTTTAAATTGATCACTTAAATCTGCCGTTTGAAGTCGAGATAAAATGGTATTGGTTCTTGAAATACCCGTATAATCACTGTAATACCTATTATTTACAGCTGTTGTTTGTGATTGATCCGTCCATTGAATAATATCTTCTACCCAGTTAGCCGGCCCACGGTCGGGTGCATAATAACGAAAAAATGTATTATCAGCTCTCATTTCATCCATATACATTCCAGGATAAACAATGGATCGTAAAGGTGTATAAGCTGCAACAAGGGCCAAATCAAAATGAGATTCAGTCTTATAAAAAATACCTGAGGTTATAGATGTTTCAGGAGATATTTTAAGAAATTCGTCACTGCATGAGTTCAATAGAACTATCCCGATCAAATAAAATATTATATTTTTTTTCATAATTTTTATTTTTTAAAAAGTTATGTCTGCTCCAATAGTAAATGTTCTCGGAATAGGATATGGAGCAAAATCTCTTCCTTCGTTAAGCCCATCTAGACCGTATTGACTAGCTTCAGGATTCGGGCCAGGATAACTTGTAATCATAAAAGCATTTTGAGCACTAATGTACACTCTAGCACTTTTAAATATGTTTTTAAAAGGAAATGTATACCCCAGGGCTATGTTCTTTCCTGATAGAAAAGATCCATCAAAAATTTGTCTTGAATTGTTAAAACGATGAAGCGGATTTGAATTACTCCTTGGCAAATCACCCTTTCCAGGATTATCAACCGATCTCCATCTATCTAAAGCAGCAGGTGTTACGTTAAAAACTCCATCGATATTTTCTATCGATAACATATCACCTTTGAAAACATCACCACCGAATCTACCAATCAAGCCAATACTAAGGTCGAAATTCTTGTATGAAAAGTTATTGGTAAGACCATAAACGAATTTAGGATTAGGATCGCCAATAAAAGTTTTATCATACTGCGGATCAATAAGTCCATCAGGTACACCATCAGGTCCACTAATATCTTTAAGCCTTACTGAACCTACATCAGAACCTCCATAAACAGTAATGTGAGGCCCTTCTGCTAATTCAGCTTCATTCATAAAAACGCCTTCATAAACATAACCGTAAAACTGACCGATGGGATGTCCAACTTCAGTTCTGTTAAAATCAACATTTTCTTGGTAACCTCCGATAGGTTTATCTTCTGTACCCAGTTTTTTAACCATGTTTCGATCAAGTCCGAATGTTAGCTGAGTATCCCATTTAAATTCTTTCACGAAATTTCTGGTTTCCAAGCTGAATTCATGTCCCCAAAAATCAAATTCTCCAATATTAGATTGGATACTCCCAAAACCAGAAGCATTTGGAATTTCAACAGCATATAATAACCCATTGGTTGTTTTCCAGTAATAATCGTACATAAAAAAGATTCGATCATTAAAAAGGCCTAGATCAAAACCAAGATCATTCTGAACAGTTGTTTCCCATGTCAACGAAGAATTTCCTAAATTGGAAATTGCCTTCCCTGATACTACAGCGTCGCTAAATACATAATTAGCATCACCCACGGAACTTATATGCGAATAATTTCCGATATTATAGTTACCTACTTTACCGGTGCTTGCCCGTAATTTTAAGAAACTTATGCTAGACTCATATTTTTGCATAAAATCTTCTTCCGATATTATCCATCCAATTGAAGCTGAAGGAAATACACCGTATTTTTTGTTATCACCAAATCTAGACGAACCATCCCGTCTTATTGCCAAAGAAGTTAAATATTTTCCTTTGTAATTATAATTTAACCTTCCCAAAGCTGAAACAAGTGAATATTCCGATGTTCCTACATTTCCAACCCTGGTTTTGGCAACATTAATCCATGGAATTTCATCATCTGGGAAAAGAGATCCAGTGATAGTACTACTCTCACTTCTAACACGTTGAGCGGAATATCCCAACAATATATCAAAATTATGAACTTCATTAATACTTTTAGTATAATTGAGAGTATTTTCTAATTGCCAATTTATACTATTCGAAGTATTGTACGAACCGGTAGCAGGGTTTGGAGGAGATTGAAACATTGCTCCCTGAGCAGTAGAAGGACTCCAATAACGATTTTTATAATTTCCTAGATCAACATCCGTTCTTAATTTATAAGTTAATCCGTCAATTATTTTATATTCGCCGAAAAAGTTTGCCAAAAGATTCGTTGTCTGTGCAGGATTTTCCCGTTCAGTTAGTACTCTATACCAGTTAGGATTAGGAAACATTCCAGGAGAAGAAAATCCAACCGGAAGAGTTCCGTCAGGATTTTTATATTCCAGTGTAGGGTCCATTATGTAAGCAGATGACATGAAACTCCAATATGCAGGTGCAAAACTCTGATTATCGGTATTTAAATAGTTCACAGCCAAATTTAGTCCAAAAGTTAATTTATCTGAGATATTAAATATATTATTAGATCTTGCAGTAATTCTTTCAGCCATTGTATTAAGAAGAATTCCCTGATTATTATTATAGCTCAAATTAAGGTTGGATTTAACTTTTTCTGTTCCACTGGATATAGATAAGTTGTAATTTTGAATTGTCGCGTTTGGATTTAATAAGATTTCAAACCAATCAGTCCCATCATTCGGACCATACTGCTCCGGGTTTTTATATCTTTCAGGTACTTCAATCCCCT
>CALFXE010000301.1 GCA_937927845.1 uncultured Paludibacter sp.
CAGTAGAAGTGGCACTCGTATTCAGATCTCCGGCCCCCACGTCATCCAGCTGACCATTAATGATACAGTCAGGAGCATTCTCGCAGAGTGCTTCTTCACAATTGCCTATCACGTTGATATTAAAGTTATGTGTATAAACACAACCGAAGTGAGTGGATACTCTCATTTCATAGGTACCGGATTGTGCATTGGTTATGCTGGGGATATTCATAGAGGGTCCTGTCGCATAAAAGCCTCCGGGGCCGGACCATTCCACAGCTGCACAAGGCTGGCTCACTCCTGAGTTTACCGTTACATTAGTGCCGCACTCTACAACCCTATCTGAAGGCGGCTGGGATGGCAATTCCAGCACCGATACCAGATCCACAGCTAACTCGTACTGTTCAGCGGGACTTCCTGCCGGTAAAGTCCTGTAAGGTAAGATCTGCAGCTGGGAATAATTGGCATTGGCCGTAAAATCATAGCTCTCAAAGGTCCAGGCCGAACTGTAAGTATAGGAGTTGCTTATAAGCTGCGCGGAAGCCGGGCTGATATTAGGACTTACGGTGGAAAAATCCTGGAGCATGCCGTTCACCGCCCTCACGATCAAATTACCGACATTCTGTCCGTTGGTATTTCTTACCCACATGCATACACGGTATCTTACACCCCTACGGAAATTGAAACAGGTATAAATACCTTCACCCCTGCCGCTGTAAGACCACATCCATACAGAATTCACGCCACCGCCTACAGGAACATCTGAAAAGAAAGAGGGTGTACCGTGAGATACAAACCAGTTAAAAACAGTCCGCGGAGGCGAAGAGTTCATATTACCGAAATTGACGTTGCCGGCATTCTCTAAAGTAGAATTTGCGATACAGGGAGGCGGCTGGCTACAACGCTGGTCATCCTGGGCGAATGACGGTGTAAGGAAAATCAGGCCAAGGATGGCCAGGTAAGCAAAGAACTTAGTTGACATTGTAATGAGGTTTAAGAGTTAACAAAATATTTATTAATGCATTAACATTCCTATAATGTAAAATATTTCCTAATTGTTCAATAATTATTAAAAAATACATACATTTTTTATCTTATAAATATTTTTACGATAGCTATTTTGCTCCCTTAAAAAAAGAACAGCCGGAAGTTTCCAGCTGTTCTTTCGCCATACCACATTTAGCGGTACGTGCATTTAATGCTTATATGTCCTTTTTTACCTGGGCTACAATTCCTATTCCAGCGGCTTCCTGCCGGAAATAATATTGTACAATATCACAATAATTGCAATTACAAGCAAAATATGGATCAGGTTTCCCATTCCCATTCCATTACCAATTCCAGCCAAACCTAAAATCCAGACAATAATACATATTACTGCCACTAACCAAAGAATACTTCTCATATAAATAGATTTTAGTGAATATGAATAATATATAACTAAAAACACAACAAATCATCCTGCATTTGGTTCACCGCTTTTCCCGGGAAAGTACCTTGAGGATCATCCTGTCATTTACCAGTTTTACCTGCTGATACGCGTCCCGCAAGAGTTCCAGGGGCAAACCCTACCTCCTGATAAAGATTTTATAATTTTTATTTTCTTATACTTAGTGAAGTTCATTTTCACAACAAAACCTGTTTCACATTGCGAAAGTCTTCGGTCGGGATCACTTATTGAAAGTCCTTAACGATTATCAACATCTTAAATGTAAACGCTTATTACCCTATTAATAAAAGCAGTCAGATTATTTCCCAGACATATGACACACTTTAAATAAAATTTTATATTATTGGCATATATAATTACCCTTTTGCTAATTCACAACGTTTGGGTTTCTCAGGAAGAGGATTAAACACTATATTACCTTGACACACTTCCTTTTACCATTTCATAGCTAATCACTCCTAAGATATCGAAGACTTTAACTTTACGTATGGCATATACATTCTTTTTTCTGTCCAATAAATCTTGATATTGATCACAATCCAATAATAATGGTACCCTCCTTTTTTTAGATATCCCCTTATTAATGATCATCTTAACTTTACATAATTTATATGATGTCCCACAAAATGGGCGGATAGTTGTTGAATCATTAATCACCTCATAAGCCAGATATAATCCATTCTCAATATAACTGGTATCTAAATCAGTTCCCTTGTAAAATTTTGATTGCCTAATAAAATCAAGACTGTAGATAGTTCCGTAGTCCTCAATCTCATTGTTTTTATTTACAGGAATTAGACTTTGGGCTTGAACTATTACTCCATTCCCAATGTATGCATCTAAATACTGTTCAAAAAGGAAAAAACCATCAACCGTATCATTTACTTTTAATAGACTTTCCTTGAATGGAAGCCTATACTCAAAATGTTTCTTCATACATGAATTAAGCATCAATATAATGATGCCTAATAAAATTAATTTAGCATTTTTTATCATAATCTGCTATTCTTAAAAAAAACTTCTGATTACTGAAAGAGATTGTCTATTCTTACTTTAATCATCAAGTATTGTAAATGAAATTTTTTCAGGATCTACATCTAGTTTTAAATCGATATTACAAAACGGAGAGGCTATCGGATCATGCAAAAACAAATTAGTATTGTAAAAGAAAAAAGATAAATCTGGCTTTTCTTTTAATCCGGCATTCGTGCATCCCAAATCCAATTCCCCGCTTTCTTGCAGATATTTAATTTGCAAGGAATAATCACTATCGAAATCGTATCTAACCATATATACTTTATTGACAAATTGAAGATAATTTAAGCATTCATCCCAGGCAAAAAATCCACGAGGAGCTCCATCGGCTTCTTTATATACCGATTTCACAATACTTACTAAGCTATTTGTAGATTTCATTATATTATAAGTTATCGCTGCATTATCATAATCATTATCCGTAGTCGTTTGATCAATATCAGAATTTATTAGCCTACTTAGGAAATTATTCATTGAATCGGGAACAATAAAGATCATTGAACCTTTTATAATTGAGTCAACTGTTGTAAAATTCAAAGAGTTAGAGGCATTAAGCTCACTTTGAAATTCTTGCTTAATACAGCCTTTACTACAGGCGTATAAATGAATAGAGCTAAATGCACTTAAAAAGCAAATCTTTAGTTTCTTATTTGTTTTCATAGCTTCTTTTTTTATGCTCAAAATGATTACATTTAATTTTTATCATATCATCTTTTACTTATCGTCTATTGTGAATTAGATCTTTAATTGAAAAGATCCCGACACCTCATGCTTGAGTTCTCCCAACATTATTTTCTGTGAATGTTTATTTATAATTGGCCGGATCAGGCTTTACCCCGACAATCTTACCACGCCTGTCATATGAATAACTTTCATTAGTCCCATCACTTTTCTTAATAATAAAGTCCGAAAACACTTCATTTGTATTAATATTCCATTCCGTATATTCCTTTCTTCCATCAAATCTTGTAGGGATTAATTGTCTATCTAAATAGCATTGAATAGCTTTTTTAGTTTCTTCATCATTTATCATTATGGTTCCATTAATAAAGAATTCGTTCCTTATTTCTTGAATAGTTTTGCCACTTAGTTTAGCGTAAATATTCTGTTTTACAAATGCAGGTTCATATTTAAACTGGTTTTCAGACTTATAATAGACTGTATCATTTAAAAATTGACGCATTACTGAAAATCTGAAACTACGATAATAAACATCTATGGCTCTCGTCAAATGTTCGATTTCAAATAAGTCTACCGGTGAAATATAACCAAGATTGACCTTACCATTGTCCTCATTTTTGAAATAGACGCTAAGATTTGTCATTTCAGTATTTTTTAAAGCAGCAATCCTATCCAGTTGGTCCATAACATAAATATCTCTTGACTTGTATGGACTATTTTGACTGTGCACTGAGAATTGTTGAACACAAAAAATGGTTATAAATGCAAGTTTATTTATTACGCCTCTCATATATTTAGTTTATTAAATTTGCTGTTTTAGAGTAATGTATTTAAAAAACATTTTACTACCAATCCTTCCTGGTGATATCTAATATTCTACCTTTCTTATCATAAGAATATAAATCTATTTCCCCATTCTGCCTTACTATAGGAAAGCCTTGGAAAAATTCATCGGTATTAGGTTTCCAAACGATTTGCCTATACATTCCGTTATCTCGTGACGGGATTAATTTACGATCTAAATAACACTCCAAAGCTTGATTTATTGTTGGGTCATTTCGTTTGTACATATCATCAGTAAGGTATTTTGCCTTAATTTGATTTAATGTTAGTTTTTCTAAATCGGTGTACAGTTTTTTATCTACGAATGATGAAGCGTAATTTTGATGCTCTTTTGTTTAATAATAAACAGTATCGCAAATAAAGAGCCGTGCAGTTGAAAAACAAAAGGGTTCATAATCATCAGTGCTAAACCTTTTATTGTGCTGAATGCTGAATAATTTACTTGGAGATATATAGCCTAAGTTAACCTGGCCGTTATCTTCATTTTTAAAATATACACTCAACTTAATTTCCTCCATATCATCATATGTGAAAATTCTTTCCAGTTGATCAATGACATATTCAAGCCTTGTTTGATAAGTACTATCTTGTCCAATAGATTGGAAAATAAATAATATGCACATTCCTGTAAGGCAACATCTCCTCAGTATTTTGCTGAACATAAAGAACAATTTTTTATTAAATTTCAACTATCTTAAATCCGAAAATTCAACTTATATAGCTTAGGCGTTTATCAAAACGCCACTTTCGCGTTATACAAAAATTTGATATACCAATAACATACAAAAGCATCTGTGGGATTTTCCAATATCATAACATTGTAAATGGGAACTATACTTCCAAAGTGATCAAAACCGTTTCTAATACAATTGTCAATGAATTGCTATGACTCGCATATTTCATTAGTTTTTGCTTCCGTAATCCTGAATCCGCATAGACTCTTTAAAAAGATCAAAAAAATCATCACATAAAATCTTTTCTTCATCAACTAATGGTACTATTTCCTTTAAAATATGATAAATATTATCATCCTGTCTCCAAACTTTTCCAATTATCTTTCCATTTTTATAAACAGAATAAGTAAATGCATCAGAACGCGAATAAATATCGAAATCAGATTGTTGGACTTGTTCAATAGCAACTAATGAACTATCTATTTTTTCCAAACTTAATTTGCCAAGTGCTAAAACTAAATCTGCAGTATCATAGATCTCTTCATCAGGATGATCATTATAATCCCAATACAAACTGATGACATCTATATCTTCGGTATTTCTGTAGACGAATTGATAAATACAATAAGGAGACTTATTAACTTGAATTAGGTATTCATCTTTTTCATTGATTGCGCAAGACTGGGCAACTATGCAAAATATTATTACTAAGTAAGTTGAAAATTTCATCACTTTTCCCATCTGTTATTTACTTTTTTGTTTAAAGTTTCTCTCATCTTCATATACGGCACTAATTAGCTTTTTGTTTCTCTTTTTAAAATATTCCCTGTTGGACAGACGAGTCTTTCTTTTGTTCAATTGTTATACCACTCGAGAAAACCTTTTCTATCCATTATTCTATGTAATAAATATTACTACCAGGTCCATTTCGGGTTATTTTTATAATTGGTAATGCCAGGTTCTCGGACCAATATTGTAAGTACCCCATAATTCAGACAGCTATTACTTGAGCCTTTTTCTTTTGACCAG
>CALFXE010000302.1 GCA_937927845.1 uncultured Paludibacter sp.
ATCTGAATTATGCTAACCTTTTTACTATTTTCTTATATCGAACTCACGTTAATTACTATTCAGATAGGGTGGAGGAGGTTATTTTACACACCGGACAACATTATGATACTGAGATGTCGGATGTGTTTTTTAATGAGTTAAATATCCCCATGCCTAAATATAATCTGAATATCGGTTCGGGTAATCACGGAGAACAAACTGCTAAAATGATTTCAGGAATTGAGAATGTGCTTTTAAGTGAACATTATGATGCAATAATCCTATATGGTGATACAAATTCTACCTTGGCAGGTGCTGTAGCAGCTTCTAAACTGCATATTCCTATAGTTCATATTGAAGCCGGTCTGCGGTCGTTTAATATGGCTATGCCGGAAGAAATTAATCGTATTGTTTGTGATCAATTGTCGACTTTGCTGTTTGCTCCAACAGATACTGCCATAAGTAATCTCAGGCATGAAGGTTTTTTTGATTCTAAAGCGACTTTTACTGATGGAAATAAACGTAATGTATATAATTCAGGAGATATTATGTACGATAATTCCCTATTTTTTGCAAAGGTTGCCGAACAAAAAACGGATATTATTCAACGTTTAGGTCTGTGTGATAATAAATTTATATTAGCTACAATTCATCGTGATAATAATACTGATAATCCTGAACGTTTGGAGGCTATAGTTGATGCATTACATGCTATTGCTAATCAGTACGATATAGAGATTATTTTACCTATTCATCCCCGTACAAAAAATATTCTAAAGAAGCCTGAATATCAACGAATATCGGAAAAATTACAAGGAAAAATCCGATTGATACCGCCTGCAAGCTTTTTTGAAATTGTTGAATTGGAAAAGCATGCTCAAATCATATTGACTGATTCAGGTGGTGTGCAAAAAGAGGCTTATTTCTTTAAAAAGCCATGTGTTATACTACGTTCCGAAACGGAATGGTTGGAAATAGTAGAACAGCAAGCCGGTATAGTTACCGATGCTGATACTCAGTGTATTATCAATGCTTATCAAACTCTTATAACAAGAGATATAGATTATGCTCCTGTTTTTGGCAATGGTAAAGCGGCTGAGTTTATAGTTGAAAAAATAATTGAATCATTATCGTAATGCGGGTTATGGTAATGGCGGTTACGATACGAGAAATTTGTTTATCTTTGGCAAAATAATACTTTTATGCTCGATTTCACTCCCTCTAAATATAAAAAACTCTTGACTGCTGTGCAGAAGGCAGGATATAACTTTTTGACTTTTGAAGATTATTGCTTGAAGTACGCAAATGGTAAAGACGTGCAGGCAAAAGATAAAATTGTTGTTTTGCGCCATGATGTGGATAGAAAACCTAAAAACTCTTTGAAGTTAGCACAAATTGAGGCTTTATTAGGAATTAAAGCAACATACTTTTTCAGAATTGTACCTGAAAGTAATCAGCCTGTTTATATCTTGCAAATTGCTGCGCTGGGTCATGAAATTGCTTATCATTACGAGGATTTGTCGATTGCTAATGGTGATGTGCATAAAGCATATGATTCTTATGTCAAAAATCTGGAGTATTTCCGTCAGTTCTATGATGTAAAAACAATCTCAATGAATGGGAGTCCTATGAGTAAGTTTGATAATCGGGATGTTTGGAAAGAGTATAATTATAAGGATTTAGGGATTATCGGCGAGCCGTACTTCGATTTTATTGATGAAACCGTGAATGATGTAAATGGTAAAAAGTTCTATTTTACTGATACGGGTGGTATGTGGGATGGTGATAAGTATAATGTACGAGATAAGGCAATTGGTAAAAACAACTCTCAAAAGGTTTCTGTTCATACAACATTAGATCTTATTAACTTTCTAAGTTCAAATGATAATATTGACGTGGTTATGATTAATACGCATCCTCAGCGGTGGATTGAAAATAAACTATTGTGGATGATTGAATTTGTTGTTCAACGATTTAAGAATATCATTAAGTGGATGATTGTAAAATAGAATGGAAATTATCTGTATTTACCGTCTCCAAAATCTGATAAAATACTCAAATAGCTGTTGTAGCGCGACTGACTGATTTGATGGTTTTCTACTGCTTTTAATACTGCACAATCCGGTTCGTGTATATGTGTGCAGTTCGTAAATCTACAGTTTTTTGATGTTTTAAATATCTCTTTGAAATAGTGACTTATCTCGTCTTGCTCCATATCTATAGTACCGAATCCTTTTATTCCGGGTGTGTCTATTATTAATCCTCCATTCTCTAATTCATACATCTGCGAGAAAGTTGTGGTATGTGTTCCTCTATTATGAAAGAATGAAATTTCATTAGTTTTGATGATGGATTCCGGTAGTAATGAGTTGATTAATGTGGATTTTCCTACTCCTGAATTACCTGATATTAAAGTGGTTTTATCTTTTAAGTATTTGCTCAGTTCAATGGAGCTTTCTTTTTGTATTGCAGATATCATAAATACCGGATAACCAATAATTTCATATAGTGATTTCAATGCTTCGGCATATTGCATTTCATCATCATTATATAAGTCGGTTTTGTTTATAACTATACATGCCGGTATATTGTAAGCTTCTGCTGACGCTATAAATCTGTCGATAAAGATTGTGGATGTTTCTGGATAATTGATGGTAACTACTAAAATAACCAAATCTAAGTTGGCTGCCAATATGTGCGATTGCTTTGATAAATTGGATGATCGCCTGATAATATAGTTTTTTCGATCATGAATATCACTGATTATTCCTGTCTCATCATCTGAAAGGGCAAATTCAACAAAATCTCCTACAGCAATCGGATTGGTGCTTTTTATGTCTTTTAATCGTAAATTACCTTTGATTTTGCAGTTGTATGATTGACCTCCTTCTGTTTTTACCTCATACCAACTACCTGTGTTTTTTGTTACTAAACCTTTCATTTTACTATTCTAATGGTTCGATAGTAAAAGATAATTCATCTAACAATAAAGAAATTTCATCTTCATCAACTCCATTTGCTTTCAAATACCCCTTGTCTGAATTTATCTGATCAATATTTAATTGGAGATTTCCATCACTTAATTCAACACTTTTCTTGTAAAATTCTAATGCTCCTTTTCTGTCTTTTTTGCATAATGCAATATGACCGGCATTAAGAAAGTCGTTGTTAGTGGGTAATGCAGATAAAATTTTCTCTAAATAATATTCAGCTTGAGGAATATTGCGGGTAACAAATGCACACCAGCTAATCGAACGCAACACCATTTCATTGTCGGGTGCACTTTGCTCGATTTCCATATATGCTTGCAAAGCTTCTTTGTGTTTATCAGACCTGACCAAGCATTTTGCTATTTGTATTTTTGTGTTTACCTGATTGGGCTTTAAGAAGTCTGCATGTTTGTAAAACTCTATTGCTTTCTCAAAATCACCGATTATCCTGTAACAAAATGCTATCTTTTTTATCGTCCAAACATCATCAGGCAGTATTATGTCTGATTTTAAGTATGCTTGTAAGGCATCGTGTATCTGTGAGTTTTGCTGATATGCAAATCCTATTTTCTGATATAATGCTGCGGAGGGTTCTGACTCCTGTATTATTTCTGAAAATAAATTGATAGCCTGTGAGTATAGTTTTTTTGTGAAATAATATTCTGCAACTTGTGTTTTTATCTCACTTGAAGATGATAACAAACTGAAAAATGTTGTATTATGCATCTTTAAAGATAACTTGAAAATATCTTGAAAATCAGTATGATGTGGATTGATTCTGAAAAAGCGAAATAAGTCTTGTACGTATTGTCTGGCTATATTTCTTGCTGCAATATCAGGTTTTAATAGGGTTTCATCCTTTGTGATTTCTTCTAATTGCTCAGATTCCATTTTGAAGGAATTACTCATCATTTTACGCTGAGTTTGCGGCATTTGCATCACACTTAAACAAAAAGAATATTTATCGGAATTACAGATGATACTGTTATTTAAAAATGCTGTCAGAATAGACTTTTCATTATTTTGAAATAGAGATTCAACAGCAGAATATTCAGGATCGAAGGGTAGAAACCAATTGGATGTCTCGTTGAAGAAAGAAAAATTCTTTAACATCGAAAATGTGCTCATATAGACATCTGCTCCTTCTAACTGTAACTCCGTTAGTTCTTGGAGTTTATCTGCAATACCACTTTGCTCCAAAATCTCATTCCATTCGGGATTTTCCTCTCCCCATTCATCTGATTTTATAAGGTTTTCTGCATCAAGCTTGTCTTTGATAATCGGACTCATCTTCATAACTTCAGGGAGAATTTCTTCTCTCATTCTTTTAGTTATTTTATCTGTTTCGGATGTGCCGATAATTAAGAAGAAGATATTTTTTAAATTCTCTGTAATGGTGCTGTTGTCAAATAAAATCACCAATCTGTTTCTTATCGATGGATAAAATTTTAGAATGTCATCGTATTTGGTGTATATGAAACATAGTCCGACTAATGCTCTTTGTCTTATTTGTATGTTTTCGTGTTGACAAATATCAAGCAACATAATTAATTTTTCTTCATCAAACATTCTCCATAAATTAAGTGTCAATGCTGATGTAATCAAACATTTCTCCACTATTCCCGGATAATCTTTATGAGTAATTTTCTGAAAGACGGCTTTGTCTTCTTCTTGAAAATTTGTACTTAACCAATAAATAGCAAATAAATCCGGTAGTAGTTTTTCGAAATTATATCTACTTTGTGTTGTGCCACTCTGTTCTAAACTTATTGTTGTATCAACTAATTCACTCTGTTTGTGAAAATACTGTAGAGAATCAAATAAAGCTGATGTCGATTGGAAATGTAATTTATGTGGGTAATATCTTTTCTGTGTATATTCGAAATTAGTTGAATTTCTGAACATTAACTCTTCCTTGAGTGTGCTGATCAGATTTATCAGCTTTGCCACTTGTTTGTTGTATATTGTTTTTCTTTCCGGATCGTCAACGCCTGCGACAAAGTATTGAAGCATAAACCGGTAATTGCGTACCATGTCCTCAAAGTTATCCTTGATATCTCCTCGATTCAACTCATATACTAACAAACGGGTTTTGTCGAATGCTAATTTAAGTTTACCTGCTAAAAGTAAACTGATAACTGACTTGTAAGTCGACTCAATCTGTGAAGCATTCATAATTAATTGTTTAACCCATTTTGCTGATTCTCAACAATCTGTCATCGTCAATAATTTTTAGTTTTCTGCCATCCATTGCTATAATCTGCTCATTTACAAAGTTGGAAAGCGTTCTTATAGCATTCGATGTGGTCATATTTGAGAGGTTTGCAAGATCTTCTCTTGACAGATAAATACTGATAGTTGCGCCATCTTCTTCTAAACCATAGTTCTTTTTCAACATTAGAAGTGCTTCGGCTAATCTTCCACGAATATGTTTTTGAGTGAGGTTTACTGTTCGTGCATCTGATGCTCCCAAATCACTCGCTAATTCTTCTAAGAATCTGTAACAGAATGCATTGTTATGTCTTAAAATAGAGAGAAATATATCAGATCTTATCATGTAAATTGTGGATGCTTCAAAGGCTGCAACATTGGTATTGTATGGCTGATTTGCAATAATTGCGCGGTAACCAAAATGCTCACCCGGTTTCAACATCCTAATTATCTGTGCTCTGCTGCCTACACCTTCTTTGTAGACTTTTACCTTGCCTGATTCCAATATCATCATATGCGTAGGTATCTCGCCCTCACAATGTATCATTTCGTTCTTTTTAAAATGATGTATTGTGTGGTTATTTCGTACAAACTGCCTTTCGTCTGTGGTTAAAACATCCCAGACTGTCATAACTTCATCAATTGGTCTTGCTGATTGAAAATTCTTTTTTGACATATGTTGAAAGGAAATATGTTAGACAACACTGTTTTAAAGCACAAATTTAGAGTATATTTTTGAAAATACAAAATATAAGTATGAAAGTATTATAGTATCAAGAAATGTTTTGTTATGTATGAAAGAAAAATGTTACTTTTGCGGATAATAAAAAAAGTATATAAATGAGACAGATTACTTCAATAATTATCGTATTAACACTTCTAATTCCAAAATTGTTTGCTGAAACAATTAATTATGGTGATTCCACAATTGTTAGTTTGCTGACATGCGAACCGGGTAAAGAACTGTATTCTCAGTTTGGACATACAGCTATAAGAATACAAGATACGCAAGGTGTGGATATGGTTTATAATTATGGCATCTTTGATTTTAGAACTGAGAATTTTTATTGGAAGTTTTTGAAAGGGCAGACTGACTATATGCTTGGTGTGTATCCTACCGAACATTTTATTGATGAATATAGCAAGCGAAATTCTACTGTCTGGGAGCAGGTATTGAATATGAATAAGATGGAGAAGAAACGTCTCATTGAATTTCTGAATGAAAATAATCTACCTCAAAACAGAGTATATAGATATAATTTCGTTTATGATAATTGTTCTACTCGACCTTATGATATGATTAACAAGGCTTTAATAAAGGTTGCTGCTGTAGATGTAAACTATGAACCTGAAACATACAGGAAAATGATTAATGGCTATATAGATGATTTTCCTTGGTCGAGGGCAGGTGTTAATCTGGTCTTTGGCATGGATGCCGACAAGATAGTAAGAAATCAGCAACGTGTTTTCCTACCTGAAAATCTTAAAGAAATGATTCAAGCAACTAAATTGATATACATGGAGGATACAAGAAATACAATTCCACTTGTTTCAAAAGCTAATATCCTTGTACAATCCACCCCTTCTAAACAAAATTCTATCAATTATCTATGGCATCCATTTACTATCAGTTTTTTATGGTTGATACTTGGTATTGTGCTGATGTTTAATCGTTTCAATATTGATGCTTTAAGAAATAAAATGTTCGACAGCTTTTTGTTTTTGGTTACAGGTTTAGGCGGATTGATAATATTTATGTTTATGTTTTTCTCTGAACATCCATTTACAGGGAAAAATATTAATATTCTTTGGATGAATCCTATGAATTTATTACTTGCTTTGATGGTATGGAAAAGGAGTCCTCGTAAGTTTTTCTTCTTCTATAATATTATTTATATATTCATGATTCTGTTAAGTTTCATTGTGGTAGTGTTTATGGTGCACTCGTCTGTATATGATTTAGTTCCTTTGCAAATTCTTATTTTTGCAAGAGTTGTTTGGAGAGAAGAACGATTGCTGCATATCTTATTCGTTCCTACTGATACAGGAATTAAATGGAGATAATATTTAAAATCTTAAAATAAAATAATGGCTTTAATTAAATCGGTTAGAGGCTTTAATCCTGTATATGGAAAAGATTGTTATTTTGCTGAGAATGCAACAATAATAGGTGATGTTATTATGGGTGATGGCTGTAGTGTGTGGTTTAATACCGTACTTCGAGGGGATGTAAATTCCATTCGTATCGGTAACCATGTGAATATTCAAGATGGTTCTGTGCTTCATACTTTGTTTGAAAAATCGGTTGTTGAGATTGGCGATTATGTGTCAATCGGACATAATGTTACCGTTCATGGTGCCAAAATAGATAATTATGCTCTTATAGGCATGGGAGCAATTCTTTTGGATTATGCTGAGGTTGGCGAAGGTGCTATTGTGGCGGCAGGTTCTTTAGTGTTGAGTAATACCAAGATTCCTCCTTATACACTTTGGGCAGGCGTTCCGGCAAAGTTTATCAAGAATGTTGAGCCTCAACAAACTCATGAGATGAATAGAAAAATTGCGCATAATTATGCTATGTATGCGGGATGGTATAAAGAGGAAGAAAAATTGTAAGCTTACATATAAAATTCTTTAATGTATATGGATAATGATGGTATGGTTCTTCGTACGGAACATCTGTTTAAAAAATATGGTAAACGGTTGGTTGTAAACGATGTCTCTATTGATGTAAAACAAGGAGAGATTGTGGGTTTGTTAGGTCCAAATGGTGCCGGCAAAACCACTACGTTTTATATGACAACCGGTTTGGTTACTCCTAATTCAGGGAAGATTTTCTTAAACGAAGTGGAAATTACTAAATATCCTGTTTACAAAAGAGCTCAAAGTGGTATTGGTTATCTTGCACAGGAAGCTTCGGTCTTTAGAAAAATGACTGTAGAAGACAATATTAAATCAGTATTGGAAATGACTAAGTTTAGCAAGGCATATCAAAAGGAAAAATTGGAAACTTTAATTACTGAGTTCAATCTGGGACATGTGAGATTTAATATTGGTGACAGACTATCGGGTGGTGAGCGCAGGCGTACTGAAATTGCACGTTGTCTGGCTATTGAGCCGCGATTTATTATGCTTGATGAACCTTTTGCCGGTGTCGATCCTATTGCCGTACAAGATATTCAGGATATAGTCTGGAAGTTGAAAGATAAAAATATTGGTATTTTGATTACAGACCATAATGTTGATGAGACTTTATCGATTACCGATAGGGCTTATTTGTTGTTTGAAGGTCGGATTTTATATCAAGGTACTTCCGAAGAATTAGCTGCCAATCCGGTAGTTAGGGAAAAGTACTTAGGTCGTGATTTCGAGTTAAAAAAGAAATCAAGAGTGTGATTGCAAGCCTTTAATTGAAAATATATTATTCTATGCAAAAATTTATAGACTATTCTCTTCTCAATCATAATACTTTCGGTGTTGATGTAAAAGCAAAGATATTTATAGAATTTGATTCTACTGATGAGTTAATTCAATATATAAAAGAAGGAAATCTTGTTGATAATAAATATTTAGTTATTGGTCAAGGTAGTAATTTGTTGTTCCTAAATGATTTTGATGGTGTTGTTCTTCATTCTGCAATTAATGGAATCGAATTAATTGAGGAGAATGAGGATTCTGTAATAATTGAAGTAGGTTCGGTTGTTATAGTCGATGATTTGATAGAATATTGTGTGGATAGAAATTGGGCGGGTATAGAAAATCTGTCGTTGATACCCGGTGAAGTTGGTGCTGCTGCTGTTCAGAATATCGGTGCATATGGTGTAGAGATAAAAGATGTTGTGCAAAAGGTAAAAGCTGTACGAATTACTGATGCTGAAAAGATAAATTTAACCCAATCTGAATGTAAATATGCTTATAGAGACAGTATCTTTAAAAAAGAGTTGAAAAATAAGTTGATTATTACTTCCGTTGTATTAAAACTAAGTAAAAGACCTGTTTATAACTTGTCATACCAACATCTTGAGACTGCTGTAAAACAGCGTGGCGAATTAAATTTGAGAAATATCAGACAGACAATAATTGACATAAGGGAGTCGAAATTACCGAATCCGAAAGTTATTGGTAATGCAGGAAGTTTCTTTATGAATCCGGTTGTCAGTATTGAAAAATTTAACGAACTAATAAGTGTATATCCCAATTTGCCGCATTATCATATCAGTAATAACACGAAAAAAATACCTGCTGCTTGGTTGATTGATCAATGTGGTTGGAAAGGAAAAGTCATAGGCAATGTTGGTGTCTATGAAAAGCAAGCCCTTGTACTGATAAATTGTGGTGGTGCAAAAGGTAAAGAAATTGCTGATTTGAGTTACAAAATTCAAACTTCGGTAAAAGATAAATTTGGTATCAAACTTACACCTGAAGTCAATTTTATTGATTAGCACTTAACGTATTCCCCTTTCATTTAAAGCTCTCTGATATTTTCTGGCATTGCGCATATGTTCAGCTCCTGTTGCAGCAAAATTATGCTCTCCATTAAATGTTTCTTTCGCAGCCATAAATAAAAAATTATGCTTTTCGTAATTCAATACAGCATCTATACAAACTATTGATGGTATGCGTATTGGTCCCGGTGGTAATCCTATGTTTTGATATGTATTGTATGGCGAAATAGTTTTTGTGTGTACAGTAAGAATTCTTTTTAATCCAAAATCTCCCAAAGCAAATTTTATGGTCGGGCAAGCTTGTAATGGCATTTTCTTTTTTAATCTATTGATATAAAGTCCTGCAATAATCGGATATTCATGATTTTTATTTGTTTCTTCCTGAATTATAGACGCTAAAGTCATAACCTCAACAGGAGTCATCGGAATTGCTTTTGCTTTTTCAAGTCTATTGTTATTCCAAAACGCATCATATTCTTTTTTCATCCTATCGAATAATTCGTATGAATCTGTATCCCAATAAAACTCATAAGTATTTGGTATGAAAAGAGATACTGATGTGTTCGGATTAAGATTGTATTGTTTTAAAAAACTTGTGTCATTGAGTAAAGAGTCAATACTTAAAGAATCTGCCATAATCTGTGAACTTAATTTTGCAGCAAGTTGTGGCTTTGTGCGTATATTATTGAAACTCAGGTGCAGAGGCTCTTGTTTGCCGCTTCTTAACTTCCGGATTAATTCAATATTCGACATTTTATTATGTATTGAATAACGACCTGGTTTAATATTTTCTTCATACTTTAATAACTGTGCGACCCATCTCAAAGTATTGATATTAGAGATTGTGTAATTATCATTCAGTTGAGCAATCACATCTTCAAACCTATCATTGTCACGGATATATATATAGCTGTCGTCTTCAACATCTTTCAAGTTTGGTGCTGAAAACACATAATAACCGCTTGCTGATAGTATTATTGCGACACTTATTAATATTATTGCACCTATAAAAAGTAATTTAATTGACTTCTTTAATTTCATTGTTTATATTTATGAATTTTGAGGCTGCAAATTTAAATATTTTCTTTTGCTTTATCAAAATTTCTTTTTATATTTGCACCCGCTAAGTAAAACGGAAGTGTGGGTGAGTGGCTGAAACCACCGGTTTGCTAAACCGACGTACGGGCGACCGTACCGCGAGTTCGAATCTCGCCGCTTCCGCAAAAAATAAAAGATAAAACATAAAATACTTTATAGTTTGCTTGTCCAGTCTTCAATATCCTGTTTTATCAAATCCCAGAATTTACCTCTTAAACACATTGGTTCAAAATCACAATCAGCATATTCAAAATCGATTAATTTTTTGATCAATTCCTCTCTTGTGTGTGAATAAGGATAGCGTTCCGAATGAAGAACCAACATTTGTTCTAAAGAAATTATGTCAATCAGTTCATGAATATCCCAAAAATCTTTCATTCTTCCATTTTGTCCAATAACTTCCATTTTCATAGCGGCAATTTCTTCTAATGTAGCCATGCGAACCTTGTACCTCCAACCAACCTGAATGGGAAGAGTAGTTCAATGTCCATAAGTTGGCATAATATATTCCAAAGGGTATCTGAAACAGTTTCTTTATAGAGAAGTCGTCTTGACTTTTTAAGAATGGAACTCTTAACCACTGTAAAAAATAGGAACCCGACTGCAACTATACGGGAGATTAACCAACTACGGCTGATTTGGGGTTTCCTCAGTCGCTCTTTTGGCTTCGCCAAGTCGCTCTTTCGGAAGGACACGCTCGTTAGCGGATGGGTGTAAGCCGACTACGACTGCAGAGGAGTTCCCTCAGTCGCTGCGCTCCATCGGGATGACACGCTCGTTAGCGAGCGATATATACCGCCACTCTAAGTGTTTCTGTAACATTATCCTTTTTGCAGTGGCGGCGCAGGAAGTCTTGCGCCGGTCGTGCACTAATGTCATTCGTTTTACAATGCTAAAC
>CALFXE010000303.1 GCA_937927845.1 uncultured Paludibacter sp.
GTCCTGTTTACGTAACAATAAATATTAATCCCGGTTTTACCGGACAACAATAATTTTTTATAATTTATTTTGATTTGATATGAAGGTACAAAAAACAGACTTTCTCTTGGATAGAAAAAGTCTGTTTATGATATAAGATGGGAGAGGAGATAAATCAATACCCCCTAATTGCTTCAATTCCGGGTAATACTCTTCCTTCGATGGCTTCTAATAAGGCACCACCGCCGGTTGAAACATACGATACGCCATCAAACAATCCGAATTTGTTAACGCAGGCAACTGAATCGCCACCGCCTACTAAGGAGAATGCTCCGTTTTTTGTAGCTTCAACAATAGCATTACCTACTGCACGAGAGCCTGAGGTGAAGTTATCGAATTCAAATACACCTGTAGGACCATTCCACAAGATGGTTTTAGAGTTTTTGATAACGTCTGAGAAGATTTTTTCAGTCTCCGGACCAATATCCAAGCCTTCCCATCCATCAGGAATTGCATCTACTTTTACAAAGGAAGTATTAGCATCATTGCTGAAATTATCTGCAATTTTTGCATCCACAGCCAGCACCATGTTCACGCCGTTTTTCTTAGCCTTATCAAGCAGTTCCAAAGCCAAATCAAGTTTGTCGTCTTCACAAATTGAATTACCGATTTTTCCACCTAATGCTTTGGTAAAGGTGTAAGTCATACCTCCGGCAATAATCAGATTGTCAACTTTGGTAAGAAGATTTTCGATAATCTCAATTTTCGACGAAACTTTAGAGCCACCCATGATTGCAGTAAACGGGCGAGCTGTATCTTTCATTATTTTTTCAACTGCGTTTACTTCCTTTTCCATCAAATATCCAAACATTTTGTTGCTTTCGTCAAAATGTTTAGCAATAAGAGCCGTAGAAGCATGTGCACGGTGAGCTGTACCAAATGCATCATTTACATAACAGTCGGCATAAGAAGCTAATGTTGCAGTAAATTTCTTCTGACTTTCCTTTACAGCTTTTTTAGCTTCAGCTTTTTCTTCATCAGTAGCAAATTCGCCACGTGGTTTACCTTCTTCCTCAGCATAGAAGCGAAGATTTTCAAGTAATAAAGCTTCACCGGCTTTCAGTGAAGAAGCAAGAGCAGCAGTCTCGGCACCCATACAATCTGATGCAAATTTTAAATTTACACCGAGTAATTTAGATACATGAGGTACAATTACTTTTAATGAGAATTTAGTGTCAGGATTTTTCTTCGGACGACCCATGTGAGAAGCAATGATTAAGCTTCCGCCATCAGCTAAAATTTTCTTTAGAGTTGGAAGGGCAGCGCGAATACGAGTGTCGTCAGTAATCTGAAAGTTTTCATCAACAGGTACGTTGAAGTCGACACGAACAAAGGCTTTTTTGCCTGAAAAATTAAATTTGTCTATAGTTTGCATTTTATTTATAATTGATTGTTAAACCTTGTATTTATACTCTACTTTCTTCAACTCTTCATTTGCTTCTACAATTTTCTTTTTAAGATTTTCTTTGTAGTTGATGAGCTTAGTTTGTAAATCTTTATCAGCAGTTGCCATGATTTGCACAGCGAGTATAGCGGCGTTTAATGCACCATTAATTCCAACTGTTGCAACAGGTATTCCGGGAGGCATTTGCACAATAGCGAGTAGAGCATCCATGCCGTCGAGACTGGCTTTTATGGGAACTCCGATAACGGGTAGGGTAGTCATAGATGCTATAACTCCGGGCAAATGAGCAGCCATACCGGCAGCAGCAATAATTACTTCTATTCCTCTTTGCTTTGCGTTAGTTGCAAATATTTCCACCTCTTTGGGTGTTCTGTGAGCTGAAAGAGCATTAATCTCAAAAGGAATTTCAAACTCATCAAACAGGGCAGCAGCTTTTTCCATGACAGGTAAATCAGACGTGCTGCCCATAATTATACTTACTCTTGGTTTCATTGATTGTTATGCAATATATTATCAACCAACCAAAGCACTATATTCTTCAGCCGACAATAATCCATCCACTTGTGATGCATTACTTACTGAAATCTTTATCAACCATCCTTCACCAAAAGGATCGCTATTGACTAATTCCGGAGATTTTTCAAGAGCCTCATTGAGTTCTAAAATCTTGCCATCTATCGGCATAAATAGCTCTGAAACAGTCTTAACCGCCTCTATAGTACCGAATACATCACCGGCAGATAATTTATCGCCTACAGTTTCAATTTCGATAAAAACTATCTCTCCAAGTTCGTTTTGAGCATAATCTGTAATACCTACATATGCTACATCACCTTCAACACGAATCCATTCATGTTCTTTTGTGTACTTTAAATTTTCAGGATTGTTCATGATTATATTGTTTATGATTTGTTAAATGACATTTTGCAAAGTAAAGGAAAATGATCGGAATAATGAATTTTATTATCTAATTTGAAGTAATTAAGTTTTAATGCATCATCATATAAGATATGATCGATACGAAATCTTAATAAAGTCGTTGTGAAAGTCCAGCCTAAACCTGACCCTCTTTCTGCAAATGCATCATACATGTCTTTTTTTATAGTTGTATATGCATAAGAAGCAGGTAAATCATTGAAATCGCCAACTACAATTGTTGGGTATGTACTGTCAGAAATAGAATCAGATACAATTTCGGCTTGTCTTGCTCTGAGCTTATAAGCATCTCCAAGTTTTTTGGAGAAATGAGCAGTTGCATCTTTGATAGTTTCCGAATTAAACTCATCTTTTAGTCTGTGCGCCAGAGTCTTGTCGTTTTCAGTAATTTTATTCGATTCTAAATGGCAATTGAAAACTCTAACAATATGACCATTAACATCTATATCAGTAAAAATACTTGAGTTGTAATGTGATTTAAATTCTACGGTTGCCTTTTTTACTATCGGATATTTTGAAAAAGTTGCATTCCCGAAATTAGACCAACCTGTATTGACCTTAAAATGAATGTGTTTATAAGGATATTTTTTGAAAATCTGCAATAAATCATCTGTTGTTAGATGTTCTTTTTTGGAGCTTGCAGAATACTCTTGAATACATAAAATATCAGGATCTTTGTCAAGCATATATTGAATTACAGGATTTTCCTTTTTAGATGTATGCTTCATCATCATATTGTTAGCATATGTGTTATAAGTCATTAAAGAAAAATCATATTTTGAATTATCTCCAGGGTTGCTACTTAAATTTATAGGAAATGTAATTTTAATTATATTCCAACATAAAATCAGTACAGATAAAGACAACAAAAAATGCCATTTTTTCAAAAATATCCAAATAAAAACAAATGCAATATTCACGGATATTGTGAGTGGGAGTATTAATGTAGAGTATGCAGGTATAAGTAATTTAACGGGACTGATGGCTGAGGCGATAAATGCCATAGCTAACAAGGCAGCAAAAATTAAATTTACTATAATTAAAATAATAATTATCAGTCCTTTACCTATATTCATATTAATGTGTATAAGAAATTTATCCGTTCTTTTCGAATAAGCTTTTTCTTTCTTCTTCAGTCAGACTACCATATCCTGACGTTTTAATTTTATCCAAGATACGATTAATTTCATCCATCTTTTGTGCTTTTGACATATTATATTCAGCATCTGTCATTTTGCGTCCTGATGTTTTAGGGTTATGTTTAACTTTCAATTTGCTGGGTTTAAACATATTAGCTAATTTATCCATCAGTTTGTTGAATGATTTTGTGTGATCTTTACCTCGCCGCAAAGATACTACAAAAAGATAACCGTACAATGCACCACCTAAATGAGCAATCTCTCCGCCTGCATTTGAGGATGTAATGCCGAAAAAGCTGATAAGTACAACAACAATCGCTATATATTTTAATTTTACATTTCCTATCAACAAAAATCGCATTTCCATATTTGGAGCTTGAAATGCTGTTGCTACAATAATTGCCATTATCGAACCGGAAGCTCCTAAAAGCTTACTAAATCCTGCAAGATCTTGGAATAATGGAAAAATATTATACGCAGCTATATAAAAAACACCGGCAAGCAGTCCACCGAAAAAATACAATCCAACTAACTGCTTCTCTGTGAAAAACATAATAAATAATTTTCCAAACCAGTACAATGCAAACATATTGAACAAAATATGAAAAAAATCGCTATGTAGAAACATATAAGTAACCAATGTCCATGGTTTGTACAGCAATATTGCAATATTGGATGGCAGGGTAAGATACGAATAGACAGAACTTCCATCTATATTGAAAAGCTTCAATAGAATTATAATTATATGCAGTAATAAATAGACTGATATATTTATGAAAATCAACTTGGTAACAGTATTTCCTCGTCGAAATATATTTTTTAAATTATCGATAAGTTCCATAAATTTGACAATATTTACCGTATATTAAAAGGTCTTTTTTTCCAAATTAAAATCAATATAATTCCAAATAACATCCCTCCAAGATGTGCAAAATGAGCAACACTATCACCGGAGAAGTTCGCAACCCCAAGGAAAAGTTCTATAATTCCGTATATCATAACAAATATTCTTGCTTTTATAGGAACCGGGAAGAATAACATCATCAGTCTGACATCAGGAAATAGCCAGCCAAAAGCGAGTAGCAATCCGAATACCGAACCTGATGCACCGACAGTAACAGGCAGGTTCAGAAACATTTGCTTTAATTCGATTATATCCGGAGCTTTAAAGAAAGCAAGATTACTCATCTTGAAATATTTCTCAAGAATATGACTGTATGCTATTAGAGTTTCACCTGAGTTGGCTGCGATTGCCTGATTTAATGCAGAAATTACCTGATAATATTCTACAGTCCAGAAAACCTGTTGAACTATACCCGCCCCAATACCTGTTATTAAATAATATATAAGAAAACGTTTTGGTCCCCAGAAATTTTCGAGTACACCACCAAACATATACAATGCAAACATATTGAAGAACAAATGACTCCAACCGCCATGCATAAACATATATGAAATAAGTTGTGTAAGATTAAATTTTTCAGATGCCCAATAATGCATCCCAAGAATGTCGGTTAAGTCAATATTTACTCCCCAACGACTTAAAAAACTGGGTAAAATATTGGTTGCTAATAATAAGATTATATTTATTGCAATTAAATTCTTGACAACCGTTGGGATTGAGCTTAGAAAGGAAGTTCTATAATTATTCATTTTGTAAGTAAATGAGTTTAAATTATCCGCAAAAGTACATAAAATATCCCCAAAAACATGTTTTCTAACATATTTTATCAAATAATAAAAAAATCTTCATTTTTTTTTAACTAAATAGTTTGTTATTACATTTCAAACTATTACATTTGTCGTCAGTAAACAAATTACTTTCGTCTAATCCTTTAAATTTTTAAAACAAATGAACAAAGCAGATTTAATCAATGCTATCGCTGCAGAAGCAGGTTTAAGCAAAGCTGATGCAAAAAAAGCTCTTGACGCTACAGTAAGTGCAATATCTAATGCATTAGTAGCAGGTGATAAAGTTAGTTTAATTGGTTTCGGAACATTCTCTGTAGCCGGACGTAGTGCTCGTCAAGGAATTAATCCTAAAACAAAACAGCCTATTAAAATTGCCGCAAAGAAAGTTGCTAAATTTAAAGCTGGTGCTGAACTTGCCGCAGCCGTTAACTAATATAGGTTAATCATCAATTTTTAGAGAAGGAGTATGAATTTATCATATTCCTTTTTTATTTGACTTGTTTCTGCTTTATATTTTTTGTATTTTTGCGACTGATTAAAAATGGATAATCATTTTCGTTTTAGTATAAACCGCCATTGTAGTGATTGGTGATTAGTGATTGGTGATTGGTCTATAGTCAATGGTCTATAGTCAATATAATATCCATATTGGCACATTATCACATTTACACATTGGCATATTAACACATTATTTACGTATGAAGAGATTAAGTGTTATTTTATTAAGCTTTATTGTAGTAAGTTCTTTACTTGCTCAAGCACCCAAAATGAGTTTTGAAAAGACAACTCATGATTTTGGTAAAATTCGTGAACAAGATAGTTTAGCAACTGTGATTTTTAAGTTTAAAAACACAGGAGATGCTCCTTTGGTTTTAAACAGAGTTCAGGCTTCTTGTGGATGTACAACTCCATCGTGGACTAAAGAACCGGTTTTAGCGGGTCATTCAGGAAATATTACTGTTTCATATAATCCTAAAAATCGTCCTGGAATATTTATGAAAACCATTTCGGTATTCACAAATGCAGATACACAACCAATATTATTAACTATCAAGGGAGATGTTATTCCAAAACCTGCGGTAGAAAGATAAAGTTTATAATGGCAAAACATCATAAGCATCCTGAAAACAATCCGGCTTTTAAAGGCTTGACTGTTAATGATGGTGTGTCTTCTGCTCCTATAATTAATCCGTATAAAAAGGTAGCAAAAAGACGCAGAATTTATTCTGTGGACGAGTATTTTAAGGGTATAATTGACGGTGACATCACAATGTTAAGTCAGGCTGTAACCCTTATTGAAAGTTATTTGCCCGAACATCAGAAAATTGCACAACAGGTTATTGAGAAATGTTTGCCATATACTGGTAACTCTATACGTCTGGGTATTACAGGTGTACCGGGTGCCGGTAAGAGTACTTTTATTGAAGCTTTAGGATTGCACTTGGTTAAAAACTCACATAAGTTAGCGGTATTGGCAATAGATCCAAGCAGCGAGCGCACTAAAGGCAGCATTTTAGGTGATAAAACGCGGATGGAGCAATTATCCACAGAAAAGAATGCATTTATCCGACCTTCTCCTTCTGCCGGTTCTTTAGGTGGTGTTGCACGTAAAACTCGAGAAAGTATTATTCTATGTGAAGCAGCCGGATTTGATACTATCATTGTCGAAACGGTAGGTGTCGGACAGTCAGAAACAGCCGTTCATTCTATGGTTGATTTCTTCCTTTTAATACAGCTTGCAGGTACCGGAGATGAGCTTCAAGGTATTAAGCGAGGCATAATGGAAATGGCTCATGGAATTGCTATCAACAAATGCGACGGGAATAATATTGATAAATCGCAGGTTGCTAAAACTCAATTTCAAAATGCTTTACGATTGTTTCCTAAATCCGATTCGGGCTGGGATCCTGAAGTAATTCCATGTTCAGCAATAGAATATAAGGGTATTTCAGATATTTGGGAGATGGTGGAACGCTATATTAATCACACAAAAAACAACCAATATTTCGATCTGAAAAGAAATCAACAGTCGAAATATTGGATGTACGAAACAGTGGATGAGCAACTTAAAAACAACTTCTATCAAAACCCAATAATTCTCCAACTAATTGAAGAAGTTGAACATAGAGTGTTGAATAATGAAATAAGCTCTTTTACCGGTGCTAAAATTTTATTAGAAAAGTTTGCTACAGTATCATACCCTCAGCAATCTGTTTAGCTACTTCCTTGCCTTTTAGTTCTTCTACAATTTTCAATGCAAACGGTATAGCCACACCCGGACCTTTGGCTGTAAGAATATTGTCGGCTTTTGCGATGCTTGATTGAGAAATTTTTGCACCTGTCAACAATGGTTCAAAACCCGGATAACTGATTGCTTCTTTACCTTCCAATAATCCCATCTTACCCAGAATTGAGGGAGCGGCACAAATAGCAGCTATTTTTCCTCTTTTTGCAGCTTGTTGTGCAATTAAAGCCTTTAAGCCTGAATGGTTGTCGAGATTAGTAGTACCCGGCATGCCACCCGGCAAGAAGATTAAAAATTCGCCTGAAAACTCAGCTTCATCAAATAGTAAATCGGCTTCAACACCTACATTATGAGCACCATAAACTATTAAATCGGGCATAACCGAAACGGTAGTTACCTCTAAATTAGCTCTACGAAATACATCTATCGGAGCTATAGCTTCAATTTCTTCGAAGCCCTCTGCTAAAAATAGAAAGATTTGCATGTTATATTAATTTAAAGTTATATGTAATTGTTCCTTTTTGTTTTCCTTTTCCTGAAGAAAACTTTGTGCGTAAAGCTGCGTTTATTGCAGCATCTCTTAAAGATTGATCCGATATAGTAGAACGTGTAATCATTGCATTTGTAACATTTCCTGTTTCATCTACAACAATGGACACGGTAATAAATCCCTCGACATTTTTATTATAACTCGGAGTTGGCATTGTACCTAATAAGTTTCTGCCATCGACCGACCATGAATGACCGCCTGCTGTGCCACTGCCAACCGGATTACCGGCTGTTGCATCATTTGCAGTCTGACCGCTACCGGTATCACCACTCGAACCAAATGAACCACCTACCAAATTATCAATCTTTTGTGCAGTCTCCTTTTCCTGTTTTTGCTTTTCGTCAGATTGTGATTGTGTGGGTTTGGTTGGCTTTGGATCGTTTTTAACAGTAGCCGAATTATCTTTCTGTGTTATAATATCTTCTTTTATATCAGATTTAGAAGGAGTTACAGCTTCTGCTTGTTGTGTTGAAGCAGTACTTGAACCACCTCCATCGAATGACTCACCAAAACTAATCATCACCCCGCCATCATCTTCTCTTTTCAATCCGGGTAAAACCACCAATATCAAAATAAGAATGATAATAATAACACTGATTGCAGTCCCAATATATGCATATAATTCAGATTTTTTCATCTTCAACTATGCGTTTAAATTATTATTTTCCAAAAGCTTTTGTTGCCACAACTAATTTTAATTTATGTTGGTTGGCAATATCCAATACTCTTACAACCTCTTTATAAGCGATTTGCTGATCGGCATGAAGTGCAATATAAGTGGTTGAATCTTGAGCAACTATATCCATTATATATGACTCCAACATTTCAGGTGCTATTTGCTGAGGTTTAGCAGTTCCTTTTGCTATAAAAAACTTACCGTTTTTGTCGATTGATACTTTTGCCACAACCGAGCGTGTAGAACTTGAAGCTTTACTTTGCGGCAAGTCTATTTTAATGTCGTTGGGCGATGACATAGTTGATGCCATAATGAAAAACAATAATAGCAAAAATATTATATCCGTCATAGACGACATCGAGAAACCGGCTTCTACCTTTAATCTTTTTTTTAATGCCATAATTATATTTAATTACCAATTACAAGTTACTAATCACCAATCACCAATCACCAATCACCAATCACTTTATACCGGTTCATTTAATAAATCTAAGAATTCCATTGTTCTTGCTTCTAATCTTCGTACTACTGAATCTACTCTTGAAATCAGATAGTTATATCCAAAGTATGCGATAATACCAACTATTAATCCACCTATGGTTGTCACCATTGCCTGATACATACCTTGTGATAAATCGCCAAGCTGAATAGTGCCTGTATTGTTTAACGACATATTGTAGAAAGTAGTAACCATACCTGTAACCGTTCCCAAAAATCCTAACATCGGAGCACCTCCTGAAATAGAAGCCATAATAACCAAGCCTTTTTCAAGATTTGCAATTTCGAGATTACCGACATTTTCTATTGCTACCAACACATCATTCATCGGGCGACCTAAGCGACTTATTCCCTTTTCAATCATTCGGGCGATTGGGTTGTTTGTATCTCTACAAAGCTTTTGAGCAGCTTCGATTTTGCCGTCATAAATATAATCTTTTATTCTGTTCATAAACGATTTATCTTCTTCCAAAGCCTGTTTCAGCGTAACGGTGCGTTCGATAAACAGATAAATTGCAAAAATCAGCATTATTGCCAAGATAATCATAATAGGACCGCCATATGTAGCCATTGTCCATAAATTCATCTTTTCAGCAGTAGCATTAAGTGAAGTTTCATCAATCACGTTCGATTGGAGTAAAATAAGTGCTAAGTTATTCATTTTATTGTAGATATTATAATTTTAATTGTTCTTTATATTGTTTTATCGTCTCTTTCAATCCGAGATATAAGGCATCAGAAATAAGAGCATGTCCTATAGATACTTCATTTATCCAAGGGATATTTTTAATCAGATAATTCAAGTTTTCGAGACTCAAATCATGCCCTGCATTTAAACCTAAGCCACAATTTCGAGCACATTCAGCAGCTTCTATAAAAGGTTTGATTGCTAACTCTCTGTTTATAGGATATTTATCGGCATATGGTTCAGTGTATAATTCCACTCTGTCTGTGCCAACTTTTGCTGCTGTTTCTATGTTTTTTGTATTTGTATCGATAAAGATAGAAACTCTTATACCTTCCTTTTTTAAATCAGCAACCACTTCTTTTAGAAAATCAAAATGCTTTACAGTATCCCATCCGGCATTGGAAGTCAATGCTCCGGGCGGGTCGGGCACTAAAGTTACCTGATCAGGTTTAACTGATTTCACTAATTCCAAAAAATTTAAAGAAGGATAACCTTCGATGTTAAATTCAGTAGTTACAATCCTTTTCAAATCTCGTACATCCTGATATCTGATATGTCTTTCATCAGGACGGGGATGCACTGTAATTCCTTCTGCACCAAATAATTCACAATCTGTGGCTACCTTGATTAAATCAGGAATATTACCACCTCTTGCGTTTCGTATAGTAGCAATTTTATTTATGTTTACACTTAGTTTAGTCATTGTTCTGAAAAATTTGCAAATTCAATAAGAAAACATTTCCTTTGCACTTTAATGTATTTTATTTTAATCTACAAAAGTAAGAGAAAAAAGCGAAAAATAAAACATGACAATAGCCATATTCGGAAACACATTTCGTCCCGCTTTAATTAATATTCTGGAAACGATAATCCGTTATTTTGATAACAGAAATGATGTTTTATTATTTGATAAAGAACTTTTAGAGTATTTTCAACATAATTCAAACCACCGGATAAATCCGAACAATATTATTATCGATGATATTTTTTCGGCTGATTTAGCTTTAAGTATAGGTGGTGATGGTACGTTTTTAAATACTGCGGCGCGTGTCGGTTCAAAAAACATACCAATAATGGGAGTCAACCTCGGCAGGTTAGGTTTTCTGACTGATGTATCGGTGGATGATGTTCAAAATGCCTTAGATTCAATAGCTCAAAATAATTTTATAATTGAGGAACGTACCTTGTTGAAGGTTGAAACTTCAGACGGAAAAAAGATTGTTTATCCATATGTTTTGAATGATGTTTCTATTTTGAAACAGGAGAGTTCGTCTATGATGACAATCAACGCCTATATTAATTCAGAAGCAGTACATTCATATCATGCTGATGGTTTGGTTGTAGCAACACCAACAGGCTCGACAGCTTATTCGATGAGTGTAGGCGGTCCGCTTATGGTGCCTCAAGCTCAAAATATAATTTTGTCTCCTATTGCCTCTCATAGTTTGACAGTCAGACCATTAGTAATACCCGACAATTGGATTATCGAATTTGAGATAGAAAGTCGAAGCGGTTACTATCTGCTTTCGTTAGATGGTCGAACTTTGAATTTGAATCAGGATGTAAAGATTAAAATATCAAAAGCTGAATATAAAATACGAGTAGCCAAACAACTGAACCATACCTTTTTCGATTCACTTAAAAGTAAATTGATGTGGGGATTAGATAAACGTAATTAGATGAAAAAATATGATATATCAACTCCCGGTCCCATTGGAATCTTCGATTCAGGTTATGGTGGATTGACGATACTTGAAAATATACGTAGGGTTTTACCTGAATATGACTATATATATTTGGGTGACAATGCCAGAACTCCCTATGGCACTCGTTCTTTTGATGTGGTATATCATTATACGCTCGAATGTGTAAACAAACTTTTTGAGTTAGGCTGCAATCTTGTTGTCCTTGCATGTAATACTGCTTCAGCAAAGGCTTTAAGGTCTATACAGCAAATAGATTTACCTTTAATTGCGCCTGAAAGGAGAGTTTTAGGGATTATTCGTCCGACAGTAGAAATATTAAATCAGTATACAAAGACTAAGCATGTTGGTATTTTTGCTACGCCCGGTACTGTTCAGTCTGATTCGTATCCTATAGAAACAAAAAAGATACATCCCGATATTAGTTTGTCGATGGAAGCTTGTCCGATGTGGGTGCCATTGATTGAGAATAATGAACATTTATCCGCAGGAGCAGATTATTTTGTGGAGAAACACGTAAAAGCCCTTCTAAGCAAGGATTCTCAGATTGACAATATCGTACTTGGATGTACACATTACCCTATACTATTACCTACTATCACCAAATTTTTGCCCAAAGATATAAACGTTATTTCGCAAGGCGAAATAGTTGCAAACAGTTTGAAATTATACTTACAAAACCACCAGGAAATTGATGTGAAATGCACAAAAAACGGACAAATAGAATATTACACAACAGAATCCATCGAGAAATTTATCAATACAGCTTCTATTTTCTTAAAAGAGAAGATTGATGCTGTTAATATTACGATTTGATTTGTTTGGATATGTTGAAGTTGTCTGGACTTTTTGGAGCACATCAGCTGCAATTGTACGGGAGTTCCCTCACTTCGCTGTACGACATTATATATTGCACTCTAATAGTCAGTATTTTATTTTCGATGAAATTTTGATTAACAGATACGATAGTTAAATTATTATTTGTCATATTAAACGTTTTTGACGATGATAAATTGTTTTTTTTGTCATAGTTAATTGCATTTTAATGAATTTGTAAATAAATTTTTGACATCAGATAAATTGACTTTTTGGGTGAGCAAAAATACATATACTTTTTTTACTACGCAAAACAATAATGTTGATGTGTTGCAGCCGTAGTCAGTCAGACAGCGAGCTGCGAAAGAACTACCAATACCTTGCAGTCGGTTGCTGTAAAAAGTCAAAATGACTTTGTTATTAAATTACAATTATCCTCAATTTCAACTTCATAGACGATTTAATCAACATTGCGGTACAACGGCGCACCGACTTGAGCCCCAAGATCATACGATTGCGATGTTGTGTTGGCAGTAGGTTGATTTTCTCTGCTATTAATTTTACGTTTACCCCCGATTGCTCTTCGATTGGGGGTTTGTTTTTGTGTAAATCTATATTTTCTATACGGAGGAATAGGGTTGCCGGTACGTCGAAGGTAGAGTTACCGGTACGTGACGTGAAGGGTTACCTCTATGTTAAGAGTAGGGTTACCGGTATGTGATGTGATGGGTTGCTGGTATGCGATGTGAAGGGTTACCGGTACGTTACAGGATGGGTTACCGGTACGTCACCTGTAAACGTAACAAACTCAACACAACCAACCATTTTTTGATTGAAACAAAAATTTTCAATTTAAAATGGTTTGTCCATTTTGTAGGATATCTTTTCCCATATTAGTTATTTGTTAGAGTTATTTTGAATAAATCTGTAAAAATCTCATTCACAGTACTCTACGCTTGTTTTCTTAGGTTCATTCTGTAGTAAATTTTTGAAGGACAAATATAATAAATGAAAGTGTAAATTTAGCCTTAAATTCTGAACAATTTATTTACTAAAATTGTTTTAAAAAGCAACCATATTTCATTTAATGCTATACAAATAATACTATAAATGCAATTTTACAAGCAAACAGTCACAAAACATCAATAATAACTTTCTTAAACACAAACACAAACAAAATGAACACTTTGAAGATTATTATGGCAGGCATTATAATAATGCTATCCATGCAGGGCGTGACGGCACAAACCCCACCGTCAATACAGTGGCAAAAGTCATTAGGAGGTAGCCAAGACGACAGAGCTAATTGCGTACTACAAACTACAGATGGGGGATACATTGTAGTAGGAATGAGTTCTTCCAATGATGGAGATGTAAGCGGTCATCATGGATTAACAAGCCAGCAGAATTACGATTTATGGGTTGCTAAGTTAGATGGAAACGGAAGTTTGCAATGGCAACAATCGTATGGTGGAACAGGGCTGGATTATGGAGATTTTGTAAGACCAACATCTGATGGCGGTTATATAATATCGGGAATGACGTCATCAAATGATGGAGATGTAGTAGGCTGGCATCCGGGTTATTCGGGTGGGTCGCCTCAAGCAGATGCATGGGTTGTAAAAATAGACGATAGCGGAAATCTGCAATGGCAAAAAACTTTAGGTGGTTCAAGTGAGGACATGGCTCATTGTGTTCAACAGACATCTGATGGAAATTATGTTGTAGCAGGATATACATATTCTACTGATGGAGATGTCACGGGCAGTCATGGAGGAAATGAATATTGGGTAGTAAAATTAGATGCTGTAACTCAAAACATCCTTTGGCAAAAGACATTAGGTGGAACAAATCATGACCGTGGCTCTTATATAGAACAAAATGCTGATGGAAACTATGTGGTATCCGGCTTTTCAGATTCAAATGATGGGGATGTGTCGGGACATCATGGTTCATACGATTATTGGATAGTAAAATTAGAAGATGCTACCCAAAATATACTTTGGGAAAAATCATTGGGTGGTATACTTAATGACGAGGCAGGTTGGGTTCGTCCAACTACCGATGGCAATTATATCGTTGGAGGTCATACACGCTCTGTGGACGGAGATGTAACCGGAAAACACGGCTACGCTGGTTCTACCGATTATTGGATAGTGAAGTTAGATGGTGCTACACGCAACATTTTGTGGGAAAAGTCGTTGGGCGGAACAGGTGATGATTTTTTTTCTTCTATTCAACAAACCTCTGACGGTGGTTATATCGTGGGAGGATATACGTATTCCAATGATGGGGATGTTACAGGGTTACATGGTGTTAGTGCCGATTATTGGATAGTAAAATTAGATGCGAATGGGAATGTAGAATGGCAAAAAACCTTAGGTGGAACAGGACTTGATTTAGGTGGATATGTTCAGCAAACGAATGATGGCGGGTATATTGTTGCCGGAGGAAGCTACTCATGGGATGGGGATGTAACTGGCAATCATGGCAATAATGATTATTGGATAGTGAAATTAGAGGGTAATGGAACCATCCCTTGTGCATGCTGTGACACCTCGCATGTTACGGTTTACGATACAATAACTACATATATAACAGTTACAGATACATTAGTAATACCTATAACAACAGGTGTTGCGAGTATGCCTTCAAATACCTTAAAAGTGTATCCTAATCCTGCATATAACCATCTTGTTATTGATAACGGAAATTATATTGTAATGTCAAGTTATAGCGTAAAAATCACCAATATACTTGGACAGGTAGTATTTACTCAAACAATCAACCAACAGCAATTTAATATTGATATCAGTGCATGGAGTGCCGGAAACTATACGCTTAGTGTGTTAGATTTGCAACAGAATGTCAAAGTAAGTAAGATGATAGTGGTACAGTGAATTTTATCTTGTATTTAGCGTCCTCCTCCATCTAAGTTATTATTTTTTACCCATTGATGAGGAGTTAAGCCGGTGTCTTTTTTAAAGGCTTGTAAGAAAGTCGACTTAGAATTAAAGCCGGCTCTTTTGCTCAATAATTCGATATTTGTATCTACACCTTCTGCTCTTAAGATGTTTTTAGCATAACTAATACGCTTTTCATTCTTTAATTCATCAAGACTTATGTGTAAAACTTCGTGCAAACAATAGAAAATATATTGAGGCGAAACATTAAAATGAGAATGAATATCATTGATGCTAAACTTAGGGCTTAAGTAAGGTCGTTCATTGTCAATGTATTGCATTATCTTATTTGCCAGATTTAAATAATAATCTATATCATTGTTTGTATTGGATTGTTCAATATTCTCACTGTTTATTTCATCTTGACTTGCTGCTTTTTGAGATAATGACGACAAATAATGAGTCTCCAAATGCGGTAAGCCATATAGAAATTTAGGATTCATGATGATATATACAGGTATTATACAATATGCATACATCATCAAGTGAATAATAATGTTCATAGTATTTTGCACATGAATATTATTTACATTTGAGATGAATAAAAAGTCGAGTGCAACAGATAAGACACTGATTGCAAGAATGATAAAAAGTATAAAAGTCAATTTATTTTTTGTGTAGATATATTGAAATTTCAACTGTCCTTTCATCCTTACTATCTTGAATTTTGTACGTTTTAACACAAGAAATGAAAGGATCAGATATATAAGCATCTGAAGAGTTCTGGCAGTATTATTCCATCCAATAGGATAGAATGACAGTCTGGCTTCTCTGAATAATTCGTGATTTTGAATGAAAGCAGCAGCAATAGAGTGTTGTACTTCATAAGAATAAAAAAGAAAAGGAAGATTAGCAAGTAAATGAAAGAAGAATGGTATAAAATGCAAATAATCTCTTGTTCTAAAATAGAATTTATCGTCAACCATACCTCTCGCAAAGAAATAGATCATAGGTGCTTTTAAGAAAAAGAGAGGTGATAGTATTACTAATATAGTGTAGACATCTGAATTGCCGCCAAAACTGAAAATACTTACCATCAATGATTCCATACTAATGAGAACCAAGAAAGCAGCAAAAAAAAAGATGTTTTTATTAAATCTCCAGTTGTATATTAAAAGAATAACTGATAAAACAATATTGATTGCTGAGAAAAAAAACATTAGAGTTGTTATCATGATACTTATAATTTTTGCAAAGATAAGCAAACTATCATTGTCTTGTAGTTTATTTAAATTGAATTTTGTCTAAAATTCAAATCAATTGCTACTAATCGTTTTAGTTTTCGATGATAGAAAAGTAAATCTAAATAAAAATCTTCGGAATAACATGATTTCTACTTTTCTCTATTAACGAAGTTATATCGTTAAATAGATTTTGCTTTGAATTTGCGTGTTTTAATTCATCCATTTCATTTTTCAATTAGGTTTATTTGATATTATTTTTCTTTGATTTTTCTATTTTATCAGGTTCATTTTGTGGAAAAATTTCAAAAGGCAAATATAAGAAATTATAACGGAAAATTATATGTAAGTAAATACATCAATCAAGTTTGGCTCTAATCGAAGTCATCTTGACTTTTCACATCAACCGATTGCGACTGTAGAGAAATCCCCTTGCTTCTCGCTGTCCGACCGACTGCAATTGTAGAGGAGTTCCCTCACTTCGCGTTATCTAACCCACTGCGGCTGATTGGGAGTTCCCTCAGTCGCTCCTTTGGCTTCGCCAAGTCGCTCCATCGGGATGACACGCTCGCTTGCGGACGGAGGTAACCGGTCGTTCGGCATTGTAAAGCGCAACAGTCAAAACGTACGACCG
>CALFXE010000304.1 GCA_937927845.1 uncultured Paludibacter sp.
TTATGCCAAGATCAGTAAATCACGTAGCTTCACGTAAAAGAAGAAAAAGAATTTTGAGCCTCACAAGAGGTTATTTTGGTGGTCGCCGCAACGTATGGACTGTTGCAAAGAACACTTGGGAAAAAGGTTTGCAATACGCTTACCGCGACCGAAAAGTTAACAAACGCAACTTCCGTTCATTATGGATCCAACGTATAAATGCAGCCGCACGTTTGGAGGGTTTATCTTATTCAAAATTAATGGGCGCATTGCATAAGGCAGGTATCGAAATGAATCGTAAAGTATTGGCTGATTTAGCAATGAATCATCCGGAAGCATTCAGCGCAATAGTACAAAAAGCAAAAAACGCATAAATACAATTTGCCAATGAGCTAATGTGCCAATCTGCCAATAATCCATTGTGTATGAGGGATTAAAGGTAAATTGGCACATTTTATTAACACATGTCTATTTAGTGATTGGTGATTGGTAATTAGTGATTGGTCAATAGTAAATAGTTTGGAGTATAGAGTTTTGAGTGTTTTGAGTGTTTTGACTATAGACTATAGACCATAGACCGCATTAACACATTTGCATATTAGCACATTTTTACATTAGCACATTAATCAAAATGGGAAGAGCATTTGAATATAGGAAAGCAACCAAAATGAAACGCTGGGGAAACATGGCACGTGTTTTCACCAAAATAGGTAAACAAATAACGATAGCAGTAAAAGAAGGCGGTTCTGACCCAGAGACAAATCCTCGTTTGCGAGTTTTAATACAGCAATCGAAGAAGGAGAATATGCCTAAAGATAATGTTGACAGGGCTATTAAGAAAGCTACATCAAAAGATGAGGCTGATTATAAAGAAATGGTGTATGAGGGTTACGGTCCGAATGGTATCGCTATCGTTGTAGAAACCGCAACCGACAATCCTACACGCACAGTTGCAAACGTTCGTAGCTATTTCAACCGATATGGTGGTTCTTTAGGTACAACCGGATCTTTACAGTTTTTGTTCGATCATAAATGTGTTTTTAAAATTACACCTAAAGATGGTGTTTCGTTGGATGATCTTGAACTTGAATTAATCGACTATGGTGTTGACGAATTAGTTGAAGATGAAGGAGATATAATCTTGTACGGTGATTTCCAATCGTATTCGTCTATTCAAAAATATCTTGAAGAAAATCAATTTGAAATTCATTCAGCAGAATTTGAACGCATCCCTAACGATATGAAGGAATTAAATGAAGAACAACAAGCACAGGTTCAAAAACTTCTTGACAAAATTGAAGATGATGAAGATGTACAGAATGTTTTTCATAATATGGCAGAATAGAAGACAATGTAACAATATTAGCACATTATCATTACTGATGCTCTGCTCTTAGCAAATCATTCACCGTCTTAACCGGATTGAACGTAGTTACAGGAACTTCTACAAAGACAGTATTCCAATCAGACATTGCACCATTCCATAAACCTGGTAACTCAAGAGCTTTAAGGGCTTTACCGTTTTTAGACTTATGAGAAATAAATCCTGTGTTTTTATCTACATATTTTAATAAATCAAATTTCTTTCCTTTGTAGTCTTTAACCCCACAGACTAAATCAACCGGATTAAAATGAGTTGATTTCATCATTTTATCTTTTTCCGCAGGATTAGTCATATCAATCTGTGAACTTTCCAAAATTTGAGTTGAAACCGTACCATCTGAATTAATTGCTAAAAACGGTCCACCACCCGGTTCGCCTGTATTTTTTACCATACCACAAACACGTATCGGACGATTTAATTTGCCATACAAATAATCCTGAAGTTCCCTACCCTTTAAACCTGATATAATAGGATTGATATTATTTAAACTTGCTTCGCAGAAACCTGCTATCTCCCAAAGTTTTTCATCTGTCAACAATCCGTTATCCATTAATTTAAGATATTTGAAAGCTTGTTTCTGAAGTTTGACCAACAGACCAGCAATCATTTTTTTGTAAATTATTGTTGGATTTTTTAATGCATCCGGAACTACATTATCAATATTTTTAATGAAAATCACATCAGCATCAATATCATTTAGATTTTCTATTAATGCACCATGACCACCCGGACGGAACAGCAATTCTCCATTATCCCTAAAAGGCTGATTATTTTCGTCTGCCGCAATAGTGTCTGTAGAAGGCTTTTGTTCAGAAAAAGACACTGCATAAGTTACATTATATTGTTTTGTGTATTCCTTATTTACCTCTTCAAAATGCTTTTCAAAAAGTTCTCTATGTTCAGATGACACAGTAAAATGAATTTTCACATTGGCACTTTTATTTTTAGTATACATTGCACCCTCAGCAAGATGTTCCATCAATGGTGTTCTTTTACCTTTTTCATATTTATGAAATAAAAGTAAACCTTTAGGTAATGCACCGTAATTCAATCCCTTAGCACCTAAAAGCGTGTCAACAACAGCTTTAAATTGCTTTTCTGACATTAGAGTTGGTATATCTTTGTCATGTAGAGAAACACAACTTTTATTAAGCAAATCATAAAAAGCAAATTTCTCTATTTTCTCGAAAAACTCAATTACCGATTTATCTGATGGAAGGTCAATTTCATCATCTAAAAATTCAAATAAATCTTTAAACATACGACTTGCAGCACCGGAAGCAGGTACAAATTTGACAACATCTTTATTTTTTTCAAGATAAGATTGCCATTCCTCCACATAATCGGCTAAATCATTATTAGAAACAAGCAATAATCCATTATTAGGGTCTGCTGAACGAACAATAGGCAGAAAAGGAAAACCGGTTTCGAAAATTTTCAATTGTTCCTTTACTTGTGATTCTGAAATACCTTTCTTTTTTAATATCTCAATATCAGATTGGGTTAGAATGACTTTATCCATAACTCATATATTTTAATATATTTTTCAAATTTAATTTTCTCCAAGTTGTTTTTTGAGAAGATCAACATCTTTTAATCGCTTCTGTAAAACTTCATTTTGTTCTGATATTAACAAATACTCATTGTAATTGAATAATAAAGACTCAAGCATTGTTTCTAATGAAGCATTTGAATACTCGTAAGCCTTTTTTATATCTCCTGTAATTTCATATAAAACAGAAAGATTATGCAATAGCTTAGCTTTTTTATTTGGTCCGGTATTGCTTTTAATCAACGTTTCCCATTTAGTAATTGCACTTTCCCAATTCTTAACATATATCGAATCAAGACCTGTTTTAAATGTCTTATCTGATAGATTAAAGAAATATCTATCTTCACGTTCCCAATAAGGAATAAATTGGTTTACAGCCTTTCTCCCAGAAATGATTGCACCGTCTATAAGTGCAATCTTTCTGTCAGGAAGCGATTTTAAAGCATTATTTCTTGAGTAATTCTCAATCTCCCAATATACAGTATCTTTTGTAACCAACGAGAAAATATGATTCTTTTCGGGAAAACTAATTGTCCAGTTATATTCATATTGAGCTTCAATATATGCTATAAAACTTGCTTCTTCCTCATTATAAAATTCACCTAATGTGCTGTTTACAATCATCCTATTCAATGAAACTATAGCATTTGCACCATATTGTTTAGAAAGGGATGATAATTTTCCTGAAGAAGGTAAAGCTACCGAATAAAAATCATTACTTTCATTTTGAGATTCATAAATAACATCTACAGAATTAAAAAATTCTCTTTCCGAAACTGATTCTGAAAAAGAAGCTAAAGCAAAATATACTAAACTATCTGTGTCGATAGTAACGCTTTTTGGTTTAGCATTAAACGATTCCGTCTTGTGCCCATAAGTTGAAGGTTGAGCTACTGTATTATTTACTATAAGTAAATTATCAATATCTTCAGGAAAACTGACTTTAGCGGGACGTAAAACATCAATTGTGGTATAAAGCATACTTGAGCAGGAAGACAAGAAAACACCTGATAACACAATTAATACTCTTATAATCAAACTATTATTTATCTTCATTTATAAATCCTCAGCTTTACTAAAATTATTTTCACAAAAATAGCTAAACTTTTTCAAAAACTCATTCTAATACGCCAATGTTGTGGATAAAGGTTATTAGCTCTATTACCCAAATTTTTAATCCATCCTAAAGGTAAATGCTGATAAGTAACTAAAATATAGCCACGTGGAATTTCATCATTAATGTTTATGCTTTCTTTTCTCAGAAAAGCTATTGCTGCTTCATAATTGAGTTCAACCGTATCAAAAGCATCTATATTTATAATTTTTGACAAAGCCAATTGATGTGAAGGAATAATATCTTTACCCTTAATTTCAGCTATTTCAACTCCATTTAAAATACAATTAAAGTGTTTTTCCAAATACAAACACTCAAAATAATATTTTTTAGGAAAAGCAATAATCTTTTGATTTAATTCTTTTATTTCAAAATCATCAGCATTATTTATCTGATTAGAAAATTCTTTATGTCTATCAATCAGCTTATTGTCTTTTTTATTATTCTTTATCTTAATTTCGGAAACTGTATTTTCACTTATTTTCCTCATCACTGAAATAAAAAAGCCTTCTCCTTTAACTTTATGAGGAAAAAATCTATATCCGAATTCGGTTTGAATTATACCATCGAATTTGCTTATATCAATCGGTAATACTTCCGCACCTAATGTTTTACATATCCACTCAACATTATCTTCATTCTCCTCTTTATTATATGTACAGGTGCTATACACAAAAACACCTTCATTTCTCAGGCTATCCCATACATCCTCTATTATCGACTTTTGACGAATTACGCATTGTTGTACGTTTTGCACACTCCATTCACTTATAGCGTCTGGAACTTTGCGAAACATACCTTCACCTGAACAAGGAGCATCAACTATGACTGCATCGAAGAAACCATGTAACCTTTCAAAATCTTTAGGAGAATTATTTGTAACAACAATATTCGGATTACCCCATTTTGTCATATTCTCAGCAAGAATCATAGCCCTTGATCGTACAAACTCATTACTTACCAGCAAAGAATCTTTTGGTAAATACTGCGACAATAAAGTTGACTTTCCACCGGGTGCTGCACATAAGTCCAATACATAATTTACGTTTTGCATATATACATCAACCACTTGGTTAAGAAACATAGAACTTGCTTCTTGCACATAATAAGCACCTGCATGCAAAAGAGGGTCGGCAGTGAAAATTGGTCGTTCATCAAAATAAAAACCATCATCACACCATTTAACTTTAGTGTCAGATGGAGATAAGTCAACAATTTTATCATTTACTCTTACACATACAGGTACAGTTTCGTTTAGAGCCTTTTCAAAAGCAGAAAACTCATCAGCCAATAATGTTTTTGTACGTTCAACAAAAGCCTCAGGGAGTTGTATCATGGCGTTATACTATTGTATATAAAGAAAAAGCAGTGAATAAAACCTATCACTGCTTTTTGTGTGAATAATAACATCACGAATTTAAGACCTATTTTCTTCAAGCATTCTTAATGCAACATTTAAAATTTGGGTATCGTCGAGCATAACTAATCCCCCATCCGGTCCGGGTTCGATGTGTACGCCAACACTATGACCGTCATCATAGTTCTTTCCACCAAAATAATTCTTTACTGATTCTTTTTCCAGACCAAGTTCTTCAGCGATCTTGGCCATACTGCCACTTGGGAGCGAATCCTTTATCCTCCTTAACTCATTAAATGTTATCGTTTTAGTCATAATACTATGTATTAGAATTGTTAGTACGAAATTATTATTTTAAACTGGTATAAACGTAATACATTATTTTTATATGGCAAAATATTTTAATAAATTTTTTAGAATTAAGTTTATGCCTTACTCTCTTATTTTTTTGTTTACCTGTCCAGGTCAAATTTATTTACGATTTACGAATTTACAAATTACGATTGAACTTGACATGGAACGAATTTGAAATACCACTCTTCGGTTCAATAATTAGACCTATTAAACAATTTCATAAAAACTTGTGTTTAATAAAAAGCTATATGATATAAAATGTAAACATATGTATGGTCAATAGTGATTGGTGATTGGTGATTAGTGATTGGTAGGCATATTATCACATTAAAATATTAACATATTATTTAAACATGAACGATTACACAATTAAAAATTTAGAGCAGTACTTCGATGTATATCGCCGCTCAGTAGAAGATCCTAAAAACTTTTGGGGGCAAATTGCAAATAATTTCACTTGGTTTCAGAAATGGGACAATGTTTTGGAGTACGACATGAAAGAAGCTTCATTTAATTGGTTTAAAAATGCCAAATTAAATATTGTCAAAAATTGTGTTGACAGACATCTTGAAAAAAAAGGTGATAAAAATGCAATTATTTTCGAGCCAAATAATCCTGATGAGCCGGCAAAATCATTTACTTATAAACAACTCTATGAAGAGGTATGTAAAATGTCGAATGTTTTGGTAGAGCAAGGAGTGAAAAAGGGCGATAGAGTTTGTATATATTTACCAATGATTCCTGAGCTTGTGTTTAGTATTTTAGCTTGCGCAAGAGTTGGAGCAATTCATTCAGTTGTGTTTGGAGGATTTTCTGCAAATGCCTTATCGAGCAGAATAAATGATAGCACATGCAGTCTCCTTATCACGGCAGATGGTGGATTTAGAGGAAATCGCATTGTAGCATTAAAAGAGATTGCTGATGAAGCTCTAAAACATACCACATCTATTGAAAAGGTTCTTGTTGTAAAAAGAACAGGAAAAGATATAAATATGATTAAAGGTAGAGATGTTTGGCTGGAGCCACTTCTTGAAAAAGCATCTGATCGTCATATTGAAGAATATATGGATGCAGAAGATCCTTTGTTTATTTTATACACATCCGGTTCTACCGGAAAACCAAAGGGAATGGTACATACAATTGGCGGATATATGGTGTATACTGCATATACTTTTAAAAATGTGTTTAACTATGATGAGGATGACATATATTGGTGTACTGCTGATATAGGTTGGATAACAGGTCATTCGTATGTAGTTTACGGTCCGTTATTATGCGGTGCTACAACTGTTATTTTCGAAGGTATTCCATCGTATCCTGATCACAGTCGATTTTGGGATGTGATTCAGAAACATAATATAACCCAATTCTACACATCGCCAACATCCGTTCTTTAGCTAAAGAAAAAATTGAATTTGTACAAAGCCATGAAATGGATTCATTAAAGGTGATTGGTTCGGTAGGCGAACCTATCAACGAAGAAGCGTGGCACTGGTTTAACGATCATGTAGGAGGAAAACGCTGTCCGCTTGTCGACACATGGTGGCAAACAGAAACCGGAGGTATCATGCTCTCACCTATAGCTTTTGTTACACCAACTAAACCATCTTATGCATCTTTTCCACTACCCGGCATTCAACCGATATTAATGGATGATTTACGCAATGAGATTGAGAAAAATCAGAAGACAGGCAGTTTATGTATAAAATACCCATGGCCTGGAATGGCTCGTACGATATGGGGTGATCATCAGCGATTTATAGATACGTATTTTTCTAAATTTCCAGGAAATTATTTTTCAGGAGATGGTGCACTACGTGATGAAGTAGGTTATTATCGTATTACCGGTCGATTAGATGATGTTATAATAGTATCAGGGCACAATTTAGGTACAGCTCCAATAGAAGATGCAATAAATGCACATAATATTGTAGCTGAAAGTGCAATTGTCGGCTATCCACATGAAATTAAACCCAGATTACGCATTAGATATTTTAAATGGGAACTCGAAGGCATTTGCATAGT